>CAZXBP010000031.1:0-19191 GCA_964639015.1 uncultured Nitrosomonas sp.
TATACATCAACTTTATGCCTCATTGGAATTATTTGAATCTGACAAAGTAGAACTAAGCGCCGGTGAAATTGCAAGAGGATCAGTTTTATCGGATTCTTCACCTACCCAGTTATGTGCTAGTTGCCAGACAGTTTTAAAATCAGGGTTATTTTTAATGGGCATAGTCAATTAACCACGTTATAAGTCAATAGAGTAATTGACGGCTAATGTATGGTGCTCTTAAGAAGAAACGATTTCTGGCTTATCGTATTGATTGCCACCCTTGACAGGCTGCTGCCGCTCAAAAGCGTGGTTATGCATGAAGGATTGAAGCCTTGGGATGGATTTTGGGGAAAAGTAGCTGTGCTTCTTGGATGGTCAATTGCGCGATGTAACAACAGCTGCACTTCAATCCTTCCTGTACATTTATTGTCTTGAGCGGCAGCAGCCTGTCAAGGGCGAGCCGCTACGCGGTGGCAACTGGATGAAATGAAATTATGGGTTATATTGGTGTTTAGCCTAAACAGAACTATTGTTATCGGTGATTTTCTTTTTTACAAATGTGCCTTGTGAAAAGACGACGCGGCCTTTTCTTGCAATCATCTGGCGTACGGATTCCAGCAATTCAGTTTCCAGATTCCGGCTATTTTCCCATGCTTCTAATTCTGAACCAGTCAATGGTCTTGTTGGTTTCATGTTTTATGGTTTTAAAACTTTTTGTTTAGGCTCGGCAAGGGATAGTTAAATCGCAATTTCTTTTAAAACATCGGGGCGATGCTCGGCAATGGCAATCAATGTTTTAGCTGCGCCACTGGGTTGTCGGCGGCCTTGTTCCCAATCCTGTAAAGTTCTGATTGATACACCCAAAAGTTTTGCAAAGTCTGATTGTGACAAGCCAGATTTTAAGCGGGCTGAAACGACCGGTGAAACCTCAACCTTGTGAATTCGGCTGGCGCGTCCTGCTTTCATTTGCGTAACCGATTCTAATAGTTCTGCACCCAAATCGCGTTCGGCATCTCGCTTCTTTAATTCTTTTTCAGTCATGGGCATGTTATCTTTTCCTTAATTGCTTTGATTAAATGTGTCGGTATATTCTCGTACTTGTTTTTGGCGTAAATCAGCAGCAACCAGATTGTGCCATCCTCAAGCATGTTGTAATAAATCACCCGTATACCGCCGCTTTTGCCTATACCTTTGCGTGACCAGCGAACTTTACGGCAACCACCCGAGCCGCGAATGATATCTCCTGCGTCATAATGCTCTGCAATCCATGCGGCAAAGGCTGCACGTTCTTCTTCAGTCCAGTAATCGCTGACATAACGGCTGAAGATTTCCGTTTCTGCAATGGTATACATTGGTTCTTAATGATACGGCAATGCCGTATGTTGTCAAGATATTTTATTGGATTGTATTTGATTTAAATCGGTTACGGTTGCAGATGGTTTATGGCCTGCACATTTAAGCATATAGTCAGTAATTTTTTGCATCGGCTGTCTTAATCTTTCCACGTCAGTTACGATGTAACCGGCAGTAATATCACTACTCATTTTGTGATTGACCAGGCGTTTGACTGCATAAGCCGAAATATCCAGGCTTTCGGCAACGGTTACAAATGTCCGGCGTAAATCATGAATCGTGAACGAAACACCAGATTCTTTAATAATTTTGGCAAGCTGCTTGCGTTGCTCAGAAATATAGCCGGTTCCATTGGCTCTCTGAAATACGAATTCGTTGATAGCGTTATTTTCTCGTCGTTGTAGCAGGTCAAAAAGAAAATCGGACAAGGGCAGGGTATGATCCTGATGGTTTTTAGTATCAGTTACTTTTAAAGTTCTGGCTTTCAGGTCTACATTGTTCCAGGTCATCCGTGCGGCTTCTTCGCGTCTTAATCCGGTAAAAAGTACCAGCAATAAATAATCTCGAATGGTTTCGCGGTTTTGGCTGGTGACGTCATTTTTTTGACTCATGACCGTGTTAAACCAGGGTTCAAGTTCATGCGGTTTGATAACAGTCTGGCGGCGTTCCACGCGATACCAAGCACGGGTTTGTGTAAGCCGTATCACGGGATTTTCCCGCAAAATGGAATGACCGTTACCGTCTTCGTACTGTGCAATGGCAAAATTAAACAGGGCGCGTAGAAAGCGCATGGATAAATTGGCATGAGCTTCACCATGTTCAGTGCCGATTTTACTGTGACGTTTGGCAACCATGTCTTTATTAATTTTCAGCATGGCTTTGTTTTGCCAGTCGGCAAACACGGTTTTCATGATGCGCTGATAATCATAGAGCGTACGGGCTTTCAGTTTCTTCCTAACCGCAATGAAGTCATCAAAAGCCTGTTCAACGATTGAATATGAGAAATGTTGCGGGCAGAAACGATCACGCCGCCTTTGGCAAAGTGTTTTGTCCGGAAAAGTTTCTGGCCAGCTTCGATTTTTAACCCCGTATACTGCGCTTCGAGAACGGGAATGACCTGCGTGTACAGATCGGCTAGAATCGTTTCAACGTTGGCCTGTGCTTTATGCACTACGACGATGCTCGGCGGGAAATTGCATCATCCTCCGGCTTTCTTCACGGTCGTGGCAGAACTGTAGGATTTCCAGTCCAAAAAAGCCGTTGCTTACCTGCTCGTCCAGGCTTTGCAGTGTCGCGGTTTTGGGGGCGTACGGAGATAAAAATAACGAATTTAATTCTGGGTCTGACAGGATAAAATCAACATCACAAGTGGTATAAAAGCATGCGTATCGGTATTGATCTGGGTGGAAGCAAAATAGAAGGCGTGGTGTTGGATCATGACGGCGCCGAGTTGCTGAGAAAACGCGTGGCAACGCGACAGTCCGCGGGCTATCGAGCCATTTTGGGCGATATTGCGCAGCTGGTGGCTGATCTTGAAACCGAAGCGGGGGCACAATGCACCGTGGGTATAGGCACGCCGGGTGCCATTTCGACGGTCACAGGCCGTATGAAGAATTCCAATACGATCTGTTTGAACGGGCAGCCGTTGCGGGAAGATTTGCAGATGCTGCTGAAGCGTCCGCTGCGCATTGCCAATGATGCCAACTGTTTTGCGTTGAGTGAAGCGCTCGATGGCGCAGGAAAAGATTTTGGAGTGGTTTTCGGTGTAATCATGGGTACCGGTGTTGGCGGCGGCGTGGTGTTCAACGGGCAGTTGCATCAGGGGGGTCAGCATATCGGTGGCGAATGGGGGCACAATATTCTGGAGCGTGGCGGGCCGCAGTGTTACTGTGGTCAAAGCGGTTGTGTGGAAACGCTGATTTCCGGCCCGGGACTGGCTGCCGATTTCCATCGTCATGGTGGGAATGCCGCGCTGGCGGCCAGTGATGTCGTGGTGCTTGCGGAACAGGGCGATGGCGCAGCAGAAGCGGCCATGCAGCGTTTTTTCGACCGTTTCGGCCGCGCCATGGCGATGGTGATCAATATTCTTGATCCGGATGCGATTATCCTGGGCGGTGGTTTGTCCAATGTGGAAAGACTCTATACGGAAGAGCGTCAGTGCATCGCGCATTATGTTTTTAATGACGAGCTTATTACGCCGGTGCTGCGGAATACCCACGGCGATAGTTCCGGCGTTCGCGGTGCAGCGCAGTTGTGGCACCCGCTTGAAGCCGTGAAAATCTGAACACGTGTTCCGAAGATATTGACTTATGACGCAACAGAAAAAGCCGCCGCAATTCTCCGGTGGACGTAAATATATACCTGCGCTGGGGCATCATTGGCTGACACCGTTATATGACGGCGTTGCCGCGCTTGCCGGTGGTGGGGATTATTATCTGAACGCATTGACCGACTGCGCGCAGTTTGCCCGAAACGACCGAATACTGGATGTTGCCAGTGGTACCGGAAACCTGGCGATGGCGATCAAGCGGCGTTTTCCCGCTGCGCAGGTTGCTGCGCTTGATTGTGATGCGGACATGTTGTCACGCGCCGCGTATAAGGCAGCGCGGCGAAGGATGGGTATACAGTTTGTCCGGGCCTATGCGCAGAACCTGCCGTATTCCGATGCGTGTTTCGATGGTGTGGTTTCCAGTCTGTTTTTTCATCACCTGGACTGGGAAGGCAAGCAGCAGGCGGCGCGCGAAATGTATCGGATATTGAGGCCGGGCGGCACGCTGCATGTGCTCGATTGGGGGCGTGCGGAAAACCGGTTGATGCGCGGTTTGTTTTACATGGTGCAGCTGGTGGATGGCTTCGCCTCCACTCGCGACAATGTTTCCGGAAGACTAACGGAAGTCTTCGAGCAGGCAGGGTTTTGCGAAATCAGTCAGTTGCGGTCGTTCAATACGCTGTTTGGCACACTGGCGCTTTATGGCGCCGTAAAGTCCGGCGCATCTCCACGTTGATCACTCCACAAGCGGCCTGCCGATAGGCGCGCTGCTGCGTTCGTATTCTTCTTCCATAATTGCGGGCAGCTGGACTGCCGGAAACAGAATGGTGAATGTAGTGCCTTTGCCGGGTTCGCTGGCGACGTTGATGTCCAGCTTGTTGTTCTGCGCCGCGATCTTGACGATCGACAAACCGAGGCCGCTGGTAGCATTATTATGTAACGCCGCGCGTGGTGAATAAAAATATTCGTTGAAGATATTCGGCAAGTCTTCTGGGTCGATACCGATACCGTGATCGGTAATGGTTATCATCGCTGTCCTGGTGTTCGCATCCACTCTGGATGTGATTTCCACGATGCCATTCTGATGCGAGTAGGTCACGGCATTGGAGATGATATTTTCCAGCAGGATTTCAATCTGATCGCGTATGCCTTTATAGATAAAGTCATCAATGGAAACATTGAGAATAATCGATTTGGTATTGATAACCGGAGTCAGCTTTTCCAGACATTTTTGCAATGCTCTGCTGATTTTTACCGGTTTTATCTCCGCCGTACAGGAGCAGGTTTCTTTTAAACGCTGTAATCTGAGCAGGTCCAGTATCAGGCCGGCCATGTTTGCGGCGCGCTGGTCAACTTTCCGTACGATTTCGTCAATCTCGGGCGTGACTTCGCCGCAGTAACCGCCCTTGATCAGATTGATTTTACTGCGAATGGCATCCAGCGGGGATTTAAGCTGGTGCGTCATCAGTACGGCATATTGATCTTTTTCCTGCTGCGCCTGATTAATCTGCTGATAGGCTTCCGTCAGCCGGTTTTCATGCGCGCGTACGACCAGTGAGAGTCTCGAAACAACGTACCAGACAGTAAAGAACAGGATGTTCAGCGCGGTCATCCAGAACAGCAAATGGTTTTTGATTTTGCTGTCATTCATCAATGCGGGATCAATTAAAATCGATTGCGGGATCTGTATGGACAACGTGTATTCTGCCAGCAGTACGATCGTGTACATGATGCTGACCGTAACCGCAACCAGCAGACTCTCCAGTGTGGAAAAGAAAATACAGGCCAGCGCGATATGCAGTATGTAAAAGAATGGCGCCGGCGTGGCGGTGCTGCCGATAAAATGCACGACGACCGACAGACAGATCAGGTCGACGATGATCTGCGTCCACAGGTTAATCGTGGGAGAATTGAATCTGCCCGGCTTGCACTTATCGAGCGCGTAGCGGTAGCCAAGATTGGCCAGACTCAGTATTAATGTAATCGTCAGCGGCCAGTTGTTTTCTTCGATGATGCGGAACTGTATCAGTGTATCCGGAGTGATCAGCGCGAGTATGTGGATTAAAATCAATGCGCCGATAACGCCCCAGCGGAAAATAATAAACCAGCGGATATTGCTGATCAGGATTTCATCGTTGAGCTTGCAGGCATTTTCTTTATTTCTGGATAAAATCGCCTTTTGCTGGTTTTGACTCCAGGAGAATTTAGCGATAGCCATGGTACGGTCCTATTAATATACGTTGTTCGAAAATGCCGGGGTTTTCAATTACTGGGCGGCTGTATAATTGAGCCGATCTTCAATTACACCGAGCAGGCTTTCAGGCTCAACCGGTTTCTCCATCACACAAACCCATTCGTTTGATGTTTTGTCAAAATACGGTCTGATCATGTCGCCCAGAGATGTCAGAAAGATGGTTTGAATTTTCGGATGTCTTGCGTGGATTTCAACGTAAGCTGTAAGCCCTGCATCCATGGATTCCACCATGACATCGAGTATGGCCAGGTCGGGGTGCTCGGCACCTGTTTCAAGCGAAGCGATAAAATCCCGCATCGTAAGATATTGAGTGACCTCGTAACCTTTTTTGCGCAATATGCGGGCTACTGCATCACGAATATCTGCGTCATCGTCGACATGCGCAATCTTTTTGGTTATGTTCATCATGTACTCCTTTGTTTCTAAAAAATCTTCTGATTATTTGGATCGTTCGTTAAGCTTTTTGTGATGCGCAGGCGAGATTCAGTGTGGATCCGGTCTGACTTGTCTGTTTATAGAGTCGATTCCTTTTTTATGGATAGTTGAATGAAGAATTATGCTATCCGGCCCGCTGTGTCCGGGGTTGCCGTATTGCCGTTGCACGATGTATCTTATTCGGGGTGTCGATACGATTTACAATATTCCGTACGATTTTCGCGTTTGTTTTTAGTGTTTTGTCAACAGCGGATGGAATGCACGCGTATAACTACAATAACCATTATAACATTATGTGTATAAAAAAATTGTGAAGTATAGTGATAAAACACCAAAGATAAAAGTGCATCAGGACGCAATTTTTAATTTGCCTCACGGTCTGTAAGGATGAGCACAGTGGTACGACTTAACGAACCTTGAGCAGCGAATGTATCAATGAATAAGCGGAAATTCCTATTATCATGACCGAAACAGCGTTGGTGATTGTCTGTAAGAAGCCGCAGCCGGGCTTTGGCAAGCAGAGGCTTGCGGTACGCTTCGGCGCGCGGCTGACACATGAAATCGCTCGGGCGTTGCTGGCTTGCGCTCTCGAAGATGCTGTTGCGTGGCCGGGTACGGTGGTATTGTCACCTGCGCATCAGGAAGATGCCGCCTGGGCGCAGGAGCAGGCCGACCGTATCGGACGTGCGTGCCATGTGCTGCCGCAAATTGAAGGTAATCTGGGCCAGCGGCTGAATGCGCTGGATCAGACTTTGCGTAGCCGCGGCATGTCGCGGCTCGTTTTTATCGGCAGTGATTCGCCCGGATTGGTTTTGGAGGATTATTGCGCGGTGGATCGGCAACTGAAGAACGATAATGTCGTGTTGATGCCCGCTGCTGACGGTGGTGTGGTATTGATGGCAAACGGCAGGTGCTGGCCGGATTTGTCCGCATTGCCCTGGAGCACGGAGAGATTGAGTGCCGGATTGGCCGATGCCTGCCGGATGGCCGGTATTTCGGTGTACATGGCGCGGGAAGGGTATGATATTGATGAGCCGGATGATTTTCTGCGTCTGGCAGACTGGCTGACCGGCGATAACCGGCCGGCGCGGCGTGCTTTGCACGCATTGGCCGTGAAAATGCGATCAGCAATGGATGATGACAAAAGCCGTGCGCATGCCTAGGAGACTGTCCGAGAATAGACTGATCTACTGCGGACGATTCCGGTTGGCTCGATTTTCCGATCCTTTTCATTGAATAGAACGACTATTCGCCTCAAATGATCGAAAAATCCCGCTCAACCAGCCTCGCCCTCGCTACGGTCGCTATTCTCCGACAGCCTCCCGGATTCAGTATTATCATTCCCTGCTATCGCGATGAGACGCAACTGACAATTCTGCTGGGCCAGTTACAAACGATATCCGCGGTTTCACCGCCGGAAATTATTGTCGTGGATGGCGCTGCAAGCGCATCCTGCCGTTCGATTTGCCGCGACCATAAGGCGCGCTGGCTGGCTGGCGAACCTTGCCGGGGACGACAACTGCTGGCCGGTGCGTTGGCAGCGCGGGGTGAGGTGCTGTGGTTTCTGCATGCGGACATGCAGATTACTTCCACTGCCTTTGCAGCGATGTCTCGGGCGATTGATCAGGGCGCGACCGGTGGATTTTTCCGTTTCCGTTTTGCAGTGCCGCGTGAATGGCCCGCACTGATTCTTGAACCGGCGATCGCATTGCGCTGTCGGTGGGGCGTGCCTTATGGCGATCAAGGGCTGTTCATGCTGCGGGACAGTTATCGCGCGGCTGGCGGTCATGCGCCCTGGCCGCTGTTCGAGGAAGTGCCGCTCGTCCGCAACGCGCGCCGTCTGGGTCGTTTTGTCGCGCTGCGTGAACCGATCTATGTCAATCCGCGCCGCTGGCAACGCGACGGCTGGTGGCGGCGTACCTGGCATAATCGCCGGCTCGCGTTAAAATTCGCCTCGGGCGTAGCGCCCGAGACACTGGCGGCGAAATACGAAACCGGTAATCGATGAAATACAGCAGCACAATTTTTGATAAGCAATCAATTCTTAACAGGTAATGACAATGATGCAAGAAACAGTCCAGAAATATTACGGTGAAACATTATCCGGCAGCCATGATCTGCAAACCAACGCCTGTTGCACCGATACCAGCCTGCCGGAGTATGTCAAGCCGCTGCTGGCGAGAGTGCATGATGAAGTACTGACGCGGTATTACGGTTGCGGACTGGTGTTGCCGCAGCATCTTGAAGGTTTGACGATACTTGATCTCGGTTGCGGCGCGGGGCGCGATGTTTATGTGTTGTCTCAACTTGTCGGCGAGAATGGCCGGGTGATCGGCGTGGATATGACCGAAGAGCAGCTTGCCGTGGCGCGCAGACATGAACAGTTTCACCAGCAGACATTTGGCTACCGGCACAGCAATGTGCAGTTTGTGAATGGCTATATCGAACAACTTGATGAGCTGGCGCTGGCCGATAACAGCATTGACCTGATCGTGTCCAATTGCGTGATCAATCTTGCACCGGACAAGGCGGCGGTGCTGCGTGAAGCCTATCGGGTGTTGAAGCCGGGCGGCGAGTTATACTTCTCCGATGTCTACAGCGACAGGCGCATTCCGAAAGCGCTGGTCAATGATCCGGTGCTGTACGGTGAATGCCTGAGTGGTGCATTGTACTGGAACGATTTTGTGCCGCTGGCGCGTGCGCAGGGTTTTATCGATCCGCGTCTGGTTGACGACCGTCCGGTTACCATAGCCAATCCTCAGTTGCAGGACAAAACCGGCAATATCCGTTTTTATTCGGCGACCTACCGGCTGTTCAAACTGCCCGAACTCGAACTGGCCTGCGAGGATCACGGCCAGTCGGTGGTCTATCGCGGCACGATTCCGCATCATCCGCATGCCTTCGTACTGGACAAGCATCATTTCATCGAAACCGGCAAGCAGTTCACCGTATGCGGCAATACCTGGCGCATGCTGTATGACACTCGCTTTGCCGATCATTTCGAGTTTTACGGGAATTTTGACCGCCATTACGGCATTTTTCCAGGGTGCGGCATGGGCATACCGTTCGATGACGATGCGACAGGCGCGCCCGCAAGCAGCGGCTGCTGTTGATCATGAATCGCAGCGATCCGGTTGTGCTTCAGCAGCAGCGTTCGTCAGCCTGGCACCGTACTGCGGAAGGTCAGTCGCGCGGTTTTATTCATACGCATGCACTTGATGAGCTGTGGTTTCATACCGGCACGGCGTGTAATCTGGCGTGTCCGTTCTGTCTGGAAGGCTCGAAACCTGGCGACGATCGACTGCAATTAATGCGTTTTGACGATGTCGGGCCGTATATCGATGAAGCGCTGGTGCTGGGGGTAAAGCAATTTTCGTTTACCGGCGGCGAACCGTTCATTAACAAGGATATGGTTCGCATTCTGGATTATGCGTTGCGTCACCGTCCCTGTCTGGTGCTGACCAATGCGACCGAGCCGCTGATGAAACGCATCAGTCAACTGGAGCCGCTGCGCGATTATGCGCATCCGCTGCATTTCCGTGTCAGTCTCGATCATTACGACGCCGCAGCGCATGACCGGGGGCGTGGCGCGGGCATGTTTGCCCAGGCACTGGCAGGCATGCGCGAACTGCACGCGATGGGATTTCATCTGTCGGTGGCCAGTCAGATGATGACGGATATGCCGTCGGACAAGGTTGCGCAACGCTATGCGGAAGTTTTTCGCCATGCAGGGTTACCGGCAGATTTGCACCGGATTGAATTTCCCGAATTTTATCCGCCCGAAGCCGTCATTGCTGCGCCGCAGATCACGCAAAGCTGCATGACCGATTATCAGACCGAATCTTCGCGTCGCGCATTCATGTGTGCGTTCAGCCGCATGGTGGTCAAGCAGAATCACCGGTGCCGCGTTTATGCGTGCACGCTGGTAGACGACGATCCGGATTATGCGCTGGCGGATACATTAACCGAAAGCCTGCGGATTCCCGTCAGCATGAAACACCATCGCTGCTACAGTTGTTTCAAATTCGGCGCTTCGTGTAGTGAATTAAAATAAAACAAAAGGACAACCTGGATGAATAAACGTGTAAGCAAGCGCTGGTTGTTGGTCGGGTTGTTAGTCCTGGTAATTCTGCTGTTTTATACGTTTGAGCTGCATCGTTATTTCAGTCTGAATGTTTTGAAGGACAGTCATGATGCATTGCAACAGGCTTATGAAGCTGAGCCGCTTTACATCATTTTCCTTTATTCGCTGACGTACATCGTCATGGCGGCGCTGTCGCTGCCGGGTGCGGCGGTGATGTCGCTGGCGGGCGGCGCGATGTTCGATTTATGGGTCGGCGTGCCGGTGGTACTGATCTCCGCGACGATTGGCGCAACGCTGGCATTCTGGGCGGCGCGTTATGTTTTGCGCGATGCGGTGCAGCGGCGTTTCGGCGATCGGTTGGAAACGATCAATAACGGCTTGGCGCGCGACGGTGCGTTTTATTTATTTTCGCTGCGTCTGGTGCCCGCATTCCCGTTTTTCCTGATCAATCTGTTGATGGGACTGACCGCCATTCGCAGCCGGACGTTTTTCTGGGCCAGTCTGACCGGCATGCTTGCGGGCAGCGCGGTGTATGTCAATGCCGGCACGCAACTGGCGTCGATCAGCAACCTGTCCGATATCCTGTCTCCGGGATTGATTCTGTCGTTCACGCTGCTGGCTGTATTTCCGTGGCTCGCGCGCTGGGGAATGGGGCTGGTCAGAACGCGCCGCCTGTATGCACAATGGCCGCGGCCGAAAGCCTTCGACCGTAATCTCGTGGTAATTGGTGCGGGTGCTGCGGGACTAGTTACGGCGTATATCGCTGCGGCGGTGAAAGCAAAAGTCACCTTGATCGAAAGCCATAAAATGGGCGGTGATTGCCTGAATTACGGTTGCGTGCCGTCCAAGGCACTGCTCCGTTCTGCCAGATTCATCAAGCAGATACAACAATCCGCCGCACTCGGCATGAAACAGATGCAAGTGGATTACGATTTTGCCGATGTCATGGCGCGTGTGCAGCGCGTGATCAAAACCGTGGAACCGCATGATTCCATCGAACGTTATACCCGGCTTGGCGTTGAAGTGATCGAGGGGCGGGCCAGAATCACATCGCCGTGGACAGTCGAAGTCGATGGCCGGATATTGACGACGCGCGCGATTGTCATCGCCACCGGCGCAAGCCCGGCAATTCCGGACATTCCGGGGCTGGAATCCGTGCGTTATTATACTTCCGACACCATCTGGTCACTGACGGAGCGTCCGGAGCGGCTAGTGGTGCTGGGTGGCGGGCCGATCGGCTGCGAACTCGCACAGGCTTTTGCGCGGCTTGGCTGCCAGATCACGCAGGTTGAGCAGGGCGATATCATGCAGCGCGAGGACGACGATGCCAGGGCGCTGGTAAAAGCGGCGTTGCTGGCTGACGGCGTGCAGATGCTGACGCAGACCAAAGCCGTGCGCTGTGAGATAGACGCGGAAACCAACCGGCAGCAACTGATCGTGGCGGATGCGGGCGGCAACGAAACTGCGCTGCCGTTTGATGCATTGCTGTGTGCGGTCGGGCGGGCGCCGCGCACCGAAGGGTTCGGCCTTGAAGAACTCGGCATTCCCACGACAGCGCGACGTACCATCGAAACCAACGTATGGCTGCAAACGCTGTATCCGAATATCTACGCCTGCGGTGATGTCGCCGGGCCGTATCAGTTCACGCATGCGGCGGCGCATCAGGCGTGGTATGCCTCGGTTAACGCGCTGTTCGGTGATTTCAAACGCTTCAAGGTTGACTATTCCGTGATGCCGTGGACAACGTTTACCGATCCGGAAGTCGCGCGCGTGGGATTGTCCGAAGCTGAAGCCAGCGCACGCGGCATCGCGGTGGAAGTCACGCGGTATAATCTTGAGGACCTGGATCGCGCCATCACCGACGAAGCGGCGCACGGCTTTGTCAAGATACTGACCGTACCCGGCAAAGACCGCATCCTGGGCGTCACCATCGTCGGCGAGCACGCCGGCGACCTGCTTGCGGAATATGTGCTGGCGATGAAGCATGGCCTCGGCCTCAACAAAATCCTCGGCACCATCCACACTTACCCGACCTGGCCGGAAGCCAACAAATACGCCGCCGGGGAATGGAAGCGCGCGCATGCGCCGCAAAAAATCCTGCGTTGGGTGGAAAGGTTTCACAGCTGGCGACGGGGTGATTGACGGTGAATTTTTGTTCGCCGGAATATTCTTTTGATCCATTGTAGTTTTTGTATAAACAGGAAGGTAATCTGCTATTTCAAAATTCCGAGCAGTCATAATCATTTGACACATGTTGTGTATATACGTGTTCGTACGTATTTTTTTAATCTACTTGTTTCTGATAGAGTTTAAGGTGTGGTTATTTTGAAAAAGCCGCTAATCAGGATCTAAGCGTTTAAATGTTCGATTTTTCATCTGAGATATCCTGCGGTCGGCAAAGCGTGCGATTTGTTATCCGGGAAATTGCTGCGGTTTTTTTGAGGGGCCTCGTGTGTTTTTATCTACCATCTCCAAGGAAAACTATAATGAATATCCAGCAGAAGATTCGCAAACTGTTTCCAGTAGTAGTTGCTGTCGCAATCATGACTTGTACCGCATCAGCGAACGCGCACAGGGTGCTGGATATCGTGAGTGGTTCAGGTAATGCCGATGGCAGCGGCTGGCAGGCAAGTACTGACGGGATCAACTGGATTCCTGCCTATGCTCCCTATCCAAATCCCATCACAACCCCTAATCCAAATTTGAATGGCGGGATTATTCCCGATATTGGTACCACAAATGCGCAATTGATGTGGTATGCAGCGCCTAATACCACTCCGGATGGTATGTCCGGGCCAGATACAGTGTACTTCAAATATGAATTTGACCTGCAAACAAGCACTTTTGCAGGTGGTGGCCAAACATATGCATGGGTCGCTGCGGACGACTGGATGAAACTGAAGGTCAATGGACATGAGGTAGGTACCTACTTGCTCGATGACCACAAGGATAGTCGCGGGCAGCCGATACCGATGGCTATGAACTTTGATCAGTATTTGAACGATATACTTGCGGGTGATCCAACAGATCATAACATCATCGAGATTGAAGCACATGACGGTGGAGTCAATGCTGTTAATCGTGTTTACGAATGGGTGTTTTTTGATGCCCAGATCAATCCGACTAGTCAGCCTGTATTTTTAACTGAACCTGCGCCTGTAATGTTGCTGATGATAGGATTAGTTTATTTCGGTCGAAAATTGAAACAGTCGTAACCATTACGCTTTGTAAAAAGCACGACTTACTTTACTTATTAAAATTCATAGCAGGATAGTTAAATATACATTTTGCTGATTGCATTATCCTGCTTTTAAAGGCTGCTGAGATCATAAAGAGGGAGCAGATTTCAACGGCCTTTTTCAGAGCCTGTGCATGTTCTTTTCGAGATTGAAATGATCATCACAAGACCAGATATTATTGCTAAAAGACGATTAGTAAAAGTTTTAGCAGCCTTTTTGGCGAACTAATAAAACTTTACTCATCTATACTAATCAATCAATCATCTTACCGTTAATATATAACGAATTGACGAGCCTTCAATCAATCCGGAACGTATAAAACAGTCCGCGATCATTTCCTAAAAGTCATGTTTTTGCAGTCATGTGTGGTAAATTATCCGCCGGAAAGCGCATTATTGATGTAACTCCATCAATAGTAAGGGTTCTTTGTAGTCCTATGCAGGACATTGGGTGCCGGAAATAACTGACAAAAACCGCTGTGGAGCCTTGGTTTATTAAATCCAGAAATAATAAAAACAATCAGTTATAAAAATCTGTAACGATTTTTGCACAACGCTCTCACCTTATGCTGCTGGCGGCATCATCGGTTTGCGTTTTTATGAATTGCTGAAAAGAAATAATCAGTGGCGGAAGAAATTATGGATAACTGCATCAGTATATTAATCGTGGAAGATGAGCAGGTCGTCGCGCTTGATCTGAAAAGGCGTTTGACGAAGCTGGGCTACCGGGTCGCCGGCATGGCGGCCAACGGCAGCAGAGCACTTGATCTGGCGGAGAAGGAAGCGCCCAATGTCGTGTTAATGGATATCCATATACAGGGCAGGATGGATGGCGTGGAAGTAGCCGCCAGAATGCAGAAAATGCACAATATTCCGGTCATTTATCTGACCGCTTACTCTGAAGAAAAAACGCTGAACAGGGCAAAAGAAACCAGACCTTATGGATATCTGTTAAAGCCATTTTCCGATAGAGAGCTGCATGTCATGATTCAGATCAGCATGGAACGCTATGAAAAAGATATGCTGCTGATAAAAAATGAACAGCATTTCCGGCTTGCACTGGAAGCCGCGAAATTGGGAACCTGGGAAATGAAGATCGAACCTTGCGAAGTATCCATCCAGGAAAGCAGGGAGGGCAATCTTGAGTCGATCCCCGACTGGAAGAAATTTTTCCAGTCGGTTGCCCGAAATGACAGGCGTAGAGTGATTGAATTTCTTGAGAAATTACGCGCCTGCCCGGAAAATGATACGAACGAAATCGAGTTTCGTGTCAATTCGGAGACGAAGCAGGACGCCTGGTACAAACTGTATGGCAAAGCCTTCATCAACAAGCAGTCAGGCGATTGTCAGATCGTCGGTATTTTGCAGGAAACCACACAGCATCACCGTGTCATCAACAGACTGGCACAGGCAGCCGCCGTTTTTAAGTGTGCCGCTGAGGGTATTGTCATTCTCAAAAACAGGCATTTTGAATGTGCGAACAATGCTTTTTATACCATTACCGGGTACCGGAATGATGACTTGATGAACAAGGAATTGCCGTTTCTGACCCGTCATTTTATGGGCAGTGAGGCTTATGACGTAATCTGGCAGAGAATGACGCAATACGATAGCTGGCAAGGCGAAATCACGGCGTATAAGGAGAATAATGAAACGATGTATGTGTGGTTATCTATTGCCCGGATTCCAGTTATAAATGATGATGAGGACGAGCAATGTATCGTCATGATATCGGATATTACCGCCGTACGGGAGGCGCAGGAGCAACTGTCGCAGTTTGCCTATTACGACAGTCTGACCAACTTGCCCAATCGCAGGCTGGTGATGGACCGGTTAAAACAGGCGATTGCGAGAGCAGCGCGTGAATCGTCGCTTCTGGGTGTGTTGTTTATCGATATCGATAACTTCAAAAGAGTAAATGATACGCTCGGCCATAAAGCCGGAGATCTAATGCTGTGTCATATTTCTCAAAGAATGCTTGCGGCACTGCGGCAGAGCGATACCTTTGGCAGACTGGGCGGCGATGAATTTGTCGTTATTGTCACCAATGCCGACTCCCGTGATGCGTTTGCAAGTATTGCAAAAAAAATAATGCAGTGCTTGTCCAGTCCTATCATCATCGAAGGTCTGGAAATTGTTCCGTCCTGCAGTATCGGTATCAGCGTTTATCCGGATCATTCCGAACATCATGACGGACTGGTGCAGATGGCGGATACCGCTATGTATGAGGCTAAGAACAGTGGACGAAATCGTTTTTTGTTTTATCACCCTTCGCTGACACAGAAAGCAGCGCATTATCTGACGCGGGAGCACGAATTGCACCTCGCTTTGGAAAAAAATGAATTTGTACTTTATTATCAGCCACTGTTGTCTTCGGCAGATTTTCGGATTACCGGTATGGAAGCGCTGATACGCTGGCAACATCCGACCAAGGGTTTATTGTCGCCGGCGGAGATTATTCCCGTAGCGGAGGCGAGCGGTCTTATTGTCGCTATCGGAAACTGGGTGTTGAGAGAGGCTTGCCGGCAGCTCAGTATGTGGCGTGTGGTCGGTTTTACGGATCTGCGTATCGCGGTGAATATCTCGGTACGGCAATTTTCCGATAATTATCTGCCGGTCCTTATTGCGGATTTGCTGGAAGAATATAAGCTGCCCGCGCATCTGCTTGAACTGGAAATAACGGAGTCCTGCCTGCAAAATGATCTGGTTAATGTTACTTGCCTGAAACAACTGGAAAAACTGGGCGTATCGATTTCCATCGATGATTTCGGCACGGGCTATTCCTGTATGAGTTCATTGAAGAATCTGCCCATACATCGCTTGAAAATTGATCGTAGTTTTATCAAGGATATACCCCAGGATAAAAATGACTGCGCGATTGCAGCGGCGATTCTGGCGCTGGCGAAAGAACTCAATCTGAAAGTGATAGCTGAAGGCATCGAAACACAGGAGCAGGTTGATTTTCTGGCGAAATTTGACTGTACGGATTTGCAGGGATTTCTGTTTGGTAAGCCGGTAGCCCCGGAACTGGTGCCTGATTTGATCAGGAAACAATCGAATAAAACAGATACTCAACAGGGCTGATTTTTCAGTGTAACAGCCGGGCCGTGAATTTTAAGCTGAAGGTTCAGGAAATATGATACCACCGACTCGACTCCAGAATATTAGCAATACCGAGGACATGATGCATCTTGCCGTGGAGGCTTCTCCGAATGGCATGGTGATGACCGATCGCGAGGGTTTCATTGTCCTGGTGAATTCCGCTACGGAGAGACTTTTCGGCTACTCAAGACAGGAGCTCATCGGGCAGCCCGTTGAGATACTGATACCGAAGCGGTTCAATCACCAGCATCCAGAGTATCGGGAATATTATATCGGTGAATCGAAAACCCGCCCCATGGGACATGGCAGAGATCTCTACGGCCTGCGCAAGGATGGATCCGAATTTCCGGTCGAAGTCGGACTGAATCCGGTCGAAACCGATCATGGCATTTTTGTGCTGGCGGCCGTTGTCGATATAACCGATCGCAAACATGCTGAAGAAATGATATATCTGGCCGTGGAGGCGTCTCCCAATGGCATGGTGATGACCGACACGAATGGAACGATTGTCATGGTGAACTCAACAACCGAGATACTGTTCGGTTATCGCCGCGATGAATTGATAGGACAGCAAATTGAAATCCTGATTCCGGAATCGCATCGCAGGAATCATCCGCAATTGCGGAAAAGCTATCTGAAACAACCCGATACGCGTGCAATGGGGCATGGCAGGGATCTCTACGGTTTGCACAGGAATGGGGATGAATTTCCAGTTGAAGTGGGTTTGAATCCGATTCGCACGCCGCAGGGGATGATGGTGCTGGCTTCGGTCATCAATATTACCGAGCGGAAACACCAGGAGTTGCAATTAAAAACCGCTTTGAAGGAAAAAGAGCTTTTGCTGGCCGAAATACATCACAGGGTTAAAAATAATTTGCAGATTATCGATAGTCTGCTCGGCATGCAATCCGACATGCTGCTTAACGAGACGGCGGTTTCACTGTTGAGAGAAAGCCAGAACCGGGTGAAATCGATGGCGTTGATTCACCAGATTCTCTACGAGTCGTCGGATTTTGCCAATGTGGATTTTTCCAGCGTTCTTCGCGCGCTGGTCAGCAATCTGGAATATTCCTATGCGCTGGATGCTTCCAGAGTAAACGTGAACATAGATACGGACCCTGTTTTTCTGTCGATTGATATCAGTATTCCCCTGGGGCTGATCATTAATGAGCTATGCTCAAACGCGATGAAATATGCTTTTGGCGAGCATGATTCCGGAACGATAGAGATCAGTCTGAAATATACCGAACCCAATGTGTTGCAGGTCTATGTTGCCGACAATGGCGCAGGTATTCCGGATGAGTTTGATCTGGAAAATTCATCAACGCTCGGCTTGCAGCTGGTGTACCTGCTGAGTGAGCAGATCTCTGCCGAACTGATTTTTCAGCGCAGGCAGCCGACAAGCTTTACATTGAATATCCCCATTGAAGCGGACTGACTTGTGAGTTCGAATGGTGCAATGCGCTTCGCTTATTGGCACCCTACAGGTAGCGCATGATCATTTGATAAGCAGAATGGCTGGCAGCCTGGTTCCGGATGGTGTTGAATACGACATGACGATCATTGGCCGGACAAGACAAGAATGTTCCACTCCAACTGCGCGCATTTCAACCGAATGACGCTTGTCATGAAAAATAATATCGTGTTTAATCCATGAAATATCAGTTCTTTCCATGTTTAAACTGTAATGTCCGTACCTTGTTTTTGCAATTTGCACGTTTTGAAAGAGGGATAATGCAGTATCTTTCAATCGCCGTTCTCGATTTGATTGAACCAGAATTTGATCGCTTGTCCCGGATAATCGTAAGGATTGGACATGTACTTAATACAGCACTACGGTCCATAACAAAATGTTCCTGAGCGACTAGGGTCAAGGGTGCATTGGAGTCAAAACAAGAGTGCTATGTGCAAGGAAAATAGATGAGTCCTACGGTATTCAGAGAAAAGGGATACAGGTTCTACTTTTTCTCGCGCGAGGAAACGCGGATGCATGTGCATGTGGTGTCCGGAGAAGCTGAAGCGAAGTTTTGGCTTGAGCCGGAACTTCAGCTTGCGAACACCTGCCGCTATAATCGGCAGCAGTTGAAAGAAATCGAGTCACTTATTGAGAGGAACACTATCATGAGCTTGTCAGCGCATGGCAACACCACTTCGACAGTTGAAGTAACAAACATCTCCGCTCACGGAATCTGGTTATTGGCCCATGACCAGGAATTGTTCATGCCATACGATAAGTTTCCGTGGTTCAAGGACCAGCCGGTAAAGGTAATTATGAATGTTGAGGAACAATCGCCGGGCCATTTCTATTGGCCGGACATCGATGTCGATCTTACGAAAGAGATCATCGAGCATCCGGAACGGTTTCCAAATAAAGCAAAAAGTACATAACCGATTCATTCAGTCGATGCCCAAAAACAGCAAGTAGATACTCTGTCTTCTGTCAAACCAAATTTACGTATTAGCGACCTCCATTT
>CAZXBP010000032.1:0-19123 GCA_964639015.1 uncultured Nitrosomonas sp.
GAAGGATTGCATAATTTATTTGACATTATTGGCCGGCTTGGCCAACAATTGCTGAGGGAGACGCCTGTATTTACCGCTCATGAACGTATTGCCGGTTTTGCGAGGGAGGCCGGGTTGGCAAAAGTGATTCTGACAACCATGGCTGCAGATCAAGGCATTATTCAGAGTTTACGGGAATATTTCAGCGTGCAGAAGAATCCTGCGACGCAGGTGATCAGGAATGGCTTTGGTTGAGCGGATTGGCGTAATGAAATCTGCGCATTCATCGTGTATGTCGGAGATTGTTGGAACAGTTGGGGCTTATGCAATCGGAGTGCTGCGGTTTTATGATAATAGGTTGTTGGTGAATTTGAATACGATAACGAATAACTTGGGGCCCATATAGTTAGCATGTTTTAATATTGCATTATTTATCGGATGATCGTGTTGAATCAGCAAATCCGAATGCAATGAGCAAGATCAATTATCGGCTCCAATATTTTAAAGGGGAGAGAATATGAGACTGATACTTTGGGTGTTAGTGCTGTTTGCTGCTGCTGTTGCCGTAACGCTTGCTGTTGATGAATATAGTGCGGGCACGATGATGGTGGAAATACCACCGTACGAGAAACAGGAAATACCGCTGGATTACGCGATTGCAGGCGTTCTGGCGGTTTTTTTTGTGTTTTATATTCTGATCCGCATGCTGGGTGGATTGTTGAATCTGCGCGCGATTAGATCGGAATCGCTGATGATGAATGGATTACAGGCATTTTTTGCGGGTGATTATGCGCTGGCCAGGAAATATGCGAAAAAAGGCTTCAAGCTTGCGAATGAATCTTTGATTCGATCAATCAATGCCGTTGTGGCGGCGCGTTCGGCGTATGAACTGGGTGATAAAGCCACATGCGATACGGTTTTGCGCGGCGCCGAAGACGATACATCCGATGAAAAAGCATTGCGGCTGACATCCAAAATTGATCTGCTGATAAAAGAAGGCCGCTATCAGGAAGCTTTGAACACCTTTGGAAAATTGTATGAAACCGGCGGGTTGCAACCCACGCTGGTTTTGCAACTGGAAATGGAAGCACAAAGGCAAGTCGGAAATTGGGATGCAGTTTTGGAGATTTCCGGAATATTGATTCATCGTCATCCGCTTAACAGGGACTATTTCGAGAAAATAAGAAATGAAGCGCATGTGGAAAACTTCAAGCGCAAAGGCTCTGATCTGGAATCGTTGAATAAATACTGGTTTGCTCTGACGGAGCATGAACAAAGCAATAGTCAACTGGCGGCCGCGGCCGTACGTGCTTACATCGCGCTAGGTGAATGTGCCATGGCGCATAAAATAATCGAGCGGAATGTACAGAATGAATGGAATGCCGAGCTGATCGCGCTCTATGCCGAATGCCTCAATTACCATGTCAACCGGCAGATCGAATGCGCGGAACTCTGGCTCAAAGCGCAGCCGAACAATGCCGGCCTGTTGCTGACGCTGGGTAAGCTGTGCACGCACTGCGAACTTTGGGGTAAAGCGCAGAATTACCTGGAAGCGAGCATTTCAGTCGAACCGAGCACGGTAGCCTATTTTGCTTTGGCGCAATTGAATGAGAAGCTGGGAAAGCATGAGATGGCTATGGATAACTATAATAAAGCTGTGGAACTCACGTTGAAAAAAAAGTGAACAAACCAGGAGAGCTGTTTTCGAACAACCGCCTAAGCCCGGAACTGCTGTTTAAATAACACTGCTATGGTGCGCTGTTGCTTGATGGCGTAAAAACATCAGAGAAGAAACTGTCTTTGGGCAAATTGCGCAGTGCCGTAAAATCCTGATAAGCCGCTTTGACCATGACTGAGGAGCCGCAGGCATAAACCTTGTGGTTCTCCAGTGTCGCAAAGTCCTGCAAAACAGCTTCGTGAACGAAGCCCGTTCTACCGATCCAGTTGTCTTCAGGCAGAGCGTCGGACAACACCGGAATAAACGAAAAATTCTTATGCTGTTGCTGCCATCGCGCGATGAGATCAAGCAGATACAGATCTGCCTTGTTACGCACGCCCCAGTAAAGCGTCATGGTACGTAAATCTTCCTTATTGCCTTCCTGGAAAAATACATGTTCGAGTATGCTTTTAATCGGAGCAAACCCGGTTCCACTTGCCAAGAAAATAATCGGCACATCAGGCGGCGTGTCACGCAGAAAGAAAGAGCCCAGGGGCCCCTCAAAGCGAAGAATATCCTTGATTTTCATCGTGCTGAAAACTTGCTCGGTAAACACGCCGCCGGGATAATTGCGCACATGCAATTGCAGAACCTCGTCGTCATGTGGCGCATTGGCCAGAGAGAAGCTGCGGCGCTTGCCGTCCTTGAGCAGAATATCGATATACTGTCCCGCCATGAATTGTAACCGCTGATTGGCAGGTAATTTCAGGGAAACGATCATAACATCCGGTGCAATACGCTCCAGTTCGGCAACTCGAGCGGGGAGTGTTTTGATCTCTATGTCTTTGATGGCGCTGATTTCATGGCACTCGATCACCAGATCCGACAGCGGTTCGGCACAGCAGAACAAGGCCATGCCGGCTTGTTTTTCTTCGTCTGTCAATGTTTCATCGTCATGGCGGCCATAATCAACCTCGCCTTGTAAGATTTTACCTTTGCAGACGCCGCATGATCCGTTACGGCAGCCGTATGACAAGGAAATGCCTTCGCGCAAGGCGGCCTGTAATATGGTTTCTCCGGGTGCGGTATTCAGAATATGCTCGCTGGGTTTTATAATGATTTTGTGCGTCATTGAGCTGCAAAAAGAATTGAAATATTAAAGAAAAGGGATGAAAAGCTTAAATGAAAAAAACTGTGCTCATGGTCGGTTGTGGTGATATCGCCTTGCGAACCGCACCGCTTCTGCAAGAAAAATATCGAATTTTTGGTTTATTTCGTCATCCGGACAAAGCGTGTCCATTTCGTTCGTTCGGTGTCAGAGCGGTTGCAGGCGATCTTGACCAGCGCAGCAGTCTCAAAAAACTCGCGGGTATCGCCCAGATCATCATACACCTGGCGCCGCCACCGAATCGCGGGGTGCGCGACACGCGAACCACCAATCTGCTTGCTGCATTGTCAAAATGGACAAAGGGCAAATCCAAAATTCTACCACAACAACTCATCTATATCAGCACCAGTGGTGTTTATGGTGATTGTCAGGGTGAAATAATCAACGAAACTCGGCGCCTGAATCCGTTTAACGCAAGAGCTGTTCGGCGGATGAGTGCTGAAAACCAGGTGCGTGCCTGGGGCAGGCGTAATCGTATTCCGGTTTCGATATTGCGTGTTCCCGGCATTTATGCCGGTGATCGCCTGCCTGTGAAAAGAATTCAGGAAGCTGCTCCGGCCTTTGTCGCTCAGGATGATGGTTATACCAATCACATTCACGCAGATGACCTTGCGCGGATCATCTGTGCAGCGATACGGTATGGAAAATCCGGCCGGGTTTACAATGCGACGGATGATACACAAATGAAAATGGGTGACTATTTCGATCTCGTCGCTGATCATTTCAACTTGCCCCGTCCGCCGCGCATTCCACGTGATCAGGCGGCAGACCAGATTTCTCCAGGCATGTTGTCCTTCATGAATGAATCAAGACGCATCAGTAATGCGCGTATAAAAAAAGAATTGCATGTAAAGCTGCGGTATCCGACCATCGCGGCGGGTGTAAAAGATGCGATCGTACAAAATCACTGAATGGGTGCCGCATAGCACAAAACACGGAAATACTGATCGCCTTTAGCGGCCAACCCGCTTGCGAACAAGTCCTGTTAAATCATTTCTTTTCAGGGTATAATCACACCTCTTTGCAACGCTTATTGCCATGTTAAGTGATTGTAAATTAAAGACAATGATGATTGTCGTAATCCAGCTGCCCGGGTGGTGAAATTGGTAGACACAAGGGACTTAAAATCCCTCGGACATTGCGTCCGTGCCGGTTCGACTCCGGCCCCGGGCACCACTTCATGCAGGCTGGATGCATTGTGAGTGTACCGCCTGTTTTTGCCTTGTTTGTATTGATTGCCTCGAATATATTCTTCAACAACCTGCCGGAGAGTTTCCATGAACGCTACAGGTGGAGCGCGCCGTGAAGACTCAAAATTCATTAAACCTAAGCCGCGTCATGGTGCGGTTTGATTCACGTTCCAGACTCAAACATTTTTCATTCGGCATGGCCTGCAACGCATTCGTGCAAAGTGTTATTCCAAAAAGAAAGGAAAACATGGGCTTGCCCGGTATTTCTCCTTATAATAAACGTCCATCTTTTGACGCGGAATGCGGAGATTCTGACTATGAAATCAAAAACAAGATTTATCGTGCTGCTGGTGTTGCCGCTCCTTTTTTCGTTTCAGGTCAGAGCGGATGATCGAACTGCGGCGGAAGTCTATTTTGAACGATCCGGTTTGAAGCTGGTCAGCGGCGTTGCCAATGTGGCTACCGGCTGGATGGAGTTGCCTAAAAACATCGGTCTGTGGCGGCGTAAGACTGACGATGAACTGGTGGGGGTGACGGAAGGCGTGCTGCGTGGACTTGTGCATACGGCGAGTCGCACGGCGAGTGGTGCGCTGGATTTGGCCACCTTCTGGCTGCCGACTTTTCCGACGCCGAATCCGCCATTTATCTGGGAAGACTTCTCGCTCGAATCGGAATATTACGCATTCCGGACGGGCGAATAAGAAGTCTTGTGTGACCGGTAATATGTTACAGCCGGTGTACTGGAGCAAGCTATTCGCATTCTACAATCCAGATATCTTCGTAATTCCAGTCATTGCAGGGGTCGCCGGAAAAATTCAAAAACATCAGGACGAAGATGAGCAAGAAAAGCAATGCATTTTTTTGATCAGCAGACATGTTGGTCAGTCGAATTTGACAGATATTTATCAGCGTTTTTTACCGGATCAGAGGCATGAAAATATACGTATTTTTTTGCATGTGATGAAATGAGCATGATGTCTATGGATGTATCATCAACCTTAAACAGATACCGGCAGATATGCGAGGATATCATTACCGTTGCGCGGCGTCTGCATCAGAAAAACATGCTGGCGGCAGCTGATGGTAATATTTCCTGGCGTATAAATGAAGATGTGATATTAATAACTCCCTCTGGCGTCTCAAAAGCCTTTATGCAACCGGAGGACATGGCCCTGGTCAGCCTGGACAACTGTATCCTGTCTGGCAAGCCATCTTCAGAGCGGTTGATGCATCTGGAAATTTACCGAGAGTGTCCGCAGGCGAGAGCGGTGGTTCATGCACATCCGCCGACAGCAATCGCTTGGTCTATCGCGCGCCCCGATTTGGCGTGCCTGCCGTCGCATGCGTTGAGCGAAGTCATTCTGAGCTGTGGCGATATTCCTTTTGTGCCTTATGCGCGTCCAGGGTCGCAGGCCATGGGTGAAAATTTAATCAGCTTTCTGCCGCGTTATCGCGCGTTGATTTTAGCGCGGCATGGCGCGCTGGCTTGGGGTGAAAGCCTGGAAGAAGCCTGGAAGGGAATGGAACGCATTGAGCATTCTGCGGAAATTCTATGGAAAGCCGTCACCCTGGGCGGATTGACATTTCTTCCGGATGACGAAATATCCGCACTCAGAACCCTGCGGCAGCGCATAGGAGATCACTTGCTGTGATACCTCCAAAAGTCACAAAGCGGGTTACGCTCATGGAGAAAGACCACGCGCAGTGTCTGTTCGCTCCGCCAGTGTTGAAGCCGGACGACTGGACGGGAGCAATGATATGATCAATCTGAATGCGCTGGCGCTGCGCTTCACGCATACGCCGGAAAATACGGCACTGTGGATACTGAATCAGACCTTGTTGCCATTAAAAGAAGAATGGTTGCTGCTGCAAACGGTAAATGAAACGATTGGCGCGATCAAAACCCTTAAAGTTCGCGGTGCGCCATTGATCGGCGTGACGGCGGCGCTTAGCCTGGGGCAATCCGCGATAAAAGGCGCAAGCTATAAACAACTGGCCGACGAAGCACAGGCACTATATGGGGCGCGCCCGACCGCAGTTAACCTGATGCTGTGTATGAATCGCATGATGGCCGGAATCGCTTCAAGAAAAACGCCAGATGAACTGCTCGATATTGCAATCCATTTATTCAACGAGGATGTATCGCTTTGTACGCGGATTGCAGAAAACGGCGCGGAACTGATCAGCAGCGGAGATCACATTCTCACACATTGTAATACCGGCGGACTGGCAACGGCAGGCGGCGGCACTGCGTTAGGCGTGATCAGAAAGGCCGGCGAGCAGTGTGAGGCCATTCATGTGTATGTCGATGAAACGCGTCCGTTGCTTCAGGGCGCGCGGCTGACCACGTGGGAACTGAAAAAGCTGGGTATTCCCTATACGTTGATTACCGACAACATGGCCGCGCACCTGATGCAATTGGGGAAAGTGCAGAAAATTATTGTCGGTTGCGACCGGATAGCCGCCAATGGCGATTTTGCCAATAAAATCGGTACTTATGGTTTGGCCGTGCTGGCGCGCTACCACCGGATACCGTTTTACGTCGCGGGCCCCTACACAACGATGGACTGGGCATGCACTGATGGCGACCGGATACCGATCGAACAGCGTAGTGCCGGCGAAGTCTCCGGTGTGGAAGGCGTGTTTGGGCGGGTAGAATGGGCGGCACCTGATTCTCCGGTCTACAACCCGGCCTTCGATGTTACGCCTGCGGAGCTGGTGTCGCGCTGGATACTTGATTGCGGTGTTTTTACCGGAAAGGATTTTCAAGACAATAGAGTCAGGCAATCAATGCCGCAAAGCGCGTTGTAGATTTGAACATGGTGACAGCAGGATTTGCGGTAACCGGATAAAGCCCGCGCTGCGCGCCGCAAGCAAGTATTTTCACAAACTTTTGCGGTTTTTCTGCTTCTTCTTAGGGTTTGTCGAAGTTTTGTCTTTCGATGTCCGCTGCCTGTTTTTGCGCATACCGGTGTATTTCTCAATACCCAGTTTCTCTATGAACTTCATTTTATCAGCAGGTGAAACGAGAATCGACTGGTCTTCACCATAGATGATCTCCAGCCGGTCCAGTGACAAGGCCGGGCTTGCCGATGCGCTTTGGCTGTCTAGCAGCGTGGTAATCAATTCGATTGGAATGTTCCAGGTAAATGGGCCGCTTGTTATTTCAAGACTCTCCCCATTCACAATGTAACGGGTAGAAATCAGGATCCACAGCGGAAATCCCGCGCCCATTACCAGGAAGAAGACAGCAAAAACATAATTGACGCTTCCGCCGACCTTCAGCGCGGCAGAAGCGCCCAACAGACATGCGATGATTGAGAGAACCAGGCAAAATAACAGCCATTTGTCGATTTTAGATTTGAATACGACCATAACTATATGTTTTATTACGATAACGTGTCAGCGGGAATAAGCCGGAGAAGCGGTCTGATAATCTTATTATGTCACACTTACGACTGCAATTTGTTGTTTGAATGGTTTTGTGGCATTCAGATGCACTTACTTTTTGCCAGGCTTTCATTCAAAAAACCGTGATGCAGTTGACCTGATTAACTCAAACCGTTAAGATTGGCATCTTTTTTAAATCCCCGATAGCTCAGTTGGTAGAGCGACGGACTGTTAATCCGCAGGTCCCAGGTTCGAGCCCTGGTCGGGGAGCCAATTTGGTACAAAACTGGGCACTCTTTGAAGAGCGCTGTTTGATTCAGCTACAGCATGTGCAAGCGCCGAATAACTGCCAGTGATTTCCGCTTGATTGTCTTTGATGCGAATTTCATTCACCAGCAATTTCAAATATTCCTTGCCGAAGCCGCTTGATCTGTCCAGCAGTTTATTTCTCAGCGCTTTGGTAAACGCTTCTAGCTGATTCTGTTTGATTTCGGGTAATTGTAGCTGTTGACGGTATCCGGCTACTTGAATCAATAATTCCTGTTTTCTGGCCTGCAATTTGTGGGAGCGTTCCTGTAACGAAGCATCCAGCGGGAGGAATCCTCGTTCGACTGCTTCATAAAGCCTATCGGTTGCAGTCTTGATTTCTTCCAGTTCTTTTTTCAGTTTATTTAATCCGTCATTCTGGCTTTCCTGTGCAGCCTTGATCTGCTTTTTCATGTCGGATAGCATGGTTTTAACCCGTTTGGGATCAAATACCTTGTCAGCCAGCGCGTTGAGTACAAGCGCATCAATCTTTTCCATCGGAAAGCTGCGGCTGTCGCATAGCGTGTTGCCTTTGCTGATTCTGGTATTGCATTTGTAATAACGGTAACGGCCACCTTTACCCGTGGCCAGTGTCATACTTGCACCACAGCAGCCGCATTTAAGCAGGCCGGTTAAGAGTGTTGGTGAATTAACGATTCTTGGCGGGGTTTGAGATGGCGCACGGCTTGCTTTGCGTGCCTTTACCGCTTCAAAGATCGATTGTTCAATGATCGGTTCAACCGCCATGCGCACCCATTCGCTTTCCGGTTTGTTCTTCTGGTTTTTGGCATCACGTTTGTTAAAAATGAATTCGCCCTTGTAGACTGGATTGGAAAGGATTTCATGAACCCGGTTACGCGCCCATTGTGTGCCGCGTAAAGTCAGGCCGCGTTCATTCAAATGCACCGCAATCTGTTTTGAACCCATAGACTGGCCGCGATAACCATTCAGATACAGATCAAAGATTGTGCGCACGGTGGTGGCTTCTGTTTCATCAATAGCAATGCGTTTCTTTTTCTTAGGCTTATTGCTCGTGGCTTCTGCTTCAATGGTTTTATAGCCAAACGGCGGACGTGAACCATTGAAGTAGCCTTGACGTGCGTTTTCCTTCATTGCGCGTAATGTATGCTTGCTGTTTTCCTTGCTCTGGTATTCGTCAAAGATACTGAATATCTTTCGCGCCATTTCACCGCTGGGGTCATCGCTGGTTTGCTGTGTAATGGAAATCAGCTTGACATCGGCCTTATTAAGTTTGCGCTCATACAGGCCGAATTCCAGCGAATCCCGAAAGAAGCGTGACAGACTATGCACGACAACCGCATCATAAGGGCTGGGTTTAAGCGTGGCTTCAGCGATCAATTGCTGAAACACCGGCCTTTTATCATCGGTAGCGGATGCGCCTGGCTCGACGTATTCCATAATTACAGTGTAACGATTGGCCTTGCACCAGTCGCGCATTTGCCGCAACTGATCGGGAATGGATAAGTCTTTTTCCGCTTGCTTGACCGTGGAAACGCGAGCATAGAGCGCAATCCGCATTTTTGTTTACTCCTTGTTGGTTTCAGGCTGAATTGAAATTTCCTTTAGAATTTCAGGCAGGAAAGATCGAATCAGGCGCAATTCTCCGTTAAGCGTTGATTGTTCCTCAAATTCCAGAGTAACGGAAATCACAATTTCTAAATTGTCCAGTTTGTTCACGCATTATGGCACCTCCTTTTTTGCATGGTCTATTCCTGCCCGTTCCTGTCCTTTTTTACGATCTTCGGCAAATAACCTTTCCAGTTCCTTTTCCAATCCATTTTTACCGAAAATGTTGAGATAAATCTTACGAAATGCTTCAAACTGCGATTGCGGTAATGAACTTTGCGCCAGCAACAGCGCTTCATTCTTGCTTTGATCAAGCAGCTTCTGAATTGCCTGAAGCGTTACCATTTACCAAGCCTCATTTCGGTTACACGTTCATCAACGTCAAACGTCCATGATAGGGGATCATGAACCTGGCGAATTCTCATGCCCATGAGCGCCTGCGCTTCAGTAATGGAAATCCTGTCCTTGCCGGTTTTTAAGCATTGAATGGCAGCGATGCGCTTAAGATACCCGTATACGCTGACTGTCATGCGCATCATGCGTTCGTCAAGCAATGCATTCATGTCCAGGTCGTTCCAGGTATCCATATCTTCCAGAACTTCGATTTTGGCGACTTGTTCGCTCAAATCCTGCCATAAAGGATGCAATGCCCAGCGGGAACGGTTGCTGTCATCGTTTTTAATGCGCAAGGTTGTATGCTCATTGACGAGAATCTGTAACAGTTTGCCTTGGCGGTGTTGCAAGTCGGTCAGCGTTTGAATGCCGCAGCCGCGCAATGATCCTTTTCGCACCTGCCATTCAATGCGCCATACATCGTGATCCGTTTCCCACAAATCGAAGAACCAGGATTTGGCGCTTTTTTCCTTGATTTCATCGCATTTGTTATAAATACGCAGTTTGATTTCACCTTCGCCAAAGGAGAAGGTTTGAATCTTGCGGTGCTTGCGATGTTGATTATCCTTGCTGGCAGCCGATACAAAACAATCTTCATCGAAATCCATTTCAGGCAGATAATAATCAAACGTAAAATCAACGCGCGATAACCGTTCTGGTTCATATGCCCGAACTCCGATAGATTCTGCCCAGTTTAGAAAACGCTGATGCAAGTTTTGTAAGCCGCTATGCCATAGCGCCACGCTGCGGAAAGCCACAAAGAAGGAAGGCCGGTTAAACTCACCGAACTGGATACTGAAAGCTTCGTTTTCAATCAGGAAGGGATAACCGCTTGCTGTGCCGTGCGGTGCCAGCAAAAATTCTTCATTACCCAGTTTTATGGGTTTTTGCTTGCGTATCTTCAATTGACGCAGCGCTTCTTTTGCTGCTGTCAGCTGCTCAAAGTTCAATAAACAGCCGTGATCGAATGCGAGGTAATACGCACATTCAATGGTGTCGTAACCTTGAAGCAACAGACGCTGCGTCATTTTTCAGCATCCTTCTTCGTGGATTTGGGTTTTGATTTTCTATTCGGGTCAACGGTGTAACTTTCATTTGGAAAAACCTGATTGCTCAAATCCCTGCTCATGATTTTGGACTCCTCGACGATTGCCGGAGGCAGTTCCTTTCCAAGTGCTTCAAGGCCGCATTCCAGCAATTCATTAATGATTACAGATACTGGAACATTTCCTATTTGGGCAAGGTTTTCTATTTGAGTATAAATATGCAAGGGGAATCGGTGGCTGCGTTGTACGGTGGCCATTTTTGATCCCATGCCCATCGTTTGGGTTACGATTCCTGCGAGTAATTGCGCTTTGGTGGGTTCGTTGCTTTCGTCTGACATATAAATATTCCATGAGTTGCGTTAATAGGTTGACAAATAGTAACCCGTAACGTAACCCACAGTCAACCCGCGCATAACTCCACAGGCACCTCCCGCTCTTAGGCGTAGGGTGCGCCGGCGGGGCCCTCCTGTGGATTTATGCGCTTGCTGAGTCAGGTTATCAAGCAAGTGCCGCCTCGCCTGCGCCCTGTCCTGTCGTCCAGGTGCTCGCAAGGCGGTTTATAGGAATTAACTTATTGTCTTAAAGGAAAAATACCTTTATATTTCGAACGAACGATTAACGTTATGTATTTGGAGCCCCCCGTGTTACATCAACGGGATGAAAAATGTTTTTTTATACTTATTTACCTTAAATTTTAAACCCTTATTTGATGTACATATGGTAAATTATTCTAAAAGTGATTTCATGCAGCTTGTCTACATGTAAGAATTAATGGGGAAACTATTTTATGAGTATTAAGGCTCCTGTTGGCAAAAATGTACCACCAAACAAGGGTAATTTTTCTCAAGATGTATTTGTGGTTCAAGCACAACTTAACTTGTGGATCACATTTGGAAAACTCGATCGTTGGGTGAAACTATTGGTTCCTGACGGCAAATGTGGAAATAAAACAATAGAAGCTATCGAATTTTTTCAACAAACTTATTTAGGATTTCATGATGGTCGAATTGATGTAAATGGCAAGACTGCAAATTTAATATTTGGACCAATGAAACCTCGTCCTGATTTAATTCCATCACAAAAGGCAGAGCTACCATCTGTTACTAATCTTGCACCTGTAGCTTTAGACGAAACGGGTGTTTTAAAATTAGTCTTTATTAATAAACCTATCACTCTTCCAGGGCCACATGTAGAAGTTTATCCCGGTAATATATATCAAAGTTCTGATGGCGTTCGCCTTATTATCACTGGAGACGGAACAGATTCTATACATTCTGAAGTAGTATATATTCAGACTAGTGTTCTTCCAGAACAAAAAAGCGCGAAATTAGGCTTAGTTTATAGACAAAATAAAATAGGTTTTCAGAATGATGTGTTTTATGCCGGTAGAAGAGCTGCTGAAGTAACTAAACATACTGAAGGGCTTCGACCTCTGATTGAAATTGAAATGTATTTCATGTTGGGTTTTTTAACAGCTATAGGTGGAGCGCCTGCAACTTTATTTCACGCAGGAACAAAGATCGGTAGTTTTACAGCAAAATACAAGAATAAATTCCCTAAATGGATTAATCTCATAACAGTAGCTCTTTCAGTAAGGAGCACTTTAAAAGTATTTGCGCCTACTTTCTATGACAAATTAATCAATAATGTATTATTGGGTGCTTTTAAAACCCTAAAAGGCGTTGTTATTGTATATGGGACAGATATTGCAAGTAATCTTCCAGAAGCAATGATCAAAGATAAATCTAAAATCGCAAAATTATTAGGACAATTAATTGGCAAAATTGGTAATAAAGGATTGGAAACATGTATTACTATAACTGGCGCAATATTAAAAATTTTACTGGGAGTAATTATGCTTTCGCTTAAGTCAATTCCGGTTTCAGCTAAGATGGAGGCAGATAAAATCATTAAAAAGTTTCGGGAAGCTGGCGCATATATATCACAAGCTGAGGGAGAAACCATAATTTTCGAATTTGTTAAGCATGGCTCCAGAATTAAGCCAGAAATTGAAAAACTAATAGCCGCTGTTAATGCATGTAGTTGATTAGCTATTATTCGCTATACGAAATAATTAATAAGGCTATGTCACAAATGGTTGTTGAAAATGAATTGCTAATTTTTATGAATTATTTATTATCAGTGAGTTACATTATCTCATGATTTTTAAAAAACCATTTATCTTCAAAGTACTGAAAAATTCAACACTTAATTGTTACATAGCCATTAGTAACTAATGATAACGAAACAGGCCCAGTTACCAGATTTACCCGTTTTGGGGAGCCATACTTTTCTTGGACTTACCACTGATGCAACTGATCGCCGGACTTATGGGTTGCGGGTCGGTGAGTCAGAAACTCGCAAGTCAGTCTAAAAAATCAGACTTATCCGGATTCATAACGTGACAAAATCGTGACAAAGCTTTGCTGCTACGTGTCGACTCAATTCTGGATGCAGCGAATGCCAGATTCTCGATTGCAAACCGGATGTATCACATTTTCCTTGACTTCCAACCGCCCAGGTCTTTCAGTTCATCGCAGCTCGTGCCAGCCTGCCGGTACAACTTCTAGCTTCTTTGGTAGCCTCGGCGGCACTACCAAATCCGCTATGAAGCAGAGGCTGCAAAACGATGAATGTTGCTTAACTGATATGCCTGGTTTTACTTGACCAGGTCAGTTTGTTTGCTTATTTGACTACTTATTTAACTTTATGTATATTTTTTGTCTTGATAAAAAAGGGGGGTGTTTTATACGCCCTTGATCCAATTGATCACACTTAACTACTGATCACCTTTAAAAAGGATTTCGTAGTGATTAGTGATTTAAATATACCGTAGTATTATAGTTGTGAATCTATTTCGAGAGTGTTCATTAAAACCAGCTTGTTTAATAAAAAGTGATCTTTTTAAATATGAAGGCAGCCCAACATTATGTCATATAACAGATTGGCAACTGATCAACTTGATTTGAATGGAAAAGAAGATGATTTAATTAAAATACTAAGCATCCCTTATTCCGATGCTGATCACTATTTAGAACGTGAAAGACTGCTTAGTATTGCAATATCTAACTTTAAAGATGAAGAAAAGTTCTGTTTTTTCATTTGGTTATTAGATGAAAACCAAGAAATAAACGAGCTACGTCTTGATCAGGCCAGCCTTTATAAGCACGCAGATTATGATAAGAACATATCCGATCTGAGTGGTAAATATGTAAGCATTGAATTAGCCAATAACAATAATTTTGATAAAAATTTCTTGTCACAATTCATAAGCATAAAATCAAGCAACACAATCCAATCATTTCTCATTGATAGAAATATTATAAATGATAGCTTTCATGAATATATTTTTCCTCTATACATTCCAAAATCCCCTGAAGATATAAACAGCCAGAATGAGATTATTGGTGTAGCTCAGCTGTTACTTGAAAACGAAAGAGAGGATTTACGACCCTTTTTTCAGCGCATGGCAACTACACTTTCGGGACGAATTGCAACTAGTCGCCGTCATAGAATTTGGACTGCTCAAGAAACTCTTCACAAGGAAATCCAAGATAAAGAACTTAGTCCAGATAGAAATTCAGACACTCATGGCTTAGATAATATAAATAAAATTTTATCTATAGCCGCCAGAATCATTGGCAAACAAACTAGGTCAGCTTATTGTGAAGTCGGCTATATACAAAATAGATGTTCTCCTAAAAAATATCGAGGATCTTTCAAGAGTAATGATGATAATGATGCTTATAGCGCAATACATGGTTGTATTGATGATCATATTAATGAATTAGAAAAAACGCATGCCTCCGCAAGGTCTATCTCCGGAGCTAACAATATAGCCTGGATGAGATTGCCTGTTTTAACTAGCGCAGTTAATCATGATTCAAAAGTCAATGAAAGGGCAATCATTGGCTATATATTGGTTTTTGATAAAAGTTCTCCTGGGAATTTATATAACGTTTTTAGCAATGCCGACTTTAAACTTGCTGAAACCATCGCGGATGCTTTATCTAATATTCTGCCGACCAACGAATTACACTTCGCTTTTCAAACCATTTCTACGAAATTCTCAGAATTTAAAAATCGTTTTCCCAATTATTCAGACCTAGCTGAATTTGATAATGAAATCATTGTAAACTTGATTCAACAGTTAATGCCGTGCTCTGAATGGGCTGTTGTTATAAATGAAGAAGGAGATATTGTTGCTCCTGAGAAGCGAAACAAGGAGGTTGGTGAATTAATTAGCAACAATTCAACAAAATTATTGAAAATCACCAACGATATAGTCACTCTTAGGCAGGAGAATAATGAACTAACCTTTTTGGTGATTGGACTCAGTGAAGTTGACGAATTTAAAAGAATATTGGTTATCAAACTACATAACAAAAAAATACCTGAATATCGACATAACATTGCGGTACATCTTTGCCGTGAAGCGTCAATTTTTATGACTATTACAATGCTTCGTGATCGAAGTTTAAGTGAGCTTGTAGAAATCCGTCATGCTATCCGTTCTGGTTTGATGGGACTTATTGGTCATTTATCAGCCGCAAAAAAACGCTACGCTAATTTTTATAAGAATGATAGGGACTCTGCGTATACAAAAATAATTTCTGCGCCAGCAATGAGAAGAAGCCTGGAGAGGGCCAGTTTTTTTGGTGAAAGAACTAAAGTTCTATTAGAAAACCCAAGGTTTTTCTTAAAAGATTTTTCTGCTTCTCGCTTGAAAATTACCTCTTTTAATATTTGTAATCTTCTTGAAGAGTTAATAAGTTGTATCCGGCCAGAAGCTGAAGATAAAGATTGCAACCTTCATCTGAATATTCAACAGAGTCAAGAATCACTTTTGCAAGGCTGGGCAGATAGAGAACTGTACTATATATTGCTGTTTAATATCATTGAAAACGCCGTGAAATATTCTTTTAGAAATCAAAATATTTCCATAACCCTTCAAGCTAATTATACCAATTGGAAGGTCTCGGTAAAAAATGAAGGTGTACCTATTCCTTACAATTTAAAAACGCGTATTTTTTCACCTTTCCAACGTGGCCAACCACTTCGACATCCTGATACTAGGCGGCCTGGTACCGGATTAGGATTGGCTGTAGCCCTTAAGATACTTAAAACTCACGATGCGAATAGAGAAATACTAGTTGATTCCTTTATTAAAAGTCATGATAAAGAGCGTGCAATAACTACATTTACTATTCCACTGCCGCGATTGAGCAACGCTAAATTAGATACCCCAAATGAATAGCATAACATATGATATTGTTCATTTTGAAGATGAACCAAATACTGTTTCATGGGTTCCAGAATATATATTTATAGAGCTTTGTAAAAAATTCAAAGAGCTTGAACAGCTTGAAGAGGAATACAGAATTGAAACAACTAATGACATAAAAAAGTGGATAATTTCGTTGCCAGAGAGAGGTATGTCTATTCGTTATTGGAGCTGCGAAACCAGCGAGCAATTTACTCAGGCATTGAAGCTTATAAAAAATTTAGATAATCTTCTTGTAATATTTGATTTAATGGAGCAACGAGAAAAAAAGTTAGAGTGCTCGGGCATCGATCGCTATCGTGAACTGATCCACAAAGATCGGCGTTTGAAAAGTAAATGCTTCTTTCTCACTGGTTACGCAGATCAAATTCCTAGAGAAATAGCTGATTCAGTTGGCAATGAACATATATGTTCCAAACCTGTTATAGCAGATGAGTTCACGAGAAAAATAATAACATCTCTGAATATCTTGCAGACTTTGTAGTCATGAAGAAATATGACAACATTGATTTTTCTCAATTAATTTGGGAGTTTTATCCACACATTTGTAATGGAATCAATATATGTGAATTAGATGATTTACTTGTGAATTTTTTTGATCGAATTGTTAAACCTATCGGAATTCATTCGTTTCTACTTTTCTCTTGTCACCCTTACGATAATAGTGATCAGTTGTTTTTTTGGTGTAGCAGTGAACTGAGAAAAAGGAAAGAAGCTCATGATACAAAAAAAAAGCTGTTACTTTCATTAAATTCACAATCTTCTCTAGCTGAAGAAAGAACAGATTTTCGCGCTGCTCATGGGGATTTATATACAATTATGGAGCATGGTGAAAAAGTTTCCGTTCAGGTTGTTTTTTTTCAAAAAAAAACCACTTCAAGTATTAATGCTGACAACAAATACTTAAAGATAATTTTTTTGTTAGAAGAAAAGCTACTTCAAGTAAAAGTCCAAGATTTATGCGTATTAGCAGCTTTTATCAATATGGGCTTCGCAAGTCGAAACAAACAACTAAGTCATTTTCCACCTAAGATTCATGAAGAAAGCTGGGAGAATCTGTGCCTCAACCAGCGACCTAATTATTTTAAACGGTTTGACAATCTTGTTGAATGTGTAACTGTTTCGCTTGATCTTAGAAAATCAACACTTCAAATGGATCTATCTTCAAATGGTTTCAACTATGCCGACTGGCTTAATAAGTTGCTAAACGTTTTTAAACTTCTTATTCATAAACATAATGGTATTTATGATAAATTTATTGGCGATGGAATTGTTGCACATTTCTTAGTAGGAGAAAATCACAAGAAGGCGTTACTAGACGCAATTGATTTATCACATAGCATGATTATTGCGACATCAGTTTTTATTATGAACTTGCAAGAAAATATCAGATTTGATTGTAAATATTTTGGCGCTGGTGTTGGAATAGCTCTTGATAAATCCAATTGGTTATTTGGACAAAACACTAGTCCTCAGGTAGTTGGTCGCGGCCTTATCGATGCGTGTCGTCTCTGCTCTTCCGCCAAGGCTAAACAGGTTCTCATGACAGTTAATGCTTGGGAAAAGTTCTCTACTTTCAATTCTGGTTACGCTAATGAAGCTAAGAAGATAGACTTCTCAAGTAAGGAATATTCAGGCAAGATGGGGTTGCAAGTGTGGGCGTTTAATGTGGATACAACGGATATTTCTCCCCAGTATGATAGTTTAATAAAATTATGTGAGAATATGTTAGATACTGACATATCCACTAAAAATTAGTGCCATGTTCAACAAAGTAAATATGCAGGTTTCCATATGTACTTTGAAAGATATTCTTTCTTTCGTAAACGATTGGTTAAAATTTGCCGAAGCAAAAAACTCAGTCTTAATGGCAACAACCGGTTTTGCTATTTGGATTGTTGCTAGATTATTGTTAACGGTTGATATGCACTTTACACTTTATATGTACTTTTTAGTATTGGTAGCTTTCTTTTTTCTAGCTTTTGTCACGGCGATTATATCCTTTTTACCCGTCCTGAGCTACACGTTCATTAACCCTGTAAAAAATGAGCAATACAGCAAAAACCTCTTGTATTTTGGTTACTTATCCACATTAAACAAGAACGATTTGCTAAAACAACTTTACTCTATGACTGGAATATCTGAAACTCAGGTTAGTGATATTTCAGCGATGTATGCTGAACAGATAATCATAAATTCACGAATTGCTCTAGCTAAATATACCTTATTTGAAAAAGGAGTTAGCTTTATATTGCTAGGGGCATTGACTCCTCCTCTTGGCATTGCCGTTCTATATCTTGCAAAAAAGAAAAAGAATGAAATAAGCGGCTTTAAATAGCCGGCTGTTGATACCGGTTTATAATTGACCGCTCATTACGATCGAAAAATGACTAGGGGAAAACAGAGCGCAGAATACTACGCATCTGTGGATAAATCGACCAAGCAGTAGTATTGGTTTGTATTGTTCCTTGGGGGTAAAGGAAGCGCTCACACTACCCAGCGCCCCCCCATCCCACCAATCTACCCCCGAATCTTCACCGAGGCACTGTTAGCCGCTTCCCGCAATGCCTTGGTAGACAAATGCGCATACCGCATAGTGACCTTCGGATCAGAATGGCCGAGTATCTGCTGGATGATATATAATGATTGACCCGAGTTTGCCAGCCAACTTGCGTATTGGTGGCGCAGGTCATGTAAACGTAGATGCGGCAATCCTCGGCCTTTCTCAGACGATCCCAGACTTTGGTGATGGTCGTATAGGGCTTCCCAGTCTGCTGATTCATGAACAGATATTCCTGCTGCATATTCAGTTGCTTCAATAGTTCCAAAGCACTGTCATTCAATGGCACAGCCCGCAGCCGTTTGCTCTTGCTGTTCTGAGCACGAACGATGAATACGCCTTTTTCCAGATCGACGTCAGCCCATTTAGCCGTAAGCACTTCATTCAATCGGCAGCCGGCACTGAGCAGAAACAGCGCAATCATACAGACGCTACGATTTTCGTCAGTGCGCAAGACATGTAGCAGGAATTAAATTACGGTGACAGTTTACTAAATACGCTGATTGTACCATATTGTCAGCATGGCTCGCTTACCTCGTATTGTAATTCCCGGCTATCCACAT
>CAZXBP010000033.1:0-18858 GCA_964639015.1 uncultured Nitrosomonas sp.
ACAATGCGACGTAATAACGCGTTATTACAACGAATTGTAACGCAGCAAAAATTAAAAAGCGGCATGCTGTAAACACCATCGTTTGATTCACCATCGGGACGAACCGGCATTGCTCGAATTGCTTCATGTGTTCATATCGTTAGTCAGCCCGGATAATGGTCAACTGAGGTTTTTAGGATTATAGTTCTGGTAAATATTTCATCATACTCTGCATCCACGCGAGCAGTGGGTCATAAATTGTATGCCATTTTTTCATAGTGTTTGATTGTAATATATTGTTTGTTAATAATAAATCAAAATAAATATGACCCCTGCATGGTCGGATTTCTCGAAATCTATTGATATTGATTCGTGTCAGGATAATTGTTGAAAACAATCAGCCAGACTGTGGCGCGTGCCAGCAAAATTTGTTTAAACTGCTTTATACTTGCTAAAGATTAATTAACCGGGGAGAAAATGGCGTGTTATCCTTAATTGAAGCTGCGGGATGGCCGGTGTGGCCGATTATTTTCGCTTCCATTATAGCGCTGGGCATCATTGGTGAGCGCATGTGGTCGTTGCGAAAAAGTATCGTTGTGCCCAGGGATTTGTTGCCCAGAGTACTGAATGAATATAAGCGAAGCGGCGTGACGCAGGAAATGATCAAAAAGCTTCAGCAGCACTCACCCTTGGGCCGTATTTTTGCCGCCGGACTGCAAAACGAAACCAGTACGCGCGAAATTATGAAAGAATCGATTGAGGAGGCTGGACGCGTGGTTACGCACAATCTGGATCGGAACCTGACGACACTTGGAACAATTGCGGCGCTGAGTCCGTTGATGGGTTTGTTTGGCACATTGGTCGGGATGATTGAGATTTTCGGCTCGAACTCGCCGGCAGGCAGTAATCCGGCGCAGCTGGCTTACGGTATTTCCGTTGCGCTTTACAATGCCGCATTTGGAATCCTGGTCGCTATTCCCAGCATGATATTCTATCGCCACTTCAGGGCCAAAGTTGATGCGCTGACGATTGAAATGGAATTGCAGGCGCTGAAACTGGTTGAAATTGTTCAGGGCGCGCGTGCTGCTGCAAATATTAAAAGTGAATATTCTGCCTGAGTCATTCATCAATCAAATATTTTGTTATTTCCATTTTTACCGTCACTAAAGCTGCAACGGATCTGCTTTTCTGATATCCACATAGCAACAGACAAATTGTGTTTTTGCAGACACAAAGGAGGTTGGCGTGAGTGATCGCCGGGTACTGGTTACGGGTGGAGGCGGTTTTATTGGCTTGCATCTTGTTCAGCAATTACTGGAACGCGGCGAAACGGTCAGGGTGCTGGAGTTGCCAGATGTTCCGTTGCCGATTGATGTCGAAGTGGTGCGTGGATCGGTATGCGATGCCTGTACGGTGAATAGAGCATTAAAAGATGTGGACAGACTTTATCATCTTGCAGCCAACCCGAATTTATGGGCGTACGATAAAGCTGATTTCAGGCGCGTCAATTATGAAGGCACCTGCACGGTTTTGCAGGAAGCGGCAAAGCATAATCTTGAGGTTGTTGTCTATACTTCCACCGAATCCATTCTGACCGGCAAGGGACGCCATGAAATCATGGTTGATTCAGCCGCGAAGCGGTTGATTCAGGAAATGCCCGGTCCATATTGCCGTTCAAAATTCCTTGCCGAACAGGCCGCGTTTGAAGCTGCGGCTGCTGGACTGCCGGTTGTGATCGTCGCGCCGACACTGCCGATCGGACCCGGCGATCGCAGAATTACACCGCCGACACGCATGGTACTGGACTTTATCAACCGGCCCGGCCCGGCATATCTTGAATGCGGTTTCAATATGATCGATGTGCGTGATGTCGCTGTAGGACACATACTTGCCGCCGAGCATGGCCGATATGGAGAGCGGTATATATTGGGTAATGAAAATATAACACTGAGCAGATTTCTGGGTCTGATTGAGGAAATCACGGGACTGGTGATGCCGAAAAAACGTATTCCATTCTGGGTTGCATTGGCTGCGGGGGTTGTGAGCGAATTTTTCTCTGATTATGTAACGCATCGTCAACCACGGGCTCCCTTGACCGGCGTCAGGCTGGCGCGTTACCCCATGTATTTTGACAGCGATAAGGCAATCAACGAGCTGGGATTGCCGCAAAATTCCATCTATCAGGCGCTGTCGGATGAAATTGAATGGTTGCTTGAGCAAGGATTGATCGAGCGCCGTTTGCCGTTGCAGCAGCGGATTTAGTTGCGGGGATATTTTGTAACATGATATACGTATCTCGTATTACAATAGCATGTTTGTACAGAGTTTTCAGTTGTATTACACAATGAATGAACAGTTCTTTGCTATCAAGAACTTATATCCAATAAAATTAAATCGTTTGATCAGAATTATTTTTCTATCGATGTGCTGCGCGTTTCTCCTGGGATGTTCATCGATGTCGAAAAAAGACGCTGCCGATGTCGATCTGATTGATCCGCATGAAGATATCAATCGCGTATCCTATGATTTTACGGATAAAGTCGACCGCATGCTCTTTGAGCCGGTAGCTGATGCCTATGCTGACTATGTGCCTGATGCTGCGCAGCGGTCGATTGGAAATTTTTATGACAATCTGTCTTATCCTAATGTCGTGCTTAATGCCTTTTTGCAGGGCAAGGTAAAACAGGGATTTTTCGATGGACTGCGTTTTGCAGTGAATTCCACCATCGGTATGCTGGGTTTGTTTGATATGGCCACGCATATGGGGCTGGAAAGGCATGATGAGGATTTTGGCCAGACGTTGGCGGTCTGGGGATTTGATACCGGTTCTTATCTGTTCATTCCGATTTTAGGGCCGAGCAGTAAGCGGGATGTGGTTGGCGTGCCTGTAACCGTTGTTACCAACATGCTTTTTTATGCCGGTTATGTCGTCGGAGCACCTGTTTTTGTCCCACTGACAGTACTGGGTGCGATCGACAAGCGCGCGCGGCTGGCCGGACCAATGCGCATTCGCGACCAGGCAGCGCTGGATCCATATCTGTTCGTAAGGGAAGCGTCGCTGCAGCAGCGTGAATTTTTAATCCATGATGGCAATCCGCCGCTCAAACTTTACGATGATGAGTTATTCCAGGACAATCCTTTTGATGTAAAGCCGGAAAATAAGATTTCCGATGAGGAGTCTTCCGGCAATAATCAATCAGAATAAGCAATCGAGGAACGGAAAGTTTTCGGAACGAAACAATGCAGGCAGTGAAAAAATACGACCTGCTGAGAATAATATTAATCCTAACGATGATTTTATGAACGGAATGCACGAAAGCTTGAAAGTCAATCAGGAAGGTGACGGTTTAACCGGAAAAGATGAAACAGTTCTGCCGGCGCTGGAGGAGCAGTTCAATAAAGCGCGTTCGGCTTTATTGGCATTGCAGAATCCCGACGGCCACTGGTGTTTCCCGCTGGAGGCGGACTGCACCATACCGGCGGAATATATTTTGATGATGCATTTTATGGATGAGGTGGATGTTTCACTCGAAAAGAAGATAGCCTGTTTTATCCGATCGAAACAGGAGCAGTCGCATCATGGCTGGCCCTTATACTACGGCGGTGATTTCGACATCAGCTGCACGGTAAAGTCTTATTATGCGCTGAAACTGGCAGGTGACTCCCCTGATGCGCCGCACATGGCGCGTGCGCGCGAAGCTATCCTGAAACGTGGTGGCGCGGCCCGTTCCAATGTGTTTACCCGCCTGCTGCTGGCCATGTATCGGCAAATACCGTGGCGGGCTGTACCGGTTGTTCCGTCTGAGTTGGTGTTGTTGCCGCGCTGGTTCCCATTTCATCTGAGCAAGATTTCCTACTGGTCGCGCACTGTGATGGTGCCGCTGTCCATTTTATGTACCTTGAAAGCGAAGGCCGCAAATCCGCGCGAAGTTCATATTCGCGAATTATTTACTGTTTCGCCCGAAGAAGAAGACAATTATTTTCCCAAAGCCGATACACGCCTGAAGCGTTTTTTTATGTGGGTTGAACGTATTCTGTCCAGATTTGAACCGCGTTTGCCCGAATTTATGCGCCGCTACTCGATACGGCATGCTGAACGTTGGATACTGGAACGATTAAACGGAGAATGTGGCATAGGCGCTATTTTTCCAGCCATGGTGAATGCCTATGAAGCGCTGGCTTTATTGGGATATCCGGAAGATCATCCCAGTCGCGTACAGTGCCGTAATGCTTTGCTCGGCCTGCTTATTGATGAAGGCGATAAAGCCTGGTGTCAACCGTGTACTTCGCCGGTCTGGGATACTGTACTCAGCGGACTGGCTTTGCAGGAAGATTGTGAAACGGATCAGAAGCCTGTGCAGGCAGCGTTGGACTGGCTGCTGACCAAGCAGATCATGGACGAACCCGGTGACTGGCGTGATAAATGTCCTGATTTGCCAGGTGGCGGCTGGGCGTTTCAGTATGCCAATCCGCATTATCCGGATCTTGATGATACAGCAGCAGCGGCCTGGGCGCTGGTGCAAGCGCAGACGCAGGGGGGGGCAGATGAACGGGCTTATGCGCATGCGATTGAGCGCTCAGCCAACTGGCTTGCAGGAATGCAATCGAGCAACGGTGGTTTTGCCGCATTCGATATAGACAATACTTATCATTACCTGAATGAAATTCCGTTTGCCGATCATGGCGCTTTGATTGATCCTCCGACCAGTGATGTTACTGCCCGGTGTGTCGGTTTTCTCAGCCTGTTCGGTGATCCGGCGCATCAGAAGGCGGTGCAGCGCGGCATTGAGTTTTTGCTTAAGGAACAGGAAGCCAATGGTTCCTGGTTCGGCCGTTGGGGAACAAACTATGTTTATGGCACCTGGTCGGTGCTTGAAGCACTGCGACTGGCTAAGCTGGAAACAGATCATATTTCCATACGGCGCGCCGTGCTATGGTTAAAATCCGTTCAGCGGGAGGATGGCGGCTGGGGGGAGACCAATGATTCTTACTTCGACTCGGATCAGGCCGGACGGTTTGCTACCAGCACCTCGTTTCAGACAGCCTGGGCAATATTGGGTCTGATGGCTGCCGGTGAAGTGCACAGCCAGTCGGTGCGTGATGGCGTGGATTATCTGCTGCGCACCCAATCGATTAATGGTCTGTGGGAAGAGCCATGGTTTACTGCGCCAGGATTTCCGCGTGTTTTTTATCTGAAATATTACGGTTATTCCAAATATTTCCCGGTATGGGCGCTGGCGCGATACCGCGCGTTTACCAGAAGGAAGACATGACATGGAAAACAACAGCGTACTTGGCGTTGTATCCGCATTGAAGTCTGAAGCAAGCTGCTTAATGAAACTACGTTTCCCGCTCTTTAAAATTGCCAGAATAGCCCCCACGACACGATTGTGTCTTAGTGGCATGGGACCTGAAGGTGCTTTGAAAGCCACACAAATCCTGCATGAGTACGAAGTGGATGCGCTGCTCAGTTTCGGTGTGGCCGCTGCGCTCGATAATGCATTGGTTCCGGGAGATCTGGTGTTGCCTGAAATGATTTACAGTAACGGCAGATCGCTGCCGGTTACACTGGAATGGCGTGAACGCATTGTCAAATTGCTGCCTTCCTATTTAACCGTTGTCGGGGGAACGCTTGCAGGTGCGGAAAAACCATTGTTTTCGCGGCAGGAGAAAATCAGACTGGGAGAAGAAACCGGCGCCTGCGCGGCTGATATGGAGACTGCGATGGTAGCCGAATTTGCCGGGCGCGCGAATTTGCCTTTTATTGCCATACGCGCCATCGTCGATCCGCTTGAATTTTCACCACCACCGGCATTGATGAATGTCGTTTATGCCGATGGCACGACGGATATCATACGATTGCTGCCGTTACTGTTTAATGGTTCAGTACCCTTCAAAACACTTTTTCATTTAGGTATGGGCATGTACGCAGCCCGCTCGACGCTGAGCAAGGTCGTAGAAACAGTCGGTCTTACTTTTAAGAGCGAACTGACAGACAGGAGTCATGCCTACGCATTGATCGCCGGCGAGGAAGCAGGCAGCGACGCCACCACCACTTCAGTCAACACTTAGCTGCAAAGTAGAGTGAATGCGTCCGGATTTGTTCGCCGGCGCGGGCGTATCAGATTACGGACAGCGGCAAAATTCCGCTTGCTGAACTGAACGCGTGATTGCGGATCGGGGTCGATGGCTTCCAGTGCTTCAACAGCTGCAACACGCGGCGCCAGACCGGCAAAATTGGCAACCTGTATGGATAATCCGGGACGCGCGTTCAATTCGATAATCATAGGGCCTTGATCCCTGTCGAGAACAATATCCACGCCGAGATAGCCTAGTCCAGTCATTTCATAACAGGCTGCCGCCAGTTCGAGCAGTTTGTCCCAATGCGGCACGGTAAGGTTAGAAAAAGGCTTGCGTGTGTCGGGGTGGAAATAAACCGGATCGCCGTATTGTACGGCGTGCAGTGCTTCGCCTGTGCCGATATCAATGCCGACACCGACCGCGCCCTGGTGCAGATTGGCGCGACCGTCCGAAGCATGCGTGGCCAGTCTGAGCATAGCCATTATCGGGTAGCCTTGCAGGACGATTACGCGCAAATCCGGAATGCCTTCATAACTGTAATCTTCAAAAACCGGATCGATCTGTATCAGTGATTCAATCATGACAGCATCAGGTTTGCCGCCCAAACTGTGCAATCCGCTCAGGATATTGGAAACATGGCGTTCGATATGCGAGAGCTTAACGGCATCCCCGCTGGGTTTATAATAAAGATTGTGATCCTGTTCGATGATGACCAGAATACCCTTGCCACCGCTGCCTTTAACCGGTTTGATGACAAACTGATTGTATGCGCTGAGCATATCCCTTAGCCGCCTGACATCGTGTTGATAATGCACTGTGCCAAGCAGTTGCGGAACGGTAATGCCGGCTTCCTGCGCCAGTCGTTTGGTTTTTAATTTGTCATCCACCAGCGGATACAAATGACGTGGGTTGTAACGTCCAATCAGGCCGAAATTCCGTTGATTCATGCCGATGATGCCCATACTTCTGAGTCGTTTAGCGCTTGTCAGAAACATGATGCCTTCCCATGGAATGAAAACGGTATAACTCGGTCAAGCGATAGCCGGTGTACTGGCCGAGAATCAGGATCAATGCGAGATTAACCAGCATCAGCTCCGGGAAGTTGAATGTGAGATATTCAACAGTCCGGTTGGTCATGAACAAGTAGGCAATAACGGCTGTCAGCAGGCTACCCGCGCCCTGAATAAATACTTCCCTGGGACCATCCTCTTCCCAGAGTACAGACATGCGTTCGATTGTCCATGCCAGAATAATCATCGGGAAAAAGGTTACCTGCAAAGCCTGACTGAGACCGAGCTTGTGGCTGATAATACTGATGCTGGCAATAATGGTGATGACAACAATGATCACTGCCGATATGCGTGCGACCAGCAGCAGATTCAGGCGTGACAAATAAGAACGGATTAGCAGGCCGGTGCTGACGACAATCAGAAAAATCACGATGCCGGTTACCAGCGTGGTTTGAATCAGCGCCAGGGCAATCAGAATCGGCATAAATGTTCCGGATGTACGGATGCCGACGAGAATACGCATAATAACAACGATCAACGCGCCGATCGGCAGCAGCAGAATCATTTTGAAGGCGTTTTGTTGCTCAATGGGCAGGCTGTATATCGAAAAATCGATCAGGCCGGCCTGGGCATGCATGCCACTGTCGATAACCAGATTTCGGGCTGAGTGTATGTTCTTGATAATGGAAAAGGAAACCTGAGAATTCTTGCCGCCGATGACATCCAGCAGCGATTGGCCGCCGCGCTGCCAGATCAGAAAATTCCTGGGTTTGCCGCTTTTTCCGGTGTCCTGATCAAATAAAATCCATTTCTGTCCATCATGAATTTCCACAAAATTGGTCAATGGCTGCCGCCTTCTGCCATCTTCGAGAAATAGACCGCGGACTACACGTGCGCTGATGCCTTCCAGCGCCAGCAGATTCAGAATCAGGTCAGTTTTGTAGTCTTCACCGGCTTTATCGTTTCGCAGCAAACGCTGATTCTGGTTTGGCGAAGGCGAATTGAGCGTCTGAACGAGTTCGCGGGTAAAGATTTCCGGGTTTGCCGATTTCGCGCGCACTGTCTCCAGTAAAGTCAGCGACGCAGTCAGAAATACTTCATCGAATTCCGGTTTTTGTGGCGGCAAGGGATCATCGGATGGCGAAGATTCAATCATCTTGTCATTTTCATAAACACTCAGACGGTAATAAGCCGTCTGCGCGCCTTTGGCGCTTCTTTTGCTCCATTGCACGCGGCGTTGTTCTTCATCGGATGACAACTCGCTGAAGCCGTAATCGGATGAGGCGAAATCCTCTTCCATAAAAGTCAGACGGGGCTCCTTTGGTGGCAATGCAAAAGACACAATGACTGGCTCGCCAGTGGCCTGAAAATCAATTTTCGCTTCAATCGTCCAAACAAATTTTTTTTCATCCGGCATTAAGGGAAAGCCCAGTGCCAGATGTTTGTATAAAATTAATCCGATACCGGTAAAAAGGATCAGGATGACGACGGTATAAAGTCTGGCGCTGGCTTGCATCAGGGTTGCTTGCTGGATGTTTTGGGAACGGTATATTCTTTGCTGACATCAACGATTGCCAGATCGCGAAGGAAGTTCCTGCCGATAAGTATCTGCTGCTTGAATTTGCTGCGATCAATCAATGTGAAGCTGATGTGTTCATCCAGTTCGCCCAGTTTTACGCGTAAACTGACGATAGGACGGCGCTGGGATTCCGTCATGTGTTTTTTTATCTTGGTGTGACCGCGGATACGCCGTGTTAACTCGATTTTTCCCCCTGTACCCGGGTCGATGATATTGAATTTAACGTAGGGCTTACCATCACGCTCGAATTCCACCATATCCAGCGCATTCAGCGAAGATGTCTGTGCGCCGGTATCTATGCGCGCACTCAAAATAATTCCGGGAGGATCAAGATAAACATATTCAAGGCCGCCTAGAATTTTTCTTTTATCTTTGACGCCTCCTGTTTGAACAGGGTTAGCGGTATTGGTGTTGATATTGTTTGCCTGGCGTTGCGGATTTCGTGTGACCGTTTTCGATGCCTGAGTTACTGCGGGTGACTTGGCGGAGCTTTCGGTTGCGCTGGCACTGTCCGTCAGTTGTTGCTGATGATACTTCAGCTGCTCTTTCTGTTTTAATACTTCGGCCAGTACAGTAACCACTTCACTTTCGCGGGAGCTGACGGCTATTTCACGTGCAATCAGCGCCTCTTCACGCCGGGCTAATTCTGCAATTCGATCGTTCAGATGATCCTGCTCGATTAAGCGTGTTTGATCTGCTGTTGTCTCATCCGGTGATTTATGATCGATCGATTGGCACCCTGAAGAAAATACCGGTATACAGATGGTAAACAAAACGCTGGAAATTATTTGCGGTGTGCTTAGCTTACTTCGTCTGATAGGCAGCATTGTGCGGATTTGTTGGGTGAAAAATAAAGTTAATCATATCGGCGATGATCGGGGTTTTGAAAAAAAACGGTTTCACAGGATTTTTTTATTGCGCAGAGTAGTTGAAAATACAGCCTTCACTCCTGAGGACTAGCCAGCTCAATTATCACTGTTTCGCTGTTGAAGGAACAGATGCTGCGATGCACCTCCAGGCAATGAGAGGTGACGCTGATCGTATAAAAACCTGGCGACTGATTCCGGGTATCAAATTCAAAATGAAAATGGCCCTGTTTGTCGCTGATATAGGATTGTTCGTCCAGCACTGTGCCATCTTGAGCCGTTACCATGAAATGCAGCAAAACATCCGCCGTCGGCTGAGCATTGTAATCTACCCATCCATCGACAATGGCTTTTTCGCCAACCTGGTAGAGTGTGCCCGGTTCAACCAGTATGGGCTTGGATATATGCGTCGCGTGGACGCCGGTCGCCATGCCGCATAAAAGCAAAGCCAGCAGCCACGTTGTTGCGTAATTTATTCTGAGTCTCATAACTATTCAGTTGATCTTTTGTAAAGTTTAATACCAAGCAAGATGGTGCATGGATTAACATCGAGCTTTCAGATTACATTTCTGGAGAGCACTGATTCATGCATGGTTAATGATCCGCGCAATGATCTTTTTTATATTCCGATTACAGATGGCGGTCAAGTGAAACATTTTCAATCTTTTTTTTCAGAACAAAGAAAATCCGGCGTCACAGTGCGAGACCATAGCAAGTTTCAACAGATTAAGCGAATAAAATTCATTCGTATGACTATTGCTAAAGGGCTTTGCTTTTTTTCACATAAAGATCGGTAATCGTTCCCTCGGCCATTTCAGCTGCGAAGAGAATGGTTTCAGACAGCGTTGGATGCGGATGAATAGTTAAACCGATGTCTTCCATGTCCACGCCCATTTCAAGCGCGAGCGTGGTTTCTGTAATCAGTTCCCCGGCATTGACGCCAACAATCCCGGCGCCCAGAATACGGCGTGTTTGTTTGTCCACAATCAGTTTCGTCAACCCTTCATCCCGCGCCATTGAAATCGCACGGCCGCTCGCCGCCCACGGAAAGCTGGCTTTTTCGTATTCGATGTTTTTCTGTCTGGCTTCCCGCTCGGTGAGTCCCATCCAGGCAATTTCGGGATCGGTGTAAGCAACCGATGGTATCGCGCGCGCGTCAAATATCGCCTTATGGCTTCCATTCTGACCGGCGATGATTTCGGCGGCCAGTTTTCCTTCATAAGCTGCTTTGTGCGCCAGCATGGGATTACCGATAATGTCGCCAATGGCGAAAATATGCGCGATATTGGTCCGTAATTGCCGGTCGACCTGGATAAACCCTTTATCGTTAATCTGAATCCCGATGCTCTCGGCACCGATGGTAAATCCATTCGGACGGCGGCCTGCTGCCATCAGAATGCAGTCATAGGTTTGTGGAGCGGGCGCATTGTCACCTTCGAAGCTGACCCGAAGGCCGGATTTTTCAGTTTCAACGCGGGTTACCCGGGTTTTCAGATAAATCGCTTCATACCGGTTTTTGATTCTCCGGTAAAGCGGTTTCACCAGATCCTCGTCTGCGCCAGGGATGATCTGATCCATGAATTCTGCGATACTGATTTTACTGCCCAGCGCTGAGTAAACAGTCGCCATTTCCAAGCCGATGATGCCGCCGCCTATAACCAGCATATGTCTGGGTATTTTCTCCAGCTTGAGCGCGCCGGTGGAATCGATAATGCGCGGATCGTCGTAAGGAAGACCAGGAATACGCGCGACACACGAACCAGCAGCGATAATGCAGTGATCAAACGAAACAGTCTGAATATTCTCGCCGGTTTCCACCTGCATCATATGTGGCGTGATAAATTTTGCTGTTCCTTGCAGCACTGTTACGTTACGTTGTTTTGCGAGCGCCGTTAGGCCCTTGGTCAGTTTGCCGACCACGGATTCTTTCCATGTCCTCAGTTTATCCAGTGAAATATCCGGCTTGCCAAATACAATGCCAAGGCTTTCGGCGTCCTCGGTTTCAGTGACCACTCTGGCGGCATGCAGCAGCGCTTTTGATGGAATACAGCCGACATTCAGGCATACGCCGCCCAGCGTACTGTAACGTTCGATCAATATCACCTGTTTGCCGAGATCGGCTGCGCGAAATGCGGCAGTGTATCCGCCGGGTCCTGCGCCAATCACAACGACATCGGCATGCAGATCGCCTCGCGGTGAGTTTTCCTGGACTATACTTTGATCAACAGCGGTTTTTCCGGCAGACTGTGCGGGCGGGTTTTGTCCGGCATGCCCGGTGGATTGTTCAATTTCGGCTGGTGCTTCGGGCCTGGACGTTGCTTCCTGGCCAGTCGTTTCCAGTAACAGTATAAGCGTGTCTTTGGAGACCTTGTCACCTACTTTTACCCTGACTGATCTGATCACGCCTGCCTGTGGCGAGGGTACTTCCATCGTGGCCTTGTCCGTTTCCAGTGTAATCAGCGGCGTTTCTTTTTCCACCGCATCACCGGAGGATACGAGCACCTCAATTACCGAAACATCGCTGAAATCACCGATATCCGGTACTTTTATATCAATTGTCCGGGTCATGTTGGGCTGTACCAAGGATTAGTCATATAAATGTATGTAAACAATCTCCGTCAGATGTATCGAAAAGCTTGCCGTGGTGTGATGCTTTTTGCCTTGCCATTGAGTAGCTACAGCTTATTGCGGTTTTTCGGGGTGTGCTACTGCCTGATCTGACCATCGCCGAGCACGATATATTTCTGGCTCGTCAGACCTTCCAGTCCCACCGGGCCGCGCGCATGAATTTTGTCGGTGGATATGCCGATTTCAGCGCCGAGACCATATTCAAAGCCATCCGCAAAGCGCGTGGTGGTGTTGACCATCACCGAACTTGAATCTACTTCGCGCAAGAAACGGCGCGCGCGTGTGTAATTTTCCGTGACGATTGCATCGGTATGTTGAGAGCCGTAACGATTGATATGTTCGATCGCCTGGTCCAGATCGTCAACAATGCGGATGCTCAGAATCGGCGCGAGATATTCCGTCGCCCAATCTTCCTCGGTTGCCGGATTCATGGTTGCAATAATCTTGCGGGCAGCTTCGTCGCCACGCAATTCAACACTTTTGTCGAGGTAAATCTTGCCAAGCACGGGCAGAATTTTTGCGGCAATCGCCGCATGCACCAGCAGCGTTTCCATGGTATTGCAGGTGCCGTAGCGCTGCGTTTTGGCGTTGACGGCAATACGAACGGCTTTGTCGAAATCCGCCTGGTCGTCGATGTAAACATGGCAGACGCCGTCAAGGTGTTTGATCACCGGAACGCGCGCTTCGTTGGCGATACGTTCGATCAGGCCTTTGCCGCCGCGCGGCACGATAACGTCGACATAATCCTGCATGGTGATCAGTTCGCCGACCGCCGCACGGTCAGTGGTTTCGATGACTTGTACCGCAGATTCAGGCAGACCGGCTGCCGCCAGACCTTCGCGCACGCATTGTGCTATCGCCTGATTGCTGTGTATTGCTTCCGAGCCACCGCGTAGAATCGCAGCATTGCCCGCTTTGAGGCACAGTCCGGCAGCGTCGGCGGTTACATTTGGTCGGGCTTCGTAAATAATCCCGATAACACCCAGCGGAACGCGCATTTTACCGACCTGTATGCCGGATGGGCGGTAACTGAGTCCACTGATTTCTCCGACCGGATCGGCAAGTGCGGCGATTTGCAGCAAGCCTTCCGCCATATTCGCAATACCTTTCTGTGACAGCGCCAGGCGGTCGATCATGGCGGCCTCCAGCCCATTTTCTTGTGCCTGCGCGATATCCTTTTCATTTGCCGCCAGCAATTGCTGTTGATTGCGGCCGATCGCTTCGGCCATGGCAATCAACGCCTTGTTTTTGTCGGCGGTTTCCGCTCGGGCCATCAGCCTGGAGGCCATGCGCGCGTCACGGCCAACGGATTGCATGTAATTTTTGATATCAGAAGTGCTCATGGATGATGTCTGAATTCGATGACTGAATGATTACTATTATAGTACAAGATACCAGCTACTGGTTTTTCAGGATATTAAAAGACGGGTTGTTGTTTGCTACTCCGGTTCAAGATAATGACTGGAGGATGTCTAGGAGGCTGTCCGCAGTAGATCAGTCTATTCTCGGACAGTCTCTTGGTAACGGATGCCATGGCCGAGATCGGAATGTGAATCGGATTTTTGGCGGCGAAGTACATCGGCGGCGCCATGTCCATCGCGAACGGCTGCGAGCATCTGCCAGTGCACCAGTCCGAACTGTCCGCTGTCGGACTGAATCAGTCCAGCAACAAACACCGAATAAACACACGCTAATGGGAAAGTAGTGCGATGTGTTTATTCGGTTTATAAAAGCCAGCAACTGCTGTTAGTGAGCTGCTTCAACTATCAAACGAAAACGCTATTGCACCTGCTTCAAGAGCTCTCTGGCTGCCCCTATTTCAGGAAAATCGATGTTGCCGGCAGTAATTTTTCCAAGAATCTGGCGTGCTTGCGCCTGATTACCTGCTTTTGCCAAGGCATGCGCATAATGATATTGAATTGTCGCATTATCAGGCAGTTGTGACGCAGCTTTTTCCAATATCGGCAATGCACGGTCAATTTCTCCCTTATCAACCAGAATCCAGCCCAGGGTATCCTGAATAGCCGGATTTTCCGAAGATAACTGAAAAGCTTTTTCCGCGTATTCCAAAGCACGGGAATCTTTGCTTTGTTGATAAATCCATGCCAGATTGTTTAAGGACATGACATGCTGCGGATTTTTCTGCACAATAGTTTCGTATTCCTTAGCCGCGTTTGCATATTGTTTCTTGCCAAGATACTCATTGGCAAGAAACAGACGTGTTGCCGCATCATCAGGATTCTTTGCAAGCCATTGCGTAATCTCTGCGTGCGCCTTTTTATCATTACCCGCCTGACTGAGTGCGCCATGTATCTTTGTAACCAACACACCGTTTTGAGCAACAGTAAAAGCTTTTTCATAAGCTTTTACTGCCGCGTCCGGTTTTTTCTCTCTCATCCACAGATCGCCTTCCAACTCATAGCCCTGCGGAATATTCGCGTGATCTTTCTGTATGCTTTGCGCCAAGGACATGGCGTCGTTTGGCTTGTCTTCGAAAATAGCCAACCTCACAAGCGCTACTTTAGCTTCGACAAAACCCGGATCAATAAACAAGGCTTTTCTAAGTGCTGTCGATGCAGCGGTATAATTTTTCATCATTGAATGAACATTGGCAATTTGCAGTTGCGCAAGTGCCGAATCCGGCAGTCTTCCTGCCAATCTTTCAAATGTATCCAATGCGGCTGAAAGATTGTCTTGAGCCATCTGCACTCTGCCCAGAACTTCAAGCACGCGCGGTTCATTCGGATATGTTCCATTCAGTTTGCGCGCCAGGAGCAGCGCTTTTTCCATGTCATCAATACGCAGATAATGCGCTGTCAACTGAAGCGCGGGTTCCAGTTCATTTGGATTCTGATTACTGGCCCGCTCCAGCCATCGGGTCGCCTCCGCAGTATTACCCTGAGCGAGTGCCAGATTTGCCAGCGCACTCATCGCCTGCACATTTTTATCATCACTCTTGAGGATAGCTTCAAATCGTCCTTTTGCAATATCCGGTTTCTGATCCTGCATGTCCAGTCGCGCAAGATTTGTTACCGCAGGGAAATAATTCGACTCAATCGAAAGCGCCTGATTGAAGTTTTCCCGCGCTTTGATCGCATCATTCTTGCCAACAAAAACAGCCCCTTTCAGATTATAGAAGAGCGGATTCTTCGCATCTTCCTGAATAAGCTCGTCAATTGTGGCAAGCGCCTTATCAAACGCATTGGCGCGCAAATGCGCCAATGTGAGTAATATGCCTGCTCGCGGCGAATGCCGGTCCAGATCCTGAGCCAATTCAAGTTCTGCAATACCGTGCTCTCTATCCCCCGTTGCCAGCTTGCTTAAGCCAAGAGCGGTATGAATCGCCGCGCTGTTAGGCGCAAGTTCGTTTGCTTTCTCATAAAACTCCGTTGCTTTAGTAAAATCGCCTGAGCGCATGTACGTTTCGCCCGCCAGAGCAAACAACTGCGGATCATTCTGCTCCGCGGATAATGTAGGCTCAAGGACAGCTATAGCCTGCCTGATTTGATTACTCTGCAAAAGCGTATTAATCATCAACTTACGTGCATAAACATTACCTGGATTTTTTTTCAGATATTGTTCCAGATACTGTTCAGCCTGCGACAAAGAACCCAGAGATAATTGTATCGCACCAGCCAGCAAAGCACTGGGCAGGTGATCCGGCGCCGCGCTTAACACAGTCTGTATGGCCGCTAATGCTTCCGCATACCTTCCTTGCGTGTAATCCAGCAAAGCTTGGGCATGGTTCAGCCCGATACTTTCAGGTACAACCTGACGCGCCCGAGCAATGGTGTTCCTGGCATCGTCAAATTTGCGCAAGCCGATTTCAATAGTCGCTTTACTACTGTAGGCGCCGAGATTGTCTGGCGCTAACTCAATCACTTTCTCGAAAGCTTCCAGTGCCTGCTCTGCTTTGCCCTGTGCCTGCAACAACCGGGCATTGAACAGCCATGCTTCCACGCTTCCGGGATTCTGGTCCGCCGCCTGACTGGACAATTGGTTCGCCAGATCCAGATCTTTCTCGGACAAGGCATGCTGCGCCAGGCCAACCAGAACTTCAGCGGAATCCGGATTGTCGACAAATATCTGATCCAGTAGCGCTTTGGATTCCTCGCGCCGACCAACCGCCAGTAATGCTCTGCCCTGTAGAATTTTAACTTTGCCGGAGTTAACATCGGGATAACGATCAACGGTGTCCAGCAACATCTGGAACTTGCCCAGATCAAACAACACCTGACTCAGAACCGGAATCACGGTATCCGCATCCAGACCCAGATTCAGCGCTCTTTCCAATTCCTTTTCAGCAGCCAGTAAATCGCCGCTCTTTTGTGAGAGAACGCCCAGCATAAAACGTGCTTGTTTGTTGTTCGGCTCCTGCTGTAACGCGTTCTTGAGCTGGATAATCGCCGCGTTGTCATTTCCTTTCTTCTGGTATTCTACAGCTTCAGATATTAAGGTCTCCGCATCCTTTGTCTCGCCGCATGCCGCCAAGCTGAAAATCATTAAAATACTTATTGCTGCATACAACAAGCCATGCAAATGGCGTTTTTTGAGAATACGGAAAGAAAAGTTATACATTTTGATTCTCCAATTCAATTGGTTACTGTTACGGACCAATGGTACCAAAAAACTTGTTATGTTTTGGCCATCATCGCCATGCGAATAGCGTATTACGGTACAACGTGGCAAATATATATATTTGCTTTTCAAGTTAATCCAGAAAGATTTTCCAGAGCAAGCAATGTTTCATTACGTTAAAAGTTATACACTATATGTATAGTACGCTACTAGAATTTTTTTAAAAGTTTGCATTAAAAGGACGATAGTTCAGTTTTTCAGTATCAATCTGCTAAATCGGAGAAAATCATGAGTGTTGTTGCTGTCGTAGGTTTGGGTTATGTCGGTTTGCCACTGGCCGTTGAATTCGGAAAAAAAAGACAAACGATTGGTTACGATTTATCCAGCAGCAAAATTCAAAGTTACCGGCGACATATCGATCCAACCGGTGAAGTATCAACTGACGATCTGAAACGCGCCGGTCAGCTTGTCTTGACAGACAATGCCGTTGAACTGTCACAGGCTGATTACATCGTTGTTGCGGTGCCCACCCCCGTGGATCAGGCGCATCAACCGGACTTCAGACCGCTGATCGGAGCGAGCGAAACAGTGGGCAAAAACATGAAACCCGGTGCGATTGTCATTTATGAGTCCACGGTATATCCAGGCGCGACTGAAGAAGTATGCATTCCAGTGCTGGAAAAATTTTCCGGCTTGAAATGGAAGCACGATTTTCATGTTGGTTATTCCCCTGAACGCATCAACCCGGGCGACAAGGAACATACCTTGACAACCATTGTCAAGGTGGTGTCGGGCGATGACGAAAGCACGCTTGAAAAAGTCGCCGCGTTGTATGAAAGCGTAGTGACCGCAGGGGTTTATCGTGCCGCAAGCATCAAAGTCGCCGAAGCAGCCAAGGTTATTGAAAACACCCAGCGTGATCTGAACATAGCGCTGATGAATGAATTGGCGATTATTTTCGATCGACTGAACATCGATACGCTGGACACGCTGGAGGCCGCCGGCACCAAGTGGAATTTTCTGCCGTTCAGGCCCGGCCTCGTCGGCGGCCATTGCATCGGCGTTGATCCCTATTATCTGACACACAAAGCGGAAATGATCGGTTACATGCCGCAAGTGATTCTGGCCGGCCGCCGCATCAATGACAACATGGCGAAGTATGTGGCTGAACAGACCATCAAACAGATCATTAAGGCCGGATTCAATGTGCGCGGCGCCAGGGTAAACGTGCTGGGCCTCACATTCAAGGAAAACTGCCCTGATCTGAGGAATTCCAAAGTCATTGATGTCATTCGCGAACTTGAAGATTACGGTATCGAAATCCACGTGTGCGACCCTGTCACTGATCCCGAAGAAGCCCTGCACGAATACGGCGTGACGCTCAAATCCTGGGAAAACCTGCCCCGCGCGGAAGCCATGATTGTCGCCGTTTCTCATGTCGATTTTCTGACCAGAACGATTCCCGATATACTGAATAAAATTGTGGACAATGGATGCCTTATCGATGTCAAATCCAAATTTAATCAAGCAGCGTTTCAGAATGCCGGATTACATGTCTGGCGCCTTTGATATTGAATACTAAGGAATTTTGTCATGACCCGATTTGAGGAAATCCAGCAGCACTTATCGCAACATCAATACAACTGGCTGGTGACAGGCGTAGCCGGTTTTATCGGCTCAAATCTGCTGGAAGGTTTATTGAATTTAAATCAGAAAGTCATCGGACTGGATAATTTTTCGACAGGCTATCAGTACAACCTGGATCAGGTCAGGGCTATTACCGACACTGATCGCTGGAACAATTTTACATTGATACGCGGCGATATCCGTAATCTGAATGATTGCAGAACGGCATGTAAAAATGCCGATTTAATATTGCATCAGGCTGCTTTAGGTTCTGTGCCACGTTCCATCGACGATCCAATTCTGGCGAACGAGAATAATGTCACCGGTTTCCTCAACATGCTGATTGCGGCGCGTGACGCTAAAGCCAAGCGCTTTGTTTATGCGGCCTCAAGTTCAACCTACGGCGATCACCCGGATTTACCCAAGGTCGAATCGGTTATCGGGAAACCGCTCTCGCCCTATGCCGTGACCAAATATGTCAACGAGCTTTATGCCGATGTTTTCGCGCGCT
>CAZXBP010000034.1:0-18850 GCA_964639015.1 uncultured Nitrosomonas sp.
CGATCAGATCGTGCAGTTTTTCCCAGCGGCTGCATTCATGCTTTTGCGCGGCTATTCCGGCCAGTTTTTCCTGCATGCTGCTCACCGCTGCCTGGTTGGCTTGCAACCGATGCCTGATTCCGGCGATCTCGTCGCGCAACAGGGTTGCCTGTCTGTCCAGCGCCGCGTATTCAAGTTCCAGCGCCTCGCGACTGGATGTTGACAGTTTTTTATCGATTTCCTGCGCAAGGCGGATTTCCCGGTCTTTCAGACGCGCCTGCACATTGATCTGCCGGTCATCGAGCACTTTTGCGTCCGCTTTGAGCCTGTCTCTTTCCTGCGGCGTCAGACGGCATGTCGAAAACGCGTGCTCATCGGCAAAACCCGCAACGCGCAATTCGTTTGCAAAGCTGGCTTCCAGCGTCTGTAACGCCGCCGCGTTTTTTTCGATGCGCGTTTTGAGCGCTTCGATCTGCGCGGCTGCGGCATTCAGTTGCTGCTTTGCTTCATTTTCCGCCGTGCGCACGTTTTGTTCGGCTTGCTCGGCAGCGGCAGCGGCCTGTTCCAGCCGGGATTCCTCGCTATCCGGATTGCGCTCGCCAAACCATTGCCGGCGTTCGGTTCTGCGGTTTTCGACCGTTTCCCTGAGCGCGTTCAGCGCCTGCTGCTTTTCCGATAAAGCCTGATTCCGGGTGTCGATCACCGCCGCAAGTCTTTTCAATTCGCTGTTGAACGCGTTGATCTGCTGCTCCATTTCATTTTTCTGCTTGACACTGGTCTGCCAGTGCTGCAATCGCCGATTCAGCGACGCCAGCACGGCCGGTACATCCGTATCCGGTGATTCCGGTAATCCGTAAGCGTGCAGCCGCGCGTGCGCCGACTGCTGCAAATCGGCGCAGCGCCGGTGACACGTTGCAAGCGCCGCCGCGCTGCCGGTCAGGTTTTCCTCGATGTTCTGCCGGGCCTGCTGCATTGCGGTTACCCGTTTCTCGGCTTCATTGGCCGCGTCAAGTGCACGTTTCGCGGATTTTTCCAGTGCGGCGATTTCGGTTTCAAGCGCTTCAGCTTTCTCAATGATTGCCGTTACCGCGGCAATCTTCTGTTCGGCCACATCGGGTTGCGGCATGACTCCGGCAGCGTAGGGGTGTGCTGTTGAACCGCACAACGGACACGGCTTGCCGTCTTCAAGCCGCTTTCTTTCACGCTCCAGGCTGGCGATGGTATTCAGCAGCGCCATTTCGCGCAGCAGATTGTCCTTTTCCGCGCGGTATTCGCGCAGCAGCCGGTTGTTCAATATCGCCTGAAGATTTTTCTGCCTGTCGTCAATCTGCTGCTGAACGTCAGCGCACGCCTGCCGGCAGGTTTTCAATGCATCGGCGGCTTCCGGCAGCACCTGCGTGACTTTGTCCCGTTGCGCTTGCAGCTTGTCGTGTTCGGTTTTTCTGGCGGCGTAATCCTGCTGCGCCGCGATCAGATTGCCCAATTGCGCTTCAATCGCGGCAAAATCACTGATCAGCCGTTCGTCCTGCGCATTCGCCCGTTGATATTCGTGAATTTGCGCCAATGCCGCCTGTACGGCCGCCAGTTTCTGCTGATGCTCCGCCAGCAATGCGCTATCCGAGGCAATCTGCGCGGTCGCATGTTTGCATTGCGCCGTTTCGTTTTCAATCAGCTTTTCTTTTTCCAGCAACTGCTGATCGAGTATGCGGACTTTATGGATCAGCGGTGCTGTGTCTTTCAACGTTTGTCTGGCCTGTGCAGTCAAATGCCCGGCGCCGGTCAGCGCGGCCTGTTTTTGCTGAACCAGCGCGGTCAACTCCGGCAGCCGGGACACAGTCTGTTCCTGCATCCGCTGATCCTCCGCCTGCTGTTGCCGCGCTGATATCAGCGCGGCATGGCTGCCGTCAAGTTCCGCCGCTTTCAGCGCGCGGTTTAAACGTTCGCGCTCCGGCTTGAAGGCTTCCAGTTCACCGGCCAGTTGCCGGGATACCGTTTGCAACGTTTCGATTTCGGCGCGCAGTTCCGCGATGCCGGTAAACCAGGCCAGCGCCTTGCCCGTTTGCTGGAGTCTGCCGGTTACTTCATCCACCTGTTTCTGCTGCGCATCCAGCCTGTTTTTCAGTTCATTTTCCTGTTCGCCGCTCAGCAGGGTGATGCCGGCGATTTCCGCTTGCAGCAGATTGAGCTGCTCGCGTTCTTTGCGGTTTCGTTCATGAACGCCGATGGATATCCGGCTGTAAATTTCAGTGCCGGTAATCTGTTCCAGTATCGGCGCGCGCTCGTCCGGGTCCGCCTGCAGAAATGCGGCGAAACCGCCCTGCGCCAGCAGCATGGAACGGGTGAAGCGGTCGAAATCCATACCGGCGATGCGTTCTATCCGTCTGGCCACATCCTGGATTTTCGTTTCCAGAATTTTTCCCGAAACCGCATCAGCCAGTTCGTGCTTCGGCGCCTGCAACTCACCTGCAGGGTGCCTGCGCGCCCTGTGCTGGCTCCAGTGACTGCGGAAACGCCCGGCCTGCGTTTCAAACGTGACTTCAGCAAAACATTCGCCGGTCTGGCGCGACAGAATCTCGTTACTATTCTTTGAAATTCTGTTCAGTCGGGGCGTACAACCATAGAGCGCAAGGCACAACGCATCCAGAATCGTGGATTTGCCTGCGCCGGTCGGGCCACTGATCAGAAAAATGCCATCCGCGAGGAATTCAGGACGGCTGAGATCGATGGCCCATTCACCGGCAAGTGAATTCAGATTCCTGAATCTGAGTTGAAGTATGCGCACGGTCAGCTCAGCTATGCCGTCCGGCTGCCGGTATCAATCAGCAGCATAAAGCGACTGCACGATTTCGTCATAAGCGGCGACCAGTTCCGGTTGCTGCGCCTGCGGCACGTCGTGCGCCGCGAGGCAACGCGCAAACACGTCTTTGACATTCAGATCATCCAGCGTTTCCTGATCGCAGCTCCGATGCAACACCCGGTTCATCGCCCTGCTGTTTTTGACGCACAGCATGTCAAGCTGCGTGCCGCTGACCGCATCATCCAGATGCTGACGCAGACCGCCGCCGGCACCGGCGACTGTGTCGCCTTCATAAATCACCTCAAGCCATGCCTGTGTATCGTTTTCCGCCAGTTCCCGTATGCGGCCCAGAATCAGCGTCAGGTCGCCCTGAATGCGTTCCAGTTTCTGGAAAACCGGAACCGGAATCAGTTTAATCCGCGACCGACCGCGCCAGCCGGCAGTCTGTTCACTCGATTGCGCGTCACCTGCGGTTTCCGGTGTAAAGAATTCCACAATCACCACGCTTTTCTGCTGCCTCGCTTCGCCAAAACCCATCGGCAGCGGCGAGCCGCTGTAACGCACGCTGCCGGAATCACCGACTTGCTGCGGCACATGCAAATGGCCGAGCGCGACATAAGCCAGATCATCCGGAAAAATATTCGCCGCGACATGCGCCAGCGATCCGACGTAAAGCTCGCGCACGCCATCGCCTTCGACCGTCTTTCCGCCCGCGGTAAACAAATGTCCCATCGCCACCATGGGAATATCGACGCCCAGCGCAGCCCGTTTTTGTCTAGCCAGGCTGACAATTCCGGCATAATGGTTGCGAATGCCTTCGATCAATTTACGTTCCTTGTCGGCGATGCTTTCACCGGCTTCGGCCGTGCGAATGTCGCGGTCGCGCAGATAAGGCACCGCGCAGACGATCATTTCCGGATTGCCTTGTGTGTCACGCAACACCAGCAGTTCGTCGTGCAGCTTATCGTGCATTTCATCACCCCATGCGCTGCCCAAGCCTTCAGCCGGGCTGCCGACGACATGCACGTCCAGCGCTTTAAGCAATTCCCTGGGCGCGTTGAGAAAAGACGGCGAATCATGATTGCCCGCGATAATGACGACATGACGGCAACAGGAGGCCGCGACACGATGCAGAAACCGGTAATACAGCGCCTGCGCGGTATTGGCCGGCGTGCCGGTGTCGAACACATCGCCGGCAACCAGCAGAATATCGACCTGCTCCTGCGCGATGGTTTTCAGCAGCCAGTCGAGGAAACGTTCGAACTCCGCATGGCGTTTACGTCCGTACAATGCTCGCCCAAGGTGCCAATCGGAAGTGTGAAGAATTTTCATCAATGAATGATCGATAATCGGGTGGAGACACACCCTCGAATGCTATTTTGTCGTGTGCTGCTCATAAATTTAGTCGTTGGCGGAAATTCCGGCGGACGGGATCGCTTCACGTGTCGACTTCAATCGATAATTTCGCTCACGCATCGCGTTACTTACCCAAAACAGGCCGGATAAGCTAAAATTTACCCCATTTTGCGTTGCAATGCACATCATATCCCAACATCAAAAGGCTAAAAATGACTGAAATGAAATACGACGGCGTCGAACAGGATGAAAGAAACGGCCTGACCCCTCTCGGACGTATCGTTCGGGATGCCTGGGTTTTCGGGTTTCTGCCGGAGTCGGAAACCTGCGCAGGATGGGATCATGGGCAGATGCAGAGTCTTTATGAAAAAGTCTATGCTGCATGGGAACCCTATGCGCACCTGCCCAGCCGTTTACCCGACGAGCTGCGTGAAAGGCATGCCAGAATTTATGATCAGGCGATAACGGCCGCGCGGGCAAAAGGCTGGGATCCCGAACTGGATGAAGATGATTAATTGGCAGGTCCAGACCCGCGGAACGGAATAATATGCGCGGAACCTTTGACCGGTGCTTTATCGGCCAGCACCCGCAATGCCGACGGAAATTCGCTTTGCAGGCGCGTCATAATATCCGCAGCACCCGCCGAATCCGCGCGATAAAATACGGCCTGATAAGCAACCGGCTGATCCAGCGCCTCGCGCTCATGCCGCTTGAAATCCTGCCAGGCGATGTTGATCCAGCATTTGCGTTCGCCATCGATAAAAACAAACTCTTCAGCATCGATAATTGCCATATACTGCATGCTGCGAATGGGTACAAACAGATGACTGCCGCCACTGCGCGCGAGCAGCGTGATGGCCAGATTATAAGTACTTGCCGGCAACTGACGTGATTCCCGGCTGATTTCTTCGTCTCGGTAACAGGTGATTTCCATGGCTGCTGTCCAATAAACAAGTTTAGTATTTATAGTATTGAAGCCGAATCGCATCCATTCGTCAATTATCGATCACCATTAAAATACAACCGATCACAATTCTCCGGAACCTATCGACACAAATCCAATAATGACCCAGAATCGACTTTTCAATGGCCTTCTTACAAAACTGGGACCGGGACTGCTGTACGCGGGTGCGGCAATCGGTGTTTCTCATCTGGTGCAATCAACCCGCGCCGGCGGCATGTTCGGATTCGAATTGATCATCGCCATTGTCGTCATCCATCTGATCAAATATCCGTTCTTTGAATTCGGCCCCCGCTATACCGCGGCAACCGGAAAAAACATCCTGCACGGTTACCACAAACTGGGCCGCTGGGCGGTCTGGATTTACCTGTTGATGACCATTTCAACCATGTTCATCATCCAGGCCGCGGTAACCGTAGTCACTGCCGGACTGTTCACGCATATTTTTGGTTTTGAAACGCTGGGCGGGCATGAGCCGCAGGTTGTCGACGCGATTATCAGCAGCCTGATCCTGCTCATCTGCTTCACCTTGCTGGCCAGCGGACGCTATGTTCTGCTGGATAAGCTGATCAAAATCATCATTCTGATTTTGACGGTTACAACAATCGCCGCCGTCATCGCTTTGCTGTTTGACAATCCGGGACATTATTCATCCGCAACCGTGCATTTCGACATCACCAATGCCGTGCATCTGTTGTTTCTCGCCACATTTCTGGGCTGGATGCCGGCCCCGGTCGAGATTTCCGTCTGGCATTCGGTTTGGTCGGAAAGCAAAAATGAAACCGAAGGCAAGGTTGCCAGCCTGAAAGAAGCACTTTTTGACTTTCGCGTGGGTTTTATCGGCACCGCGTTTCTGGCGATCTGTTTTCTGGCTATCGGCGCACTGGTGATGTATGGCAGCGGTGTTGAATTCAAGGCCGGCGGCGCGGCGTTTGCTGAGCAGCTGCTGGACATGTACAAACAGGCGCTGGGCGACTGGGCTTACCCCATCGTCGCGATTGCCGCGCTCACCACCATGTTCAGCACCACGCTGACCTTGCTTGATGCGTTTCCGCGCACGATCGGCATGTCACTGGAGTTGATCGCACCACGACAATTCCAGCACCGCAAAAACAAATCGATTTATATCTTCTGGTTGCTGGTCACCATTGCAGGCACACTTTTCCTGCTGTTCTTCTTTACCCCTTCAATGGGTGAAATGGTCAAGGTCGCCACCATCGTCGCATTCGTCGCAGCACCCGTACTGGCCATACTCAACACAATGGTAATGTTCGACAAATCAATCCCCGAGTCCTATCGCCCCGGAAAAATTATGCTTGTCTGGTGCATGCTTGGTTTGACCGCCTTGATCGGCTGCTCGATGGGTTACCTGATGCTGATGTAAATCGACAGCTACCCGACCAACGGCGAATCGGTTCTTTTATGCGCCACGCACCGTCAATTCCACGCAATTAGACCATACTGAAACTTTCCTGCCTGATGCCGCACAATCACTCCGACAATAAAAAAACAGCCACGCACCAAAATCTCACGACAATTGCATCGCTCCTGCCTTACTTATGGGAATTCAAGACGCGCGTCATTCTTGCGCTGAGTTTGCTGATTCTGGCAAAACTGGCAAACGTCTCCGTGCCGCTGGTGCTGAAGGAAATTGTCGATGCGCTGAATCAACCGCAGGCAATTCTGATGCTGCCGGTTTTTCTGTTGATCGGGTACGGTGTGTTACGTTTGTGCAGTACATTGTTCGGCGAATTACGCGACGCGGTTTTCGCCAAAGTAACGCAGCGCGCCATCCGGCGCATCGCCACCCGCGTATTCGCCCATCTGCACGCGCTGTCGCTGCGCTTCCATCTGGAACGGCAGACCGGCGGCGTATCGCGGGATATTGAACGCGGCACGCGCGGCATTTCGTTTCTGATGAATTTCATGCTGTTCAATATTCTGCCGACGCTGCTGGAGATCATCCTGGTCATGGCAATTCTGATCAAGCAATATGACATTCTTTTTGCCGTCATTATCTTTATCACATTGCTGGCGTATATTGCCTTGACCCTGATCGTCACCGAATGGCGCATGATATTCCGGCGCACGATGAACACCATGGACTCCAAAGCCAACACACAGGCGATCGACAGTCTGCTTAATTATGAAACCGTGAAATACTTCGGTAATGAAGCATGGGAAAACAGGCGTTATGACGAGCACCTGCAAACCTGGGAAAAAGCGGCAATCCGCAATCAGGTTTCGCTCGCCGCGCTCAACTCGGGGCAAAGCGCCATTATCGCGGTCGGCATGACGTTGCTCATGTTTCTTGCCGCCGACCACGTCACGCAAGGTACCATGACGATCGGCGATCTGGTGCTGGTCAATGCATTTTTACTGCAACTGTATATGCCGCTGCATTTTCTTGGATTTGTCTACCGGGAAATCAAGCACTCGCTCGCCGATATGGAGCGCATGTTTTCCCTGCTCGACGAAAACCGCGAAATTCAGGACAAGCCGGGTGCGGGCGCATTGCAGCTGCAAGACAAAAAACCGGCCACTATCCGCTTTGACCATGTTAATTTCGGTTATGATGCCAACCGTCAGATTTTGTTTGACGTCAGCTTTGAAATTCCGGCCGGACGGAATATCGCCGTGGTCGGACACAGCGGCTCCGGAAAATCAACGCTGGCGCGCCTGCTGTTCCGCTTTTATGACGTGCAGTCCGGCGCCATATGCATTAACGGTCAGGATATCCGCGACATCACCCAGCAAAGTCTGCGCGCAGTGATAGGGATTGTGCCGCAGGATACGGTGCTGTTTAACGACAGTATTTTTTACAATATCGCATACGGCCATCCCGATGCCACGCCGGAAGCAGTATACGCCGCGGCAAAATCCGCACATATCCATGATTTCATCGAAACGCTGCCGGATAAATATGAAACCGTTGTCGGAGAACGTGGACTGAAGCTTTCCGGCGGCGAAAAACAACGCGTAGCGATTGCACGCACGATTCTGAAAAACCCGGCGATTCTGATTTTTGATGAAGCCACTTCAGCACTGGATTCACACGCTGAGAAACAAATACAGTCGGAACTGAAACGTATCGCAAAGAATCGCACGACACTCACTATCGCACACCGACTGTCAACCATCGCCGATGCCGACCAGATTCTGGTCATGGATAACGGTCGCATCATCGAACGCGGCAAACACACCCAGTTACTCGCCGCCGGTAAAATCTACGCGCACATGTGGGGTCTGCAACAGCAGGAACAACAAAAGCAGCTACTAAGTAATCCTTTACATGAGCATTAATTACACGTCAAAATTTCGACGTTGCGCTCCAATCAAGCCGTGATTTTTAGCGGGTTGTTGTGTATCATTAATCCCATATGCATCAAGGTCGGCCGGGTCATGGTCTTAACATTCTGACAAATAAAAATAATTCCGCAAGCATGCCGACCGACTTAACCGATAATCGCGACATCCTCGTTATATAAGGAATACCCATGGGTGCTATCTTTTTTTATATCTTTATTTATTTTCTGGGGTATTACGGATCGAACATTCTCAACATGTTCACCGTCCGCCCGCTCATCACCAACCGTTTTACAGGGGCGTTGATTCCGGTTTTCTGCGTCGCCATGCTGCATGGCTATATGATCGTCACCAAACCACCTCCAGCAACCCAGGACATCACGGTTGAATCCGCCTTATTCACCTATGTTGCGATGCCGGTGATCATTGTTACGCTGGGCGCGATCTATTTCATGTGGAATTCACGCCGAGCTGAGGAGGAAGAAGCCGAGGAAGCCGCCCGCAGGGCAGCGGAAGACGCAGAGGATAATAATAATGATGATGATGACGAGGTTCTTAAAGAAGAACAGAAAACATCCGGTACATCAGTTGACGGTGAGAGAACTGAAAATGCGGATGATGAAAAGAAAAACAGAGATGCCTGATTGATTGCTTTATATGTATAAATAGGCAATCATGCCGCTTTTGCGGCATGATTGCCATGCGACAGCACAACAGAGGTTAATGCAGCGTAATCGCCTCTTTCTGTGCTTCTTCCTGCGCTGCCTCACAAATCAAATTGGCGCAATAGGTTTCATGGATGCCGTCGAGGAAACTCCAAAGTGCATCACACGCTTCACGAGTCGCCGCGAGAACCTCTTCCTGCTTTTCCGGTGTATCGGCAAAACGCGCGATAATATCCCATTCAGCCTGTGAGTGGTAAATATCCGCTTTCTGGTGAACCGAGAAAAATTCATAGTCCCTGGGATTGGTCATGCCGTAAAATTCCGCCAGACCTTCGATCTTGACTTTCGCAATTTCAGGTACTTGAGACTCGAATGCATGCAGTGCAGCCAGTCCGGCGTAAAACGGACGGTTCAAGCAGATGTCACGGAATGTGGAAACCAGTTTATCCGTATTTGGCAACGCCTTAGCACCGGACAGACTCTCATCGTTCGCACCCAGCGCAAACGCGAATGCTTTCCATAATGCAGGGTGATTGGATTCACCGTGCTCTTCGTCGATCAGATTTTTCAGCACTTCCTGCCGCACACTGATGTCGCCGCTGTTCGTGGCGGTACTGAAATGCGGCGTATTAAAGTGAACGGCGCTCAGATAGGTCGGCTCCGCCAGAACATTATAGAAATATTGCTCTGCGTAGTGACGCAACTGCTCCCTGGTTAATTTGCCTTCTGTCCAGGCAATGTAGAACGGATGTTTGAGCAAATGCTTTGCATCGATCGTATCTTTAACGCTTTGTTTAAATGTGTTCTGGATAGTCATAGTGTTTCCTCTTCTAGTTGGGTTCTTTCTGATTACTTCTGATCACTTTTGTTCACCTGCTTACTGATGTTGAACACAAGCGAACTGAACGGAATCAAGCGGAATTAAACGAAAATAAACCGGCAGCTCCAAGCTGCATATCATCGCTAATTAATACCTGCAAGTCAAATTTAGCTGGTCGCGACGGTTTTGAAATAGGCTGCCAGATGACGGCTTGCTTTGACCATATTTTTCAATGCAGGCCTGACTTCTTCCCAGCTACGCGTTTTCAACCCGCAATCCGGATTGACCCACAGTCTGTGAACCGGTATACGCTGCGCCGCTTTTTTCATTAAATCAACAATCGCATCTACCGAAGGAATATTTGGTGAGTGGATATCATACACACCCGGCCCAATTTCGTTCGGATAGTGATATTGGTCAAAGGCATCCAGCAGCTCCATCGCGGAACGGGATGTTTCTATGGTAATGACATCGGCGTCCATCCGGGCTATCGCTTCCATGATATCGTTGAATTCCGAGTAGCACATATGCGTGTGAATCTGCGTGCTATCCTGCACGCCATTGGCAGCAATGCCAAACGCCAGAATCGCCCAGTCGAGATAAGCCTGCCATTGCGTTTTCCTTAACGGCAAACCTTCCCTGAGCGCAGCCTCGTCAATCTGAATAATCGCAATTCCGGCTTTTTCCAAAGCCAGCACTTCATCGCGTATGGCAAGCGCCAATTGCCGGCAGGTCTCTGAACGCGGCTGATCATCCCGGACAAAAGACCAGTTCAGCATGGTGACCGGCCCTGTCAGCATACCCTTCACAGGCTTTCCGGTCAGCGACTGCGCGTATTGAATCCATTCCACGGTGATCTCATGCGTATGCAATACATCGCCATAGAGAATCGGCGGCTTAACGCATCTTGATCCATAGGACTGTACCCAGCCATGCAGCGTCAGAGCGAATCCGGCAAGCTGCTCGCCAAAATATTCCACCATATCGTTGCGCTCGGGTTCACCATGAACCAGCACATCAAGACCAAGCGCTTCCTGTTCGCGCACACAGTGCGCAATCTCTTTCTGCATCGCCAGTCGGTACGCTTCCGCCGACAATTTGCCTTTGCGGAAATCCAGACGGGTCTGGCGAATCGCTTGTGTCTGTGGAAAAGAGCCGATTGACGTAGTGGGAAAAAGCGGCAGTGGTATTTTTCTTCTCTGTTTTGATGAACGCTGCACGTAAGACGACTTGCGCCTGCTCATTGCCGGATTGATTTCGAGCAGGCGTGATTTTACCGCAGCGCAATGCACATGCTGAGACTGCCGGCGGCTTTCAATTGCTTTCCGATTTTCCTGCAGCGCCTCGTAAACAACTTCCCTGCCATGATCGAGCGCCGTCGCCAGAGTTTCAACTTCCTGTAATTTCTGCGCGGCAAACGCCAGCCACGAACGAATATCATCCGCTAATGCCTGTTCATTGTCGAGATCAATCGGCACATGCAGCAGCGCGCAGGATGGCGCAAGCCACAATCGTTCCTGCAAACGTGCATGAATGGGCGTAAGCCAGTCCAGCGTTGCATTCAGATCGGTTTTCCAGATATTGCGCCCGTTAATGACACCGAGAGACAGTATTTTGTGAGCCGGCAGCCAGTCGATCATTTTGGCGACTTCGTCTCTTGCTGAAACCGCATCAAGATGGATTCCGTCTACAGGCAATTCGCAGGCAAGCTGCAAATTTTCCTGCAATTGACCGAAATAAGTTGTTAACATGAGATTTACCGGCGCTGCCTGTAACTGATAATACGTTTTCCGCAGCGCATGCTTCCAGGATTCATTCAGTTCCATAACCAATATCGGTTCGTCAATTTGCACCCATGTAACGCCCGCATTCTCCAGCGCTTTGAATAACTGCTCATAAACATGGATCAGGTCGTCCAGTAACGCATGCTTATCAGTGGCGTCTTTGCATTTGCCGAGCCAAAGATAGGTAACCGGCCCCAGAATGACCGGTTTCACCCGATCATGCCGCTGCCGGGCTTCCCGGATCTGTTCCAGCAATTGCCCGGCATTGAGCGAAAACCGTGTGTTCTTATCGAACTCGGGGACAATGTAATGGTAGTTGGTATCAAACCATTTGGTTAGCTCTCCGGCACTGACGCACGCGCAGTCAGCGTCATCGGATACGCCGCGCCCCCTGGCCAAACGAAAATAATGATCCAGCTCGCTCCCGGACAGCTGACTGATACGTTTCGGCACGTTACCCAGCAGGAAACTGGTATCGAGTACGTGGTCGTATAACGAAAAATCCCCCGCTGGTATCCAATCAAGCGCAGCCTGATCCTGCCAGTTTTGAGTACGCAGACTGGATGCCACTTCCAATAACGCCGCTTCGGTGATTGCTTTTTTCCAGTAACGTTCCAGCGCGAATTTCAGCTCGCGCTGACGGCCGATACGCGGAAAGCCTAAACTATGTGTTGTTGTCATGATTGATTTACCGTTCAAAATAAAAAATGGACGCATCATTGTACAAACAGCAAACAATAAATAATAATGATGAATTTTATGTTTCCTATTAACTTTTCTCATACATGATCGAACACAGTCACCTTAAAATCATACAATCGCTTGATCGTCACGGAACACTTACCGGTGCAGCGCATGCCTTGTGTTTAAGCCAGCCGGCGCTATCGCATCAGATCAGCTATCTGGAAAAAAAACTGGGTATTGCCTTGTGGCAAAAAGAAGGGCGCGGCCTGCGGTTGACACAGGCGGGCCGATTGTTACTGGATGTTGCAAACCAGATTCTGCCTGTGCTATCGCAGGCGGAAAAAACATTGAAAGCTTATAGCGAAGGCTGTCAGGGCATTCTGCGCATAGGCGTGGAATGCTATCCCTGCTTTCAATGGCTGAATGCCGTAATCGGTCCATTCATGCAGCAAATGCCCGGCATCGATATCGATATTGTGCAGAAATTTCAATTCTCCGGGCTCGAAGGACTACTCAATCACCATATCGATATTCTGGTCACACCCGATTTAATCAAAAAAGAAAAAATTCACTATGAAACCCTGGCCGAATATCCGCTGGTTTTATTGGTATCCCGTAATCACGCGCTGGCAAATATCAGGCAATTGAAACCCGAGGATCTCGGCAAGGAAACATTATTGTCTTTTCCAGTGCCACAGGAAAGGCTGGACATTTTTACACGCTTCCTGGCGCCCGCACATATGGAACCAGCCAAATTAAAACAAATTGAATCACTCGAAATTATTCTGCAGATGACCGCGCTCAATCGTGGCGTATGTGTTTTGCCGGAATGGCTTATTGATTCAAAAATCAACGCACTGAAACTCAAAAAAATCAGCATTGGAAAACAGGGCCTGCGGCAGAAATTATTTCTGGCTATCAGAGAAACCGACCGCTCTGTTCCATATATATTAAAATTCAAGTCGGTCGGACAGCAGGCGGCAGATCACCTGAATGGGCATTCACATGCAATGTAAAATAGCATTGGTATTGAACTTTAGAGATATCCTTTAGAATCTTGCCATGCGGCAGAAATATTTTAAACTAAAAAGGTTTTAGGTTTAACAACTCCGCGGCGGACCTGTCCGCGCAGACTTATAACCACTTGACTGGACTAAATTGATGGATGAACAAACAAGCCTGCTGACACTTTTTACCAGCAGTTTTCTCGCCGCGACATTACTGCCCGGCGGTTCTGAAGCTGTACTCGCGGGTGTTCTGATTGCCTACCCCGATTTGCTCTGGCAGGCGCTTATCCTGGCCACTATTGGCAATACGCTGGGCGGCATGAGTTCTTATCTGATCGGACGACTGATTCCGGATGAAAAAACAATGCTCAAAAAAACCGGGAACACTTCACGTTATCTGGATTGGGTGCACAATCATGGCTCGCCGATTCTGCTGCTATCCTGGGCGCCGGTTATTGGCGATGCACTGTGCGTTGCGGCTGGCTGGCTGAGAGTCAACTGGATATCCGCCATGATTTTCATGGCGATTGGTAAATTTGTACGATACTGGATTGTCGCCACAGCGGCCAATGCTGTTGCGGCGACAATCGGTTGATCGTTATCGGCGCTGCGCTTGAAACCCTATTCCTTGAACAACTCCTGCAATTCGCCGTTCTGGTACATTTCAGTCAGAATATCAGAACCGCCAATGAATTCGCCATTGACATAAAGCTGCGGGATTGTCGGCCAATTTGAATAATCCTTGATACCCTGACGAATTTCCGGGTCCTGCAACACATCGACCGTAAAAAGTTCATCGACGCCACAGGCACTCAGGATATTGATGGCATTGGCGGAAAAACCGCACTGCGGCTGTTCGGGCGTGCCTTTCATGTATAACACGACAGGATGCGTTGTCACTTGCTCTTTAATTATGTCTTCTACATTCATTTCCATTCACTCCATAACAATAAAAATTACATAAAATAACGGCCATCACAAACACGTTCGATACCGGCCAGATCCTTGTGTACTTTGATATCTTCAAATCCAGCGCATTTTATCAACAATCGACAGATAGCCGACTGATCATAACCATGTTCCACCAGCAGCCGTCCGCCGTCAACCAGATAAGCAGGCGCTTCTGCAATGATATGGCGCAGACAGGCAAGCCCATTTTCACCGGCAGATAGAGCCATTGCCGGCTCAAACCGCAAATCGCCCTGTTGCAGATGCGGATCATGTTCAGCCACATAAGGCGGGTTAGAAACGATCAAATCAAATTTTTCATCTGCGCCGAGCGGCTCATACCAGCTGCCCTGGATCAGGTTTATATTGTCCGCACTTAGATTGCTCGCGTTCCACTGCGCAACAGAAAGTGCATCATTAGACAAATCTACCGCGACAACATTCGCCCGGGGTCGATGTTTAGCAATAGTAATCGCAATTGCGCCGCTCCCTGTCCCGAGATCCAGTATCCGATAAGATCTATCCTCAGTCATTGCTTCCAGGGCAAGATCGATCAATAACTCTGTCTCCGGGCGCGGCACCAGTACAGCAGGCGTTACTTTAAAAATCCGATCGTAAAAAGCGCGCTCGCCGGTCAAGTATGCCACCGGCATGCCGTTCGCGCGCCGCAGAACAAGCGCACCGAATGCCGCGGCCTGCAATGCAGTGATCGGCTCCTCAGGATGGGTTAACAAGTACGCATGATTAACTTGCAACACGTGCTGGAGCAGCATACGTGCGTCTACCACGTCGATCTTCCGGCACGCCCAGACTAATGCTTGTGAAAGCGTATCCATGCACAAATCAATCTTTTCCTGATGAATGACTTGCCGCTTCAATCCGCCATCTCAAACAAAACATCAACGCAACAACCGGATTGCTCGAACACAGTGAACATACTTTACACTTATTCTTCCATCGAAGCGGCAAGTTGCTCGGCCTGATGCTCCGCCATCAGCGCTGAACAGATTTCATCAATATCGCCATCCATGATCTGATCCATTTTATAGAGCGTCAGATTGATGCGATGATCGGTCACCCTGCCTTGCGGAAAATTATAGGTGCGTATTCTTTCGGAACGCTCCCCGGTACCGACCAGCGATTTTCGCGTGGCTGCCTGCTCGACCTGCTGGGCGCGCATCTGTTTGGCATGAATACGCGCCGCCAGCACACTCATCGCCTGTGCCTTGTTTTTATGCTGCGAGCGACCATCCTGGCATTCGACCACAATGCCGGTAGGCAGATGTGTAATTCTTACCGCCGAGTCAGTCTTGTTGATGTGCTGACCACCCGCGCCCGAAGCGCGGAATGTATCAATCCGCAGCTCGGCCGGATTCAATTGCACTTCGCTGATTTCATCAGCTTCAGGGATAACCGCCACAGTGCATGTCGAAGTATGAACACGCCCCTGCGTTTCCGTCACCGGAACACGCTGCACACGATGACCGCCGGATTCGAATTTAAGCCTGGAGTATGCACCCTGGCCGATGATTTTGACGATAATCTCTTTATATCCGCCGATATCCGATGGACTTTGCGATATGATCTCAATCTGCCAGTTGCGCCGCTCAGCATAACGTGAATACATGCGAAACAGATTGGCCGCAAACAGCGCGGATTCATCGCCGCCCGTCCCGGCGCGTATTTCCAGAAAAATATTACGCTCATCATTGGGATCTTTGGGCAGCAGCTGTTTTTGCAATTCTGTTTCGATTACAGCCAGTTTTTCTTTCCCGGCTTGAATTTCAGTTTCAGCAAATTCACGCATTTCTGGATCAGAAGCCATTTCACGTGCAGTCTGCAAATCCTGTTCAACCTGTTGATAAGCATGATACAGATCGACTACCGGTATGATCTCGGCATGCTCGCGAGACAACTTGCGGAAATTGTCCAGATCCGTGGTTACCGTTTCGTTGCTGAGTAATTGATTGAGTTCGTTAAGCCGCACACTCAGCCGGTCGAGCCTGCGAGCAATACTTGTTTTCATTGCGGGCGATGCAGCTGATAAAGTTTATTAACGAGCTCAACCAGTTGCTCGCGTTCCTCAACAGTTGCATGATTCAGGGAACTGGACGGGATATGCAGGAATTTATTCATCAGACCGTTACTCAATGACTCCATCACTTTCTGAGGATCTTCACCCCTGGCGAGAATCCTGGAAGCGCGCTCCATTTCGTGGCGGCGGTTACGCTCGCCCTGATCGCGCAATGCGCGTATCGTCGGCACCAGCTCGCGTGTCGCCAACCAGCGCATAAAGTCAATAACATTATTATCAATAATGGATTCCGCCTGAGCGACGGCGCTTTGCCGCGCGTCCATTCCTTCTTTCACAATCTCTGACAAATCATCAACATAATAAAGAAAAACGTCATCCAGCTCGGAAACCTCCGACTCAACATCACGCGGCACAGCGAGGTCGACAATAAAGATCGGTCGATGCTTGCGTGCTTTAATGGCGCGCTCAACCATACCTTTTCCCAGAATGGGCAATGGACTGGCCGTACAGGTTACTACGATATCATGCAAAGCCAGCTGATCCGGCAGATCCGCCAGGGTAATCGCAGTGGCGTTAAATCTTTTTGACAATGCCTGCGCACGCTCAATGGTCCGGTTGGCGACCGTAATATGCTTTGGGTTTCGCGCGGCAAAATGACTGGCGCACAAATCAATCATTTCTCCAGCACCGATAAACAGGACACGCTGCTCACTGATTTCACCGAAGATACGCTCGGCAAGCCGTGCCGCTGCGGCAGCCATGGATACCGAATTTGAACCAATTTCAGTGGAGCTCCGCACTTCCTTGGCGACAAAAAATGTCCGTTGAAACAGCTTGTGCAGCAACAGACCCAGCGTGCCCGCATTCTCGGCCGATTTAACCGCACTTTTCAGTTGACCCAGAATCTGCGGCTCACCCAGCACCATCGAATCGAGTCCGCTGGCAACACGGAAAGCATGCTTGACCGCTTTCTCCCGCGGCAGCTTATAGAGATAAGGCTCCAGGTCATGCACCTGCAGGTGATGAAAATCCGCCAGCCAGCGCATGGCTTCTTCAGGCCTCTCGGTACTGCAATAAACCTCTGTACGGTTGCAGGTCGAAACAATAGCGGCTTCTTTAATCGGATTTCGCCCGACCAGATCATGCAATGCATGTTCCATGGCATTCTCCGGGAATGTGACCTGTTCGCGCACATCCAGCGGCGCTGTAGTATGATTAATACCAAAGGCGAATAACTGCATGAGCGTTAGTGTCTAAGCGACCAGCCAGAATATAGGAAAAACTTTAGATTATAATATTAAGCGGACATAAATACTATCCTGCTTCTGCAAATCCTGCTCAGGAGTCTGTCGACTTAAGCAATCGAAGCGAGCCGAGGAGACTGTCCGAGTGGGAGAACGAGCGCGGATTTTCTCAATTTTGAGGCGCATAGCAAAACGATGTAACGAAAAATTGAGGAAATATGAGCCGTTATCTCATTGGCGCTGTAGATTAGTCTTATGTCCGACAGACTCCTGGATCGACAGTTCTCAAAAAAAATTGTTGTCATCGCTACTCCCGGAAATAATCATCCGCATGAATTTTTCTTGTATCTGACAACGCTACGCATCTTCCGTTCTTTGCATTTTCATGCCGATTTGAAGAATTTTCCGATACCGGCAAGAACCGCTATTTTCCGAAATTACGATCAAAAAAAACAGTGCCCCGCATTATGGCTTTGGGTTATACTTCTGCTGCTGATATGGGTCGGAGAAATTTATTTCTTCGACCCATATCATTTCAATAGCGTTATTTTTCAAAGTTATAGCGCATGAGTTATAGAAAAAATAAAGTTCGTCATGGAGATTTTATGAACAAAAAGTTTTTTTGCACACTTTTGTTTTTAACGTTAAGCCTTCCCTGCGCAGTATTCGCCGAATCGGATGAAAACACGGCAGACGCAACTGATGAAGCTGAAGCCGTAGTGGAAGAAACCAAAGCAGACGCATCATCCGGATTGGAAAGCGGCATCGGCTGGGAAACCGTTCGTATCGCCGAACTGGGCAATTCAGGCAAAAAGGTTTATATGGTGCTCGTGGAACAAAGCCGCCATACTGATAAAACCATTTACAGCAATGCCATCAGCCGCATATGTCAGAATGAAGAAGAATTCTGCAGGGTACGCTTCTGGAGCAACGAGCGTTTTATTCCTGAACGGGCGGCGTTAACCGCGGAACAGAACAAACAGTTAAAAGCGGATTATCTGTTCAACAAAACAGCAGGTATAAAAGAATTACGCTGGTCCTGCGGCGTTGATTCGAAAAGCCAGAACTGTCTTCCCAATTAAACTGCGTAGTTAAGCTTCGCCAAAACGGCTGCATACTCCGAACGACCCAGGCCATTCCTGATCAGCCGTTTTCATTTCCAGACCCAGCATTTCTGAAATTTCCCGCTCCACACCCCGGATTCAAAAACATTCAACCTAAAAACCTCAGTTGACCGTTACCCGCGATGACTAACGGTATGAAT
>CAZXBP010000035.1:0-18818 GCA_964639015.1 uncultured Nitrosomonas sp.
TAGTGCCTACATTTACATGTGGTTTTGACCGCTCAAATTTGCTCTTTGCCATGACTTATCCTTTACACTTTCACCAAAATTACTTCTTATTAATGACCGCTTCAGCTACGTTTTTTGGCGCTTCGGCGTAATGCTTAAATTCCATTGTATATGTCGCCCTACCTTGAGTAGCTGACCTTAGGGCCGTTGAATATCCGAACATTTCAGCCAGCGGAACTTCCGCACGAATCAATTTCATCCCCGGTATATCGTCCATACCCTGTATCATTCCACGCCTAGATGACAAATCACCTACAACATTACCCATAAATTCTTCCGGAGACTCCACCTCTACAGCCATCATTGGCTCTAACAGAACCGGATTGGCTTTTCTCATGCCATCTTTAAAAGCTATTGATGCGGCCATTTTAAATGCATTTTCGTTAGAATCCACATCATGATAGGAACCGTCAAAAAGCGTTACCTTGACATCAACGACTGGAAAACCAGCCAATATACCATTAGGTAGTGTTTCTTGTAAACCCTTCTGAACAGCAGGAATATACTCCCTAGGCACCACTCCACCTTTAATCTCGTCTACAAACTCAAATCCTTTGCCAGATTCATTGGGCTCCATTTTGATCCACACATGACCGTACTGCCCCCTGCCTCCGGATTGCTTGACAAACTTTCCTTCCACTTCTACAAGCTTTTTAATCGCCTCTCTATATGCAACCTGAGGCGCTCCGACATTCGCTTCTACCCCGAACTCTCGCTTCATTCGATCTACAATGATTTCCAAATGAAGCTCACCCATACCTGAAATGATGGTTTGTCCCGATTCTTCGTCTGTCCTTACTCTGAATGATGGATCTTCTTGAGCAAGCCGATTTAACGCCACCCCCATTTTTTCCTGATCGAGCTTTGTTTTTGGTTCTACAGCAACATGTATAACTGGCTCTGGAAAATCCATCTTTTCCAGTGCGATAATCGAATTAGGACTACACAGCGTATCTCCGGTTGTAACATCCTTAAGACCCACGGCCGCGGCTATATCGCCAGCACGCACCTCTTTAATTTCTTCACGCTGATTTGCGTGCATCTGCAGAATTCGACCGATTCTTTCTTTGCGGGATTTTACTGAGTTATAAACTGTATCGCCTGAATTTACCACGCCCGAATAAACTCTGAAGAAAATCAATTGCCCCACATAGGGATCGGTAGCCACTTTAAATGCTAGGGCAGAAAATGGTTCATTATCATCCGATTTTCTTTGGTCGGATTCACCGTTTTCTTTTATACCCTGAATTGCAACAACATCTACCGGCGATGGCATAAACTCTATAACTGCATCAAGCATAGCCTGAACACCTTTATTTTTGAAAGCCGTGCCGCACAACATCGGCACTATTTCATTACTGACAGTTCTTAGTCGTATACCTTTTTTAATATCTGGAATTTCCAGATCACCTTCTTCCAAATATTTATTCATCAATTCTTCACTTGCCTCTGCAGCTGACTCCACCATTTTTTCATGCCAGTCTTGCGCATCAGCTTTCATTGATTCTGGTATTTCTCGTTCTTCAAATTTAAGCCCTTTACTTTCATCATCCCAGTAAATAGCCTTCATTTTCACCAAATCAACTATACCTTCAAACTTATCCTCCGCACCGATAGGAAGCTGGATAGGCACTGGATTTGCCTTTAATCTTGATTTTATTTGATCATACACACGCATGAAATTTGCGCCCGATCTATCCATTTTATTCACAAAAGCCAACCTTGGCACTTTGTACTTATTAGCTTGCCGCCAAACAGTTTCTGTTTGCGGTTGCACTCCGCCCACTGCACAAAACACCGTGCAGGCACCATCTAAAACACGCAAGGACCGCTCCACTTCAATAGTGAAATCCACGTGCCCAGGTGTATCTATAATATTTATCCGGTGCTCCGGATAGTTGCCTTCCATTCCTTTCCAGAAACAAGTCGTGGCTGCAGAAGTTATCGTAATTCCTCGCTCCTGTTCCTGCTCCATCCAGTCCATTGTTGCCGCGCCGTCATGGACCTCTCCAATCTTGTGCGATACGCCTGTGTAAAACAGTATGCGCTCTGTTGTCGTCGTTTTGCCAGCATCAATATGCGCCATAATTCCAATGTTTCTATAGCGCTCTATAGGAGTTTTTCTTGCCACGGTTGCTACGCCTTAAAAAATATAGCCACTATCTAAATGTTTCAGTTAATGGTATCTATTAAAATCTAAAATGTGAAAATGCTTTATTGGATTCAGCCATACGATGAACCTCTTCCTTTTTCTTTACAGCACCACCCCTACCTTCAGCAGCATCAGAAAGTTCGCCAGCCAATCGCATATCCATTGACTTTTCACTTCTTTTTCTTGCGGCATCTCTTAGCCATCGCATTGCCAGGGCATTGCGTCGTATCGATCTGACCTCGACAGGAACCTGATAGTTAGCCCCGCCCACACGCCTGCTTTTTACTTCTACCAATGGCCTGACATTTGTCAATGCTTGCGTAAACACCTCCAGCGGATCAGCCCCAGATTTTTTTTCAATTTGCGTTAACGCGCCGTAAATAATTCTTTCAGCCACCGATTTTTTTCCACGCGTCATCAATACATTTACAAATTTTGCCAGTTCTACATTATGATATTTTGGATCTGGCAGTATTTCCCGTTTTGGAACTTCCCTACGTCTTGGCATTGTTTTACCTCACAGACTTTAATACTTGATTATCGGCGCATGCTTACAGGCTATGCTGTCTTTGGCTTCTTAGAACCGTACTTAGATCTCGCTTGCTTGCGATCTTTAACACCCGCAGTATCCAAGCTTCCTCTGACAGTATGATAACGTACGCCCGGCAGATCCTTTACACGCCCGCCGCGGATAAGCACAACGGAATGCTCCTGCAGATTATGTCCTTCCCCACCAATATAACTTGACACTTCATACCCATTTGTTAACCGCACCCTTGCGACTTTACGCAACGCAGAATTGGGCTTTTTGGGCGTCGTAGTGTACACCCGCGTACATACACCTCTCTTTTGAGGGCAATTTTCTAGCGCGGGAACATTGCTTTTTACGCGCTTTGCTACCCGTGGTTTACGTACTAACTGACTTATAGTCGGCATAAACTATATCCTAAAAAAACTGAGACGGCCTTTAGCCGTCCTGATCTTGCTGATTTGATTATACGCGGCCACCTGCTCACTAACGAGGCCGGCCTGGCTGCGCCACATTTTTCAGATGTCTTGTCTTAGAAAAGAGTGCGGATTCTATGGTGTTTACTGATTCATGTCAAGTTTAACTTTGCGCTCGCAGCTGAGACATACATCATTTCTTCCTTAGATTACAAACAACTATATTTAGTTAATCACCATCCTCACCATCTCCAGTGAAAATTTATAGATATAGTTTTAGAGATATTTTCGTCTAGTCTCTAAAGTTTTGATATTGTAGCGGAAAATCTGTAATTGTTTTTTTTACTATACCTACGGCCTCTTGCAGAATATCCTTTTTTACACCCGATACGCGCAGCGAGTCACCCTGAATGCTGGTTTGTATTTTGAGCTTGCTTTCTTTGAGAATTTTAGCAATTTTCTTGGCCAGCTCTGTTTCAAGTCCTGTTTTTACTGTCACAGTCTGCTTAACCTTATTGCCGCTCACTTTTTCTATAATCCCTCTTTCCAGGCAGCGCACATCAATGTTTCTTTTGGTCAGTTTCGTCCGCAAGATATCCAAAACCTGTTCGAGCTTGAAATCATCGTCGGCGTACACTGTCAAAATGTAATCCGCTTGCTCTATGCGCGCATCCGATCCTTTGAAATCGAATCGAGAACTAACTTCCTTATTAGCTTGTTCTACCGCGTTCCTAACTTCATGACCATCAACTTCCGAAACAATATCGAACGAAGGCATACACTCCTCATTACATTGACTTCACTAAATCGATTTTAATTTTTTTGTATCTTCTTTTACGTTGCGGCGCGCAAAAAAAACGCCATACTATCTTATACTTTTTTTCTCTTATTCGCCGCGATGCGAAGACGTAGTGCATTCAAACGTATAAAACCTGCCGCATCAACCTGATTGTAGGCGCCAGCATCATCTTCAAATGTCGCGACATTTTCATCAAATAGCGAGTCTGTTTTTGAATCGCGCCCGACTACCATTACATTGCCTTTATACAACTTCAGTCTTACCCAACCATTTACGCTTGTTTGAGTTACGTCAATCAAAGCCTGAATGGCTTCACGCTCCGGACTCCACCAGTATCCATTGTATATCAGGGCGGCATAACGCGGCATGAGATCATCCTTTAGATGACTGACTTCGCGATCAAGTGTAATCGACTCAATTGCACGGTGTGCGCGCAACAAAATTGTGCCTCCCGGAGTTTCATAGCAACCGCGTGACTTCATGCCGACATAACGATTCTCAACCAAATCAAGTCTGCCGATACCGTGTTTTCCACCCAACTGGTTCAGCATCTCCAGAACAGCAGCGGAGCTTAATCTGCGCCCATTTAACGCCACGGGATCACCATGTTCGAACTCAATTTCCAGAAACTCTGCTTCATCAGGCGCATTTTCCGGCGACACTGTCCAGCGCCACATTGATTCCTCCGCTTCAATGGCTGGATTTTCCAGATGCCTGCCTTCATAGGAAATATGCAAAAGATTGGCATCCATACTGTATGGAGAACCATTTTTTTTCTTCATCTCCACAGGAATATCATGCTTTTCCGCATACGCCAAAAGCTTTTCTCTAGAATTCAAATCCCATTCCCGCCATGGCGCAATAACATGTATGTTTGGTTCCAGCGCATAATAGCCCAACTCAAATCGGACCTGATCATTTCCTTTGCCTGTAGCGCCGTGAGATACCGCATCAGCTCCGGTTTCTTTTGCTATTTCGACCTGTCTTTTAGCAATCAACGGCCGCGCGATACTGGTTCCCAGCAAGTACTCACCCTCATAGATCGTGTTCGCTCTGAACATCGGAAAAACAAAATCGCTGACAAATTCCTCACGCAAGTCATCTATGTAAATTTCATTAACGCCCAGCTGCCGCGCCTTAGCTCGCGCAGGCTCGACTTCTTCGCCCTGTCCGATATCCGCTGTAAATGTCACAACTTCACAATGATACGTATCCTGGAGCCACTTTAAAATCACTGAAGTATCCAAACCGCCGGAAAAGGCCAAAACAACCTTGTTTATTTTTCTCATTCCCTTTACTCATAATTAACCATAAATAATCAGACCTTTCCAATCTTTCCCAGCAGCAAATATTCCATCAGTGCTTTCTGCGTATGAAGGCGGTTTTCAGCTTCATCCCACACCACAGATTGTGGGCCGTCAATTACTTCGGCGGCTACCTCCTCCCCTCGATGCGCAGGCAGGCAATGCATGAACACTGCATTTTCTTTCGCCAAAGCCATCATTTCTGTACTGACGCAAAATGCTGCAAAATCCGCCTTTCTTCTCTCGACCTCAGCTTCGAATCCCATGCTGGTCCAAACATCCGTAGTGACCAGATCAGCACCTCTCACTGCATCATGGGGATTTGCAAACGCCTCAAAATGCTTTGTCGTCCTTAATCCGATCTGCGAAGGATCGATGTCGTAGCCTGGCGGCGTTGAAACATGCACTTTAAAATCGAATATTTCAGCAGCCTGCAACCAGGTATTGCAGACATTATTGGCATCACCTACCCAGGCAATGACTTTTCCTTCGATACTTCCGCGGCATTCTATAAACGTAAAGATATCCGCCAGAATCTGACAAGGATGATAGTCGTCAGTCAAACCATTAATCACCGGTACGCTGGAATAATCCGCAAAGCGCTGCAAAGTAACGTGTTCATAAGTACGAATCATTACGATATCGACCATGCGCGAAATAACGCGTGCCGCATCTTCGACAGACTCGCCTCTGCCCAGCTGTGTATCACGTGTGGAAAGATAAATGGATGAACCGCCCAATTGATTCATGCCAGCTTCAAACGACAATCGCGTTCTGGTCGAATTTTTATCAAAAATCATTGCCAGCGTTCGATCAATCAACGGCCAGTATTGTTGATGTTGTTTAAGCGCCTGCTTTATAAATCGTGCGCGCGCGAACAGGTATTCATACTCATCCCGGCTAAGATCATTAAACTGAAGATAATGCTTCAACTGCATATAACAAAAAAGACTAATCAGAAAAATATTTGAATTACTATTTATCTAATTAGCCATGCAGAAACTCTCGGATTAATCGGCTGGTTATATCTACCACCTGGTTAGCTTCATCCGGCTGCATCACCAGGGCAGGCAACAGGCGGACTACTTTTTCAGATGTCACATTAATGAGCAGTTTGTGATGCAGTGCCCTTTTAATCAAATCGGAGCATGGCGATGCCAGTTCTATGCCTATTAATAACCCCTGCCCTCTGACCTCCACCACGCCATTAACATCGGCAAGCTGCGCACGCAAACGCTCTCGCATAGAAATACCCAGTTCATGAGCATGATCGATCAATCCATCTTCTTCAATTACCGCAAGCGTTTCAAGCGCAGCAGCGCAGACCAGCGGATTACCGCCAAAAGTGGAGGCATGATTGCCTGGTTTAAGCACTTCAGTTGCCGAGCCTCTGGCCAGACATGCACCAATCGGAACACCCGAACCCAGCCCCTTAGCCAGCGTCATTACATCCGGCACAATATTGCTATGCTGAAATGCAAACCATTTGCCACTGCGCCCCGTCCCCGACTGAACCTCATCAAGCATCAACAACCAGCCATATTGATCACACAAAATGCGTAATTCCTGCAGATAACGTGCCTGAGGCACGTTAACGCCACCCTCCCCCTGAAAAGGCTCCACCAAAACGGCAACGACATTTTTGTTATTCTCCGCCACCTGTTTGATCGCCTCCAGATTGTTATAAGGCACGCGCACAAAACCTGTCAGCAATGGTTCAAATCCGGCCTGCACTTTTCGATTGCCCGTGGCGGTCAGAGTAGCCATCGTTCGGCCATGAAATGACTGTTCCATGACAATAATTGTAGGCAAATCCACGCCCATATTATGGCCATATAATCTTGCCAGCTTTATTGCAGCTTCATTGGCTTCAGCGCCTGAATTACAGAAAAAGACCTTTTCCATTCCGGATAATGCAGCCAGGCGCGAAGCCAATTGCTCCTGCTTTTCTATAATATAAATATTTGAAGTATGGATAAGCACTTTTGCCTGACGGCATATTGCCTCCACCACGCGCGGATGGCTATGCCCCAAACCGCAAACCGCCACGCCCGACAAGGCATCCAAATAGCGATCGCCCTGACTATCCCACAGCCAGACACCTTCTCCTTTCACAAAGGTTACAGGCAGCCGTGAATAAGTATTCATTACATTTGACACGTCTATGCTTAGCTCGCTTAATTGAACATTAACCGCAATATCTTGATTATTTTATGGATGAGGCGCAGGAAGTCGCGCATCATCGCGCACCCAGCCAAACTTGCCCCAAGGTTCCGTGCAATTTAAAAAAGCAATTATCTTCACTCATATAACCAGCTTTTTCAAGTTTTTTTTCCTAAACTGCATTAACTTGATTTTATTTTGCTTGAAAAGAGCACTCCAAAGTTAGCTGAGATGTATCACCATCATGGTAGAATTAAGGAATTTATATCAATCGATGAAAATCATATCCGCGCGATAGAAGCCGTATCTGCGTTAATCGTGCCATCATAGCTGTCATTACTCATAACATAACACATGAATCAATTTGCCAAGGAAACACTACCGGTAAGCCTTGAAGAGGAAATGCGTCGATCCTATCTGGATTACGCCATGAGCGTAATCGTGGGGCGCGCATTACCGGATGTCCGTGACGGTCTCAAACCTGTGCATCGTCGGGTTTTATTTGCCATGCACGAACTCTCCAACGACTGGAATCGCCCTTACAAAAAATCTGCCCGCATCGTGGGTGATGTGATTGGTAAATACCACCCGCACGGCGACACCGCCGTTTATGACACGATTGTACGCATGGCTCAGCATTTCTCGCTGCGTTACATGTTGATTGACGGGCAAGGCAATTTCGGTTCAATTGATGGCGATAACGCGGCAGCCATGCGTTATACCGAAATTCGCATGTCGCGCATCGCGCACGAACTGCTTGTCGACCTCGACAAAGAAACCGTGGACTTCGGCCCCAATTATGACGAATCCGAAAAAGAGCCGTTGATTCTGCCGGCAAAAGTTCCCAATCTGCTGATAAACGGCTCTTCGGGAATAGCCGTAGGCATGGCGACCAACATTCCGCCGCACAATCTCAATGAAGTCATTGACGCAAGCCTGAAACTGCTGGCAAATCCCGACATCAGTATCGACGAACTGATTGAATGCATTCAGGCACCTGATTTTCCCACTGCCGGGATTATTTACGGCATATCCGGCGTGCACGATGGCTACCGCACCGGTCGCGGGCGCGTCATCATGCGTGCACGCACGCATTTTGAAGACATCGACAAAGGCAGTCGACAGGCGATTATCGTTGATGAACTTCCTTATCAGGTCAACAAAGCCAACCTGCTCATCCGCATTGGCGAGCTTGTACGCGATAAAAGAATTGAAGGAATCTCGGATTTGCGGGATGAATCGGACAAATCCGGCATGCGTGTCGTCATCGAACTCAAACGCAACGAACTTCCTGAAGTCATCCTGAATAATCTGTATAAAGAAACACAGATGCAGGATACTTTCGGTATGAACATGGTCGCGCTTATCGATGGCCAGCCCCGCCTTCTGAATTTGAAACAAATCCTGGATGCATTCTTGCGTCACCGGCGCGAAATTGTCACCCGCAGAACCGTTTTCGAGCTCAAAAAAGCGCGTGAACGCGGACATATTCTGGAAGGCCTTGCTGTTTCATTGTCCAATGTTGATGAAATCATCGCATTGATCAAAGCTTCGTCAACACCTGCAGTCGCCAAGGAAGCCTTAATGGCCCGGGAATGGCGCTCAGTGCTGGTCGAAGAAATGCTCGTACGCGCCATGGCAGATGCGATGGCTTTCCGCCCTGAAGGATTATCACCTGAATTCGGCATGCGCGAACAGGGTTATCGGCTTTCCGATGCACAGGCGCAGGCCATACTCGAATTACGCCTGCAACGCCTCACCGGACTGGAACAGGATAAAATCGTCGATGAGTACAAAGATGTGATGGATCGCATTATCGATTTCCTCGACGTACTGGCGACCCCCGAACGGATTACAGACATCATCTCGGAAGAACTGGAAGCCATTCGGCAACAATTTGGCGACAAACGCCGCAGTGAAATTATTGTTGATACGCAGGATCTAAGCCTGGAGGATCTGATTACACCTGCCGATGTAGTCGTCACACTTTCTCACAACGGATACATCAAATCCCAGTTACTCGATGAATACCGTGCACAGAAACGCGGCGGGCGCGGCAAGCTGGCCACCAGCACCAAGGAAGATGATTTTATCGACAATCTGTTTATCGCCAACACACACGATTATATTCTGTGTTTCTCCAGCCTTGGGCGCGTGTACTGGATCAAAGTATACACGGTGCCTCAAGGCGGACGAACTTCGCGTGGCAAACCGATCATCAATCTGGTCCAATTGGAGTCAGGCGAAAAAATCAACGCTGTGCTGCCTGTCAAATCGTTCGATGACAATCACTTTATATTTATGGCCACCGCATTGGGCACAGTCAAAAAAACGCCTTTAACCGAATTCTCGCGACCGCGCAGCAACGGCATTATCGCGATCGGCCTCAACGAAGACGACTATCTGATCGGCGTTGCGCTGACCGACGGCAAATACGATGTCATGCTATTCTCCGACAACGGAAAAGCCATGCGCTTCAGCGAAAATGACGTCCGCCCAATGGGACGCGGCGCACGCGGCGTACGTGGCATGAAACTGGCGGCGGGTCATAAAGTCATTTCCATGCTGGTCGCCGAAGATGAAGAGCAGGCCGTGCTTACCGTAACCGAAAACGGCTATGGCAAACGCACGCCAATCAGCGAATACACCCGCCATAACCGTGGCACACAAGGCATGATTGCCATTAAAACCAGCAAACGCAACGGCAAGGTTGTCACCGCAAAACTGGTCCGCCCTGATGATGAGATTATGATGATCACCTCAGGCGGCATATTGATTCGCACCCGTGTCAATGAAGTGCGCGAAATGAGCCGCGCAACCCAGGGCGTAACGCTGATCAATCTTAGCGAAGGTGAAAAACTTACGGGACTGGAACGTGTCATTGAAAGTGACGAAGAATAAGCCCGGCGCGATGTTGTTTTTTTCTTAAAAAATTTCCGTATTTTTTCTGATGCAACCCATGAATCCTATCTACAATTTCAGCGCCGGCCCCGCGGTATTACCGAAGGAAGTCCTGCGGCAGGCTCGCGATGAAATGCTTGACTGGCAGGGCAGCGGAATGTCCGTCATGGAAATGAGTCATCGCGGCAAGGAATTCATGTCCATCATTGAAACGCTGGAAAGTGATTTACGCGACCTCGCATCGATACCGAAAAACTACAAAATCCTGTTCTTGCAAGGCGGCGCATCCAGTCAGTTCGCCATGGTCCCGATGAATCTGCTGCGCGGCAGAAAGATCGCGGACTATATTCTCACTGGCCAGTGGTCTGAGAAAGCTGTTCAAGAGGCGCAACGCTACTGCACAACCAACATCGCCGCATCGTCTGCAAACGCCCGCTTCACCTGCATCCCCCGGCAGGACACATGGCAATTGAACAAGGACGCCGCATACATTCACTACACAACCAACGAAACAATCGGCGGGGTTGAATTCAACTGGACACCCGATCTGCCTGAGAACAGCACCACTCCGCTGGTTGCCGATATGTCATCGAATATTTTGTCGCGCCCGCTGGATGTCTCACGCTACGGCCTGATCTACGCAGGCGCGCAAAAAAATCTTGGGCCGGCCGGTCTGGTACTGGTTATTATCCGCGAGGATCTTGCAGGTGACGCATTACCCGAAACACCAACCCTGTTTGATTATCAGGTACACATCGACAATGCTTCCATGTACAACACGCCGCCAACCTACGCTATCTACATGACCGGACTGGTCATCAAATGGCTCTTGCAGCGAGGCGGCCTGACCGCAATTGAACAGGCGAACATCCGTAAAGCTGCGATGCTGTACGATATGATCGACAGCTGTGATTTCTATCATTGCCCAATTGCCAGACCCGACCGTTCGCGCATGAATGTTCCGTTTACACTTAAAAATCCCACGCTCGATGCCGCATTTCTCAGTCAGGCCGAGACTCGCGGTCTGATTCAGCTGAAAGGACATCGCTCTGTCGGCGGAATGCGTGCTTCGCTCTATAACGCCATGCCCATTGAAGGGATTGTTCAACTGGTTGAATTCATGAAGGAGTTTGCTGACAAGAATGGTTGATCATCAAAAAAACACCTTCGGCATTCAGACATTAAACCAGATTTCGCCACTGGGACTGGAACGCTTTCCGAAGGATCACTATCGTGTCGGAGTGGATATCGCCAGACCGGATGCCATTCTGGTTCGTTCACACGACATGCTGAACATGGCCATTCCCGAAAGCGTTCTGGCCATCGGACGCGCAGGCGCCGGTACCAATAATATCCCCGTACAAGCCATGAACCAACGCGGCATACCTGTATTCAACACACCGGGAGCAAACGCCAATGCCGTCAAGGAACTGGTGATTGCAGGATTGCTGATCGCCGCGCGCAACCTTCTGCCGGCATTACGTTTTGTCGAAACCCTGCAAGGCAATGACGATGCACTGCACCAGCACGCTGAAAAAGAGAAGAAACGTTTCTCCGGTATCGAACTTCCCGGGCGCACGCTCGGCATCATAGGATTAGGCGAAATCGGCCGGATGGTGGCTGACGCAGCGCTTAAAATGGGTATGAAAGTTGTCGGATACGACCCGAACATTACCGTCGAGTCGGCCTGGAGTTTATCGTCCGAAGTCAAAAAAGCCAATACCCTCGAAGCATTACTGCGACACAGTGATTTTATTACGGTTCATGTGCCGCTGCTGGATTCGACCCGGCACCTGATTAACGAAAAAAGCATCAGTCTGATGAAACAGGGCGTCATTGTGCTGAATTTTTCGCGCAGCACTATCGCGAGTGAAGACGCCATACTTGATGGCATTGCATCCCGGAAAATAAAATATTATGTTTGCGACTTTCCCAGCCAGAAGTTACAACATCACGAAGCCGTCATGACATTGCCGCATCTGGGCGCTTCGACGCACGAAGCCGAAGAAAACTGCGCAATCATGGTGATCAACCAGCTCATCGATTTTTTACAAAACGGAAATATCAAAAACACGGTTAATTTCCCGAATATCGGCATGGAACGCGAATCACCACATCGACTGGCGATTGCCAACGCCAACGTGCCCAATATTGTCGGACAGGTTTCCACCAGCTTGGCCAAGGCCGGTTTAAACATACACAATATGGTCAATAAATCCCGCGGCGAAATGGCTTATACTCTGGTTGATGTGGATAGTCCCGTTCCGCAGAAAGTCATTGAAGCGATTGCTTTGATTTCGGGCGTGCTATCCGTGCGCTATGTGCCTTTCCCGATTCAATAAACATTTAACGCGCTATGAATGAGCAATTAAAACAATTACGCGACAAGATCGACGGCATCGATAGCGAAATACTCAGGCTGGTCAATATGCGCGCGGAATGCGCCCAGCAGATCGGAATCATCAAAAAAAATGGCATAATCTACCGGCCCGAACGCGAAGCTCAAATTCTGGAAAGGATTAAACGCGAGAATCCGGGACCGCTCGACAATATACGTATCGCACAGCTCTTCACTGAAATCATGTCGATATGCCGCGCGCTGGAAAAGCCAATGACAGTCGCTTGCCTGGGACCGCAAGGCACATTTTCCGAAGAAGCCGCGATTAAACGGTTCGGCACCGCGATCTCTACGCTGCCATGCGACTCGATCGATGAAGTATTTCGCAGCGTTGAATCCGGCAGCGCCGGCTATGGCGTTGTTCCCGTAGAAAACTCAACCGAAGGCGCAGTTGGCAGAACACTCGACTTGCTGCTACAGACATCGCTGACCGTCTGCGGCGAAATCCAACTACCGGTACATCAATCGCTAATGGCCCGGCAAACGGATTTAAAGCAGATCAGCAAAATTTACTCACACCCACAATCCTTCGCGCAGTGTCACCACTGGCTACAGGCTAATCTGCCAACGCTGTCCAGTAAACATTACATTCACGCAGGCAGCAATGCCGATGCCGCCCGTCTTGCCGCGCAGGACAGCACAGCTGCGGCAATTGCCGGGAAAAGAGCGGCTGAGCGTTATGGATTGATAATCTGCGCCGAAAACATTGAAGATGATTCCAAAAATACCACCCGCTTTCTGGTGCTCGGCATGCAGAACGTCGAACCGTCAGGTAAGGACAAAACATCGCTGATCATATCCGCCGGCAATTATGCTGGGGCCATTCACCGCTTACTGACGCCTTTTGCAACACATGGCGTCAGCATGACCCGACTTGAATCGCGCCCCTCGCGCATCAATCTCTGGCAATATGTTTTTTTTGTGGATATCGAGGGTCATCAAAACGACAGCAATGTCGCTGTCGCACTCAAGGAACTGAACGAAAAGGCAAGTTTCCTGAAAATTCTCGGATCCTACCCCGTCACACAGGCCTGACTCAGCGCATGACAATGCAGGCAGCCTGCCTGCCTGCATTGCAGCAAAAACAAGCGATAAAAATTAATCCAGATATTTCAACTATTGATAAAAAATTCATTATGAATCTTTGTGATTTTGCGCCGGAATATATCCGCGCCATTCAACCGTATCAACCGGGAAAACCGATTTCGGAACTCGCCAGGGAAATGGGACTGGACGAAGGCAATATCGTTAAACTGGCTTCAAACGAAAACCCGCTTGGCGCCAGTCCGTTGGCATTGGAAGCCATGATTCAGGCACTGCACGACATCGCCCGCTATCCCGATGGCAGCGGATTCGAATTAAAACAAGCGTTATCGCAGCGATACGGCATTGACAGTGGACAAATCGTTCTCGGCAACGGTTCCAACGATGTATTGGACCTGGCTGCACGTGTTTTCCTGAAACCGGGCGCGACAGCCATCTACTCGCAACACGCCTTTGCTGTCTATCCGCTGGTCACGCAGACCATCGGCGCCAAAGGCATTTCGGTGCCTGCCCGGGACTACGGGCATGATCTCCCGGCGATTCTCGACGCTATCACACCGGAAACGCGCATGGTTTTTATCGCCAGCCCGAACAATCCGACCGGTACGTTATCCGGTTCCAACGATCTACTGCGTTTCATTGAGCGTGTGTCGCGCGACGTTCTGGTCGTGCTTGACGAAGCCTATTATGATTATCTGCCCTCGGCAAACAAACCGGACAGCATCAGCTGGCTGAAGCAGTTCCCTAATCTGGTTATCACACGGACATTCTCCAAAATCTATGGACTGGCCGGTGTGCGTGTCGGCTTTGGACTCGCGCATTCCGAGGTTGCCAACCTGATGAACCGTGTACGCCAACCGTTTAACGTCAGCAGCATTGGGCTGATCGGTGCGCTGGCGGCACTGGAAGACACTGAATTTGTTCAACGGGCATACGCATTGAATCGTGCAGGCATGCTGCAAATGACTGATGGCTTCCGCAAGCTGGGCGTAAAATATATTCCGTCATACGGCAACTTCATTAGCTTTGAGGTTAAAGGCGATGACGAGAATACGCTCAAGGTTTATCAAAATCTGTTAAGGCAGGGCGTCATTGTTCGCCCGCTGGGCATCTATGAAATGCCGCATCATTTGCGCGTCACCATAGGACTGGAATATGAAAATCAGCGTTTCCTGCAATCACTCGAATACGCACTGGAAGAAATAGCGTGATTATTGTCATGAATAACGGGAAGCGGCGCGGTGCGCAGTCTATGATCACAACGCATGTCATCCACAGTGCTTAACAAACTGGTTATCATCGGCGTCGGACTGATCGGCGGCTCCTTTGCGCTTGCACTGCGCAAAGTCGGCGCGGTGCGTCACATTACCGGGGTCGGGCGCAGCCGTGAAAACATGCAGCGCGCACTGGAACAAGGCGTCATTGATGAAATCGCGCCCGACATCGCTTCTGCCCTGAATCAGGCCGATTTTGTACTGCTCGCCATGCCGGTCGGTCAGACCGGAAGCATCATGGCGCAAATCGCGCCGCACCTGCACTCCACCACCATCGTCTCTGACGCGGGCAGTACAAAACAGGACGTCGTCACTGCCGCGCGCGGTCAACTCGGCGAAAATCTGAAAAACTTTGTACCCGGCCATCCGATTGCAGGTGCCGAACAAAGCGGCGTTCTCGCCGCGCAGAACGATCTGTACACCGGCAAGCATGTCATCCTCACCCCGCTTGCCGAAACCCGGACTGAAGCTGTCGAAACAACCATCGCCCTGTGGCAGGCCTGCGGCGCAAAAGTCTCGCAAATGCCGGTTGAAGAACACGATCGCATCCTCGCTGCCACCAGCCACCTGCCGCATGTTCTGGCATTCGCGCTGATGAATCATTTACGTAACAGCGCGAATAGCCCTGAAAACCTGTTGCGCTTTGCCGGCAGTGGCTTCCGCGACTTTACCCGAATCGCCAGCAGCTCGCCGGAAATGTGGCGTGACATCTGCCTTGCCAATCGTGAGGCGCTGCTTCAGGAACTGGAAGCTTTTCAAAACGAGCTGAACGTGTTGCAGACCCTGCTGCGGGAAGAAAATGGCTATGCGCTGGAACAGGCATTCATACAAGCGCGCCGTATGCGGGAAGACTGGCTGAATCGCCAGGACTAGCAGACGAAAAAAGCATTGGCCGTTTTTTGTATAAATCGATAGAATCTCGCGGAATTGACCGGTTACACAAGCCCCGGATATCATCCGCAACGCAGGAAAATGTATGCCATGCATCAGAAGAAAATCCAGCAATTCCGAGGTTTAAATTGAGATTATCTCATCACTGAATCAGCTCGGCATATTTTATAGATGCTTCACTTATACGAACGCGCCTTTATCATCATTCGAACATGAAATTCCACAAATGGTTGTTATGTGCCTTAGCAAGCACTGTGTTATTTTTCGATACTTACTCAATTACACTCCAGGCTGGCAACCTGAAAAATCTTATCAGCGAAAGCGGAATAAAATTTGGCGGCTGGATTAATGGCGGCGCCACCTTCAATCCCAGTCAGTCTGGCGGATATAATGGTCCGGTTATTTTTGCTGACCAGGCAAACCGATTTCAACTGAATCAATTGAATTTATTTGTACAACGGCCCGTGGTATCAACCGGCAATGCCTGGGATATCGGAGGGCGTGTCGACTTCATGTTTGGCACAGACGCCATTTTTACTCAAGCCTTCGGTGTTCCCACATTTGATGTGAATACTGGAGCCCCCCTCAGCAGGAGCAATTGGGATCTGAATCTGTGCTGTTCCTCGTCACGCACCTACGGCATTGCACTCCCGCAAACTTACCTGGAAGTGTACGCCCCCATTGGCAACGGACTCAATGTCAAGCTGGGTCACTTCTACACGCCGACGGGTTTCGAAACGGTTCCGGCGCCCGACAATTTTTTTTACACACGCGCTTATACCCTGAATGTCGGTGAACCTTTTACCCATACAGGCTTGCTGGCAAACTATACCGTCAATAAAAACTGGCTTATTTTAGGAGGCGCGCTTACCGGCAGCGCTACCGGCGGCTGGGACGCAGGATGGGACAAAGAACTGGAAAACTGGAGCGGCATTGCGGGATTCACCTGGAGCAGCGACAATCAGGCAACTTCACTGCATATCTCAGGCACGTATGGTGCAACTTCCACACGCAGCAGCGAACCCTGGGGATTCTATAACATCGTTTTCAAACAAAAAATCAATCCCAGAACGCTGCTCGTTCTGCATCATGTTTATGGTCTTGCCGGCGGCGTTTTACTGAATAACTTGCACTACACCAACACCGTAAAAGACGCAGAGTGGATGAGTGTTGTCGCGCATCTGTATTACGATCTGACGGATAATTTGTCCGCGGGTATCCGGGGCGAATGGTTTCGCGACAAACACGGTTTCCGTAATCCATCCCCCTTCAGAATAGCCGCCGCGACCAATATCAGGAATGGCGCGGCTGTCAGCTATGCCGGTGACATCAACAGTGTCACGGTCACACCTGCGGATTATTATTCGCTGACGGTGGGATTAAACTGGAAAATAGCCAAAACACTGAAACTGAAATGGGACGTCATCAAAAAACTGAATGTCCGTCCCAATATCCGTTACGACAGAGTTGATGCTTATCAGACAACAGCCTATCGACCGTTTGACGACAATAAAGATCAAATCCTGTTTTCACTGGATTTCATGCTGCCTTTTTGATAAAGGTTACTCCAAAACTGCGGCGGATTGATGAGTCCGCGTGTTCCATCATAACGTTTTGTTACTGGGAAATTCCGACTCTGCTGCCGTCAGTTCATCATCGAGATCGTTCTCTGTTCTGTTCACTTGATCTGCCTGCTCTCTCGCCATACGCCTGTGAAGGTCAGCATGGCGCAGACTGTCTGCCAGAATTTTTTCGTATCGGTCTATATTCGCTGCGGAATGCGACCTGAGATCCTGGCCATGCCAGCCAAAATAATAGGGATGCGTATCACATTCTTCGAGTATTTTTTTGTTCTCAAGCAACTTTGCTTTCGCTTCTCTGGCTAAATCTCCGTAATACTTAACCAATGCATTATGATCGTGACGGTCGATACTTGTGGCGCTCACGGGCTGCGGACTCATTTGTGCGCAGGAAGCTGATAAAGCAATTATCAGCAAAGGCAATAGTACTGAAAATTTTAATGCTTTCATCATCATATCCTCCCAACCTTAACCAGTGAGGCTATCTTAATTGAATCCATAGGACGCGTATATTGGGGAAACGCTTGTTTTTCCCTAAAGGAAACCATTAGAAGACAGTGCCTCATTTTTTCATGGTAGAAAAGATCTGACGCTTCATTAGAACCAGAATCAACAGCAGCGCACCGTGTTATTCTGTACGCCGTCACAGAGAGAGCCATCACCTTGCAGAACCAGACGCACATGATATTTTCAGAGGCCGCCGAGCGTAACAAACAACCGATTCTGGATACACTGCGACCACTGCTGGCCAATTGTACGGCAGCACTTGAAATCGGCAGCGGCACCGGTCAACATGCCGTTTTTTTCGCCCCCGCCCTGCCTCATCTGGTCTGGCAACCCACCGAATTGCCCGATAAACTGACTTTGCTCACAAGCATGTGCAGAAGCCATCCCTCAGAAAACCTGGCGACACCACTGCCGCTTGATATAGACGATGATCACTGGCCCACGATTCAGGCCGATGCCGTTTTCACCGCCAACACACTGCATATCATCCACTGGCCGCAGGTCTGCCGGTTATTCAGCTGTGTTGGCACATTGTTACCGCAACAGGGAATCTTCTGCACCTACGGACCATACAACCGCGATGGTCGCTACACCAGCGCCAGTAACGCACAGTTCGACGAATGGCTGAAAGTTCGCGACCCCGGAAGCGGTATCCGGGACATTACCGACTTGCGACAACTGGCGGATAAATGCGACATGTCGTTACAGCGTGACTTCACTATGCCCGCGAACAACCGCCTGCTGGTCTGGCGCAGGAATTGAACCTAAAAACCTCGGTTGACCGTTATCCGCGATGACTAACGGTATGAATAAATGGAACA
>CAZXBP010000036.1:0-18587 GCA_964639015.1 uncultured Nitrosomonas sp.
TGGCTATCTGCAACTGACATTTGCTGACTTCAGCCGAAGTCAGTCCTGCCGTTTCTGTGCCAAACACAAGTGCCACCGGATGGTGCCGGGCGTGTTCGAACAATATCCCGGCGCCGCTTCGCGCGTCATACAGATCATGCGCCAATTTACGGGAGCGGGTTGTCAGCGCTGCGGCAAGCACCGTGCCATGTAATGCTTCATCCAGACTGCCGCAGATCCTGGCTTGAGCAAGCAGATCCCTGGCGCTGACGGCGCGTATGTGGGCTTCCTTGTCCGGAAAGGACCTGGGGTTGACCAGATATAACGCGGCAAGACCCATTGTTTTCATTGCGCGCGCGGCTGCGCCGATATTGCCGGCGTGACTGGTGTGACTGAGCACAATACGGATATTGTTTAATGGCGATGGTATCATTGAGCAGTGAATCAGGAGGCAGGAAACTGCAACAGCAGAATTCTACGCATATGATAATAAAAATACCATGTGCGTTTATTCGGGTTGCTAATCCGGAGGTGGAAAATCCTGTGCGGCGCAAGCATTGAATTTTGGTTTTTGCTACAAAAGTTCAGCTTGTTTCATTATCTTTACTAAAATTCATAAAGAACGTGTCTAAGAATTCAGCGTATCAAACAGGGTGAGGCGAAAAAAATATTCCATTACATATCAATTGGATGCCGAATAAATATTTTTTGTGAACACTGATGTCTTGTGACGAAATATAGGTTTTTAGAAATGTTCTAAAGTAAATACTTACTTATATTAGGTAATTGTTTGTAATTTATGATTAAAGATGATATAACCCGAGTTACTAACAGGGGTTAAAAGGCAAGTGTCTTTGACACGACAACCCAAGCGCTAATTCCTCTGTTACGCCTGTATAAATTTTATGCTGGGGTGGGATTATGCTGAGGATAATTGCTGGCCTGTTATTGTTATCGACTCCATACTGCGGTTTTTCTCACCCGCCACATGACGCGATTCAATACGAATCCGCAGATTTCAGCAATTCCGGCAGGATTGCCGCGATACCGGAAACGGATGCCTTTGATCACAGCCTGAAGGTCGATGCAACAAAACTGCCGCAACAGACATTTGCCTTGCTTGCAAACGAAATTCCTCCGGCACATGCCATGCGGCTTTCCTGGCAGCCGCAGAAGTCACTGGATGGCCTGCATCTGCCAACACCGGTGCTGGTTGTCAATGGTGCAAAAACCGGCCCGGTGTTATGTTTGACCGCAGCAATCCATGGCGATGAATTAAACGGGATTGAAATCGTCCGCCGCATTCTGCATGATCTCGATCCCGACCAATTATCCGGCACGGTTATCGGTGTGCCGATCGTCAATCTGCAGGGCTTTCACCGCACATCGCGGTATTTGACCGATCGTCGGGATTTGAACCGCTATTTTCCAGGAAATCCCTATGGCAGTTCGGCGGCGAGAATCGCCTATTCCTTTTTTCATGAAGTCATCAGTCACTGCCATTTTCTTGTCGATCTGCATACCGGATCCGCCTATCGAACCAATCTGCCGCAGATCAGGGGAAATTTGAACATTCCTGAAGTGGCGACTTTTGCGCATTTATTCGGCATTCCCGTAATTCTGCATAGCGAAGGAACAGAGGGCATGCTGCGTCATGCGGCGGTCAAGGCCGGTATTCCCGCCGTCACACTGGAGGCGGGAAAATCACAGACCCTCCAGGAATCCGCCATTCGTTATGGCGTCAGGAGCATTTTGACGATGTTGAATAAACTGGATATGCTGGATAATGATAACGATCCGGTTTTGCTGGAGTCGGTTTTTTATCAATCCGCCTGGATCCGTGTGGATCATGGCGGCATCTTGTTCAGTCATGTTCAACTGGGCGAAAAAGTAACCAAAAACAGTGTCCTTGGCGTGGTGACCGATCCCATCACGAATATGCGCAGCGAGATTATTTCGCCTTATGACGGACAGGTTATTGGCATGGCTGTCGATCAGGTGGTTATGCCTGGTTTTGCAGGTTTCCATATAGGTCTTCAGCACGCTGAAGAACAAAGCCTGACTGTCCATGCCGCTTCCACCCAAATACCGATAGATCAGACTAAGGTGCCTGCGTCGGAATAAACTGCAATCGTTTCTGAATTTTTTCGAGGTTAAGTTGCCGGGGGCAAGAGTTGGTCTTTTTTAGAACTTGTATCCGCGATGGAGCGCAACTATTCCCGCAGTCAGATTAAAGTATTCGACATGTTCAAACCCCACGTCCAGCATCATTTCCTTGAGTTCTTCCTGAGACGGGTGCACGCGGATGGATTCGGCAAGGTAGCGATAACTGTCCGCATCGTTGGCGATCATTTTGCCCATAAACGGTAAAATCCTGAATGAGTAAGTATCGTATACAGGACGTAATGGCTCCCAGACTTTGGAGAATTCCAGCACGATGACCGTACCGCCAGGCTTGATCACCCGCAGCATTTCCTTAAGCGCGATCGCTTTATGCGTCATGTTGCGCAGACCGAATGCGACGCTGACGCAGTTGAAGTAATTGTCCGGAAAAGGCAGTTTTTCCGCGTCGCATTGCGCGGCCGGCGTGGGCGTGCCTTCATCGATCAGTCGGTCGCGTCCGATTGAAAGCATGGAATTGTTAATGTCTGTCAACCACACTTCTCCGGTTTTGCCGACCTGCTTTAAAAAAAGCGCGCTCAGATCGCCCGTGCCACCTGCGATGTCGAGTACTTTATCGCCGGGTTTGACGCCGCTGACATCGATGGCAAAGCGTTTCCATATCCGGTGCAAACCGGCGGACATCAGGTCGTTCATCAGGTTGTAGCGTTCAGCGACCGAATGAAAAATATCGGCAACCTTACCTGCTTTTTCTTCTTCGGCTACCGTCTTGAAACCGAAATGTGTAGTTCTGGTCATAGTCTTCCAAAGAGTGTTAGAATTTTCCGGTCATTGGTTTGACGTGTTGAAACCGTCCAATATCAGCAACATGTTTTATCGTTTTGACAGGGTTGTGTGTTTATCGGTAAACCGGAGTTTGATTCCCGACCGGCATCAGCTTCTGCTAATCGTTGCAGATAGCTTTGCCACATTTTATCCTGATTGGTTCCATATTTGTAGAGTAAGTCCCACGAATAAATGCCTGTGTTGTGTCCATCGCTGAAGTGCGGTTGTATTGCATAATGGCCTACCGGCTCGATTTTCAGTATATTGACCATTTTTTTTCCGGTTTGCAGAATTTCCTGCCCTGCGCCATGACCGCTGACTTCCGCAGAAGGCGAATAAACGCGCAGAAATTCGCAGGGAAAATGGAAAGTTTTTCCGTCGGAGAACGCGATGTCCAGTATGCGGGATTGTTTGTGCAGTTTGATTTCTTTCGGCACAGGCGTGTTTTTAGTTAAACCGGTCATAAATTGAATGCAAATTTGTAAATGGATTAGTGAAAAATACTGCCAAGGGTCAAGCGTAGTGCATCGCGGTGAAGTTTGCAAATTTGCGCATGAAATGACCATAACAATCGGAATGTGAAAGAAATGACGGCAAGAATCATCATCGTGGAAGATGAGCCTGCTATTCAGCAGATGATCGCGCTCAATATCGTACAGGCGGGTTATCAACCCGTGTGTGCGCGTGACGCCGAAGAAGCGATGATTCAGATCAATGAAGCGCTGCCCGATTTGATTCTGCTAGACTGGATGCTGCCGAAAATGAGCGGTGTTGAGTTTGCGCGCATGTTGCGCAGGAACTCGCGTACGCAGCGGATACCCATTATCATGTTAACTGCGCGCACAGACGAAAACGACAAAGTGATCGGTCTTGATACCGGTGCTGATGATTACGTGACAAAACCTTTTTCCCCGCGTGAATTGATTGCGCGAATCAAGGCAGTATTGCGCAGGCGCGCACCGGAAGCACTGGATGAAGCAGTGACCATGGACGGTCTTGTGTTCGATCCCGTAAACCATCGTGTAACGGCAGACAGTAATGCGGTCACGTTAGGACCGACGGAATACCGTCTGCTGCATTTTCTCATGACGCATGCCGACCGTGTTTTTTCACGTGCGCAATTGCTTGACCGGGTGTGGGGCGATCATGTTTTCGTGGAAGAAAGAACGGTCGATGTGCATATCCGGCGTTTACGCAAAGCGCTGGAAGCGGTTGGCAAGGAAGCGCTGATTCAGACGGTGCGCGGAGCCGGATATCGTTTTTCTGTTAATCCCGATTCAGCATCGGACATGCTGTAAAAGCGTATTTTAAGGTGACACTATTCTTCATTTATTGCTATATATCAATCTTATTTCAATAAAAATTTGCTGTTTAATCCGGATGTTGCGGTCCGGGTTTTTATGGGATTATGCGCGTGTCTGATATTTTTCGGCGCCTTGGACTGGTTTTTTCTGCTGCAATCATTGCATTGCTGATCGGAATGATTACCAGCGCGGTCTATGGATGGTTTTTCCTGAGTGCTGTCCTGCTGGCGCTCGTCATTCACCATACGCGCCATTTGATAGCACTGGAAGAGTGGCTGCTGATTTCAGACCATACTACGTCGAGCATCCCGGCGGGATCAGGCGCCTGGGATACTGTTTTTGCGCATCTGGCGCGGTATGTTCGCTCCCAGAACAAGAATCAGCAGCTCCTGGATCTTGAATTAAAGCAGTTGCAGAATGTAACGGCTGCCATGCCCGATGGCATGGTTATTCTGGACGAAACTGATCATATTCAATGGTGCGATCCGGTCGCGGAGAAACATCTGGGAATCAATCTTGAACTCGATCATGGACAACAGATCACCAATATGGTGCGTCAGCAGTCATTCGTGGAGTATCTCGCAGCGCGCAAGTTCAACAAGCCTTTAATGCTGAAACAAATGCGCCATCATCGCCTGACGCTTTTGATTCAGCTGGTGCCTTACGGCAAGAACCAGCAATTGTTGATCAGCCGCGACATCACCAGCTACGAGCGGATAGAGACCATGCGCCGCGATTTTATCGCTAATGTTTCGCATGAGTTACGCACGCCATTGACGGTCGTGATCGGCTATCTTGAAATGCTGTCCGTCGAAAACAGCACTGATCCGGAAATGCAGCAGCTTGCACTGACTGCAATGCGGGAACAGACCGCGCGCATGCAGCGTCTGGTTGAAGATCTGCTGACACTTTCACGTCTGGAAAATGCATTGAACAAACTTCACGAAAGTACGGTGGATATGCCGTCACTGCTGCGGGAGCTGTATCGCGAGGCCGAGTCATTGAGCGCCGGAAAACACACAATCCGTTTAAGCATAGACAGCGAAGACCAGATCCTGGGCAGCCGGGAAGAATTACGCAGCGCAATGGGGAACCTGATCGGCAATGCGATTCGATATACGCCTGAAGGCGGCGAAATCCATATCAGCTGGAAAGTCAGGCACGGCAAGGGATTGTTTTATGTCCGCGATACCGGCGTTGGCATAGACGGAGCGCATATTCCACGACTGACCGAACGGTTTTATCGCGTGGATAACAGCCGTTCCAGAGAAACCGGCGGCACCGGGCTCGGACTGGCGATAGTTAAACATGTGCTCAACCGCCACCAGGCACGCCTGAAAATAACCAGCGAGGTAGGAAAAGGCAGCGAATTCTGCATACAGTTTCCGGCAAAAAGATTGATCTCAAACCCTTTGCATGAATGAATCGGGTATGGGATTTTACGCTGCCGTCAACAATCGCCACATTGACGCTTCTCAACCGGCTTCCAGTTGTTTTCCGGCGGTCATTTTTCTGGCGATCAATTCCAGGAGTACCGGATACGGCACCGGGCGGCTGAAAAAATAGCCTTGCTGATACCAGCAGTGATGCTGCAGCAGCATCCGGGATTGCTGTTCGGTTTCCACGCCTTCTGCGACAACTGTCAGCCCGAGGTTTGCACCCAGACCGATTATGGCCTGGACGATTTTCTGATCGTTCTGATTCTGATCCAGTGTGCGGACGAAGGATTTGTCGATCTTCAAGATATCGATGGGCAGTTCACGCAGCAAAGTAAGCGACGAATAACCGGTGCCGAAATCATCCAGCGCAATCAGGATACCGACGGCTTTGATTTGCGCCAGAATTTCGCTGGCGCGCGCGGTATTATTGACAATCGCGCTTTCGGTTATTTCGAGCATCAATGCGGATGAAGGTAATCCGGTTTTTCGCAGGGTTTTGAAAAGCGTATCCAGAAATTCCGGGTTGGTCAGTTGTCGCGGATTGACATTGACGGATACCTTTACCGGATAGCCCGCCTGCAGCAGTTGACTGGTGAACAGACAGGAAATCGAAAGCACGCGCTCGCCGAGCTGTCCGATGAGTCCGATATTTTCCGCCAGCGGCACGAACTCACTCGGTGGCAGAAAACCGCGTTGAGGATGCTGCCAGCGAACCAGCGCTTCGATATGGGTGATATTATTTGACACGACATTGGTGATCGGCTGAAAAAAAACCTGCAATTCATTGCACTCAATCGCTGTACGCAGATCCTTTTCCAGTTCGAGGCGGTCCCGCGTCCAGATAGCGGAAGACTGCGGTGAATACAAATCAAAACGATTCCCGCCTTCACGTTTTGCCTGATACATCGCGGTGCCCGCTTTTTCCAGTACCAGGTCGCTGGAAATGCCGTCCTGCGGGTAGAAGCTGATGCCGATACTCGAGGAGACAAAAATTCTCATGCCGTCGATTTCAAAATGCTGTTCTATAACGCGAAGTATTTTCTGTGCGACTTCATCCACCGATTTGTTGCTGTCTAAATGGTCAAGCAGGATGATGAACTCATCCCCGCCCCAGCGCGCAATTACACCTGTTTGGCTGATAAGCCTGTTCAGACGTTTTGAAACAATGCGCAGCAATTTATCCCCGGCCTGATGGCCCATGGCGTCATTGATTTTTTTGAAATTATCTAAGGTAACAAAAAATACGGTAATGGTTTTTTCCGTTCCCTGAACCGATCTGATCAATTGATCGAAGCGGGATAATAATTTTGCACGATTCGGCAGTTTCGTCAGCGCATCATATTCTTCCTGAAAAGCCACGCGCTGCGCCAGCCTGACGGTGTCGGTAATGTCGGCCATTGAAATGACCGATCCGATCAAAACATGCTTTTCATCATGCAGCTGATTGCGGGTGATTCGAACGTTGCGTCGGTCGTTCAATGCTGTCTTGATCTGGCATTCCAGTGTTCCTGGCGTGTCCAGGCCGGATTGCGGGCTGACATCGGAGTCCTGGTCTGTTGCAGGTTCAATGTTGACAATCTGACGTAAAAGTCTGCCGGTAACCTGGTTAAGTTGTGTGCGCAGAATATTTTCAGCGCCGCGGTTGATATAAATTACATGATCACTGGCGTCAGTAATGATTACACCGTCTCCGATGGTTTCCAGCGCGGTGGTGGACTGTATTTTGCTGATCAAAAAAGACCGGAGAAATTGATTGATGCGATACCAGTTCCACAAAGGATAACTGGCAATGATGCCGAACAAGGCGGCTCCCGGGGGTATCCACAGGTCTGTTAGCTGTAAAGACAGGTAAGTCAGCGTAAGCGTGAACAGCAGCAGTGTCAGCAAAAATGGAATCGTGAAATCCTTTTTTACTGCGCCGGTGACAAACAGAACCAGTGCGACCCATGACAGTGTAATCAGGATTGTTGCGCTGTTAGTGGCAGGATGAATCATGCGGTTATGCCGAATCATCGAATAAACGTTCGCGTGCCATTCAACACCGGTCATGGGCTGTCTGCTTGTTAATGATGCCGGTGTCGCGAAACGTGTTCCCATGCCGGTTGCGGTCATTCCAATGATGACGGCTTTGGCTTTCAGCTCGGTAAGCGCGTCATCATCAAATAAAACACGGTAATAACTGATTTGCGGGAAACTTCCGGGTTTTCCGGCAAACGGGATGAGCACTTCGTCGGTGCGCGCCCAGGATCTGCCGTGATACGGCGGCGCCGGTGTTTTCGTTTGCTGATCAGAATCCCCGACTTTAGTCGATAATGCACTTTCTGCAAGACGCAGTGCCAGTGCGGGCCACGAAGGCGTGTCAATGCCGCCGTACAGAAAAACGCGGCGCGCAACTGCATCGTGATCGAGTTCAATATCGGTATGTCCCAGCGTGGCGTGTAGGCTGAACAGCGGGTGCGGCATGGTCAGTGTAAGCAATCCGGATTCTGCGGTTGATACCGGCGCAACCGGAAAAATGATATGACCATGCACGGCAATCGCTTCGGAGAATAGTTGATCAGCGTGAGGGTCACTGACTTGCAGCTCGGAAAACAGCAGATCAAAAGCTGCTGTTTGATTGCCAATCGATGCCAGGCGGTTGATCAGTTCGGCATGCACGCCTCTGGACCACGGCCAGCCGCCAAGTTCCCGTATGCTCGCATCGTCAATTGCGACAATAACGAGATCCGTATCCTTTGTCGGCGACCGAAGCGTGCTCATCACATCATAAATAACAAAATCAAGGCGTTCCATCACTTCTGCGTAGCTGAGGATAGCGATAATTGCCAGAAGCGACAGAATGCGTCCTGTAAAAGTGTTGTATTGCCGTCGTAGGTGCTTCAGATAAATCATCCTAAAACCTCAGTTGAATGGGAATTTAGAGTGCGTGGATTTTTATTTCCGGTAAGGCGTAATAACGCGTTATTACAACGAATTGCAATGCCGCCGGAATTAAAAAGCGGCGTGCTATAAATACCATAGTGTGACTCACCATCCGGGTAAACGGGTATTGTTCAGATTGTTCTATTTATTCATGCCGTTAGTCATTGCGGATAACGGTCAACTGAGGTTTCTAGGATCATATGAGAACGAGTAGCGGCAGCAGTAGCAGTATTAACAGCCAGTAAGGCATGTCGCGGGGAACCTCAATTATCTGTGGCGCTCCCCAGGGCCCCTGAAAACCGTCGGCTTCGATTGTTTTGGTACGCAGGTAATAAGTGCCGCCACCGGGGTTCTTGACGGTAACCCGCGCTGCCATTGTCATTTCATCGTGAATGATTTCGGTAAAAGCCGCATCACGCGCAAACTGAAAATGAAAGTGCTGACCTTTGGCGGGCGCACGCCATGCGAAGGTCAGCTCGTCCTTTTCGATTTCCGTGTCTTCCAGCAAAGGGCCGGAGTAGGGCACTCTGAAAGGCATGGTATCGCTGAACGGTCCTGCGCCTTCATGGGCGGAAACTGAAAAAATCCGCCAGAAATAATGCCCCGGAGCCAGAGAGTCGGGCAAGGTTATGCTGTTGGTCTTAATCTCGGGATTAAAATAAATCACACTGGAAAAATCAGCCGCCTGACTGATCATGACGGCATAGTGAGAAGCTTCCGATTGCAGCGCCCAGCTGAATTCCTGATTCTCGGGCGCGGTCATGCCATTCGGTAACGGTGCTGTCACAAAAGGCGGTTCAGGACGTGCATTGAGTCCAAAAGGAATGCCCGTGTCAAAGCCTTCGATTCCGAATCCGTCAATGCCGCGGATTCTAAGCCAGTAATGCCCATCGGGAATACTGCCATCGCGGAAAGGCAATGTCGTGGTAACAAATTCCGACCAGAGAGTGTTGAATTCGGGATCAACCGCGATCTGGGTGCGGTACGCCCGCGCGCCTTCCAGCGGCGCCAGATGGATTACGAGCGGAAGGCTTTCATAATATCGGCTGGTCTCAGATAAATCCGGCGCATGCAGCAGCTTGACGGGCGGTGCTGGCGACGCGCCGATCGAAGTCACTGTGCCAAAGCCGCCTGTCAAGGCGACATTTTTAGCCGCGCCGCTGACTTCGACAGTACCTTTCAGTACTTCACTGGTGGTGACGGACAGTGAATCAAGCGTACCCACGCGGAAATCGGTTCCCCTGACGGAACTCATGGCTGAAGGCGTCTGGATTCTGAAGCGCGTGCCGGTTGATTCTTCAGGCACTGAATTTTCAGTACGTCCTTCTTCCAGATGAATCAGCGTATCCACCAGACCGTAGTCGCCGAAAATTTTTAACGCATCCAGTCGTACGGTGCTGTTATCCTGCACGCGCATGCGGGATTGATCAGCAAATTCAACAGTCACAAAGGAATCATCGGCGCATTGAATACTGTCGCCGGCCATGAGTCGCATGCCATTCGCTGCGGGCAGGACAGTCTGGTCGGCGCGGATGATGTTGACAGCGCCATGCACGCTAACCACCTGGGCATCGACATCCTCTGTTATCTTTGTCCAGGCTACGGGAATACGTAATCGTGTTCCGGGCGGGATAACATAAGGGTTGCGAATATTATTCAGTTGCTGCAGGCGTCTGACATAGCGGATGCCGGTGAGATGGCGCTCGGTTATATTCCACAGGTTTTCACCCGGTTTGACGGTGTAATGCCACTCTTCAGCGGCCAGTGCGGAAAAAGCAAAACACGATAAGATAATCGCAAACCAGATACGCAGCAAACCTTTTGAAGTGCTGTGCAAAAAGTATCTTTGAATCATGGTTTATTCTTCCTCAGCCGGTTTCAATGATTCGCCTTCGTTTATAAAAGAGCTCTGTATCGATGATTCGCAGCATGCAAGGCGGTGCGGCAAGCGGCAATACTAACCGGTTAACCGGAGATATCGACCTCAATGCCAACAGGAACTTTTTCAAAGAGTTCCAGTAAATCATGATTAGCGACGCGAATGCAACCAATCGAACCGGGTTTCCCCATTTCCACACTGTCAGGTGTGCCATGAATATAGATATACCGTCGCATGGTGTCAACCGGACCAAGCCGGTTATAGCCGGGTTCGCATCCCGATAGCCACAGAATGCGCGTAAGTATCCAGTCCCGTCTGGGAAACTGTCTGCCCAGCGCAGGCGTATAGATTTCGCCGGTTGGGCGGCGGCGGACAAAAACCGTATTGACAGGTTGTCCGGCACCGATTTTTGCGCGGACGATGTGTCTGCCGAGCGGCGTGCAGAAGCTGTTCTGTTGCTGGCCTGTTCCGTTTTTTGCCGAAGAAATCAGGCACTGTTTAAGGATCTCGCCTTGATCGTCAATCAACGTAAGCTGCTGGTCTGGAATCGTGATGTGTATTTTCATGATAAAGTGCATCCGCCGTTGGCTAAATCCAGGCGACTGTCCGAGAATAAACTGATCTACTGCGGACGATTCCGGCTGGCTGGATTTTCCGATCCTTTTCGTTGAATAGAACGACTATTCACCTCAAATAATCGAAAAATCCCGCTCAACCAGCCTCACCCTCGCTACGATCGCTATTCTTGAACAGCCTCCTGGGGAATTCTGTTTACTTTACGCCGTTCCGCAAAAAACCGCCTGAGCTGCCAGCTTGCCTCTTCGGCAAGAATGCCGCTGTGTACTTGCAAATGGTGATTCAATTGCGGATTGCGAGGCAAATCGATGACGCTGCCGCAGACCCCGGTTTTGGGATCGGGCGCTGCGTAAACCAGGCGCTCTATACGAGCATGAAACAGTGCGCCGATGCACATGAGACAAGGCTCCAGCGTGACATAAAGCGTGCAGTTAAGCAGGCGGTAATTCCTGAGGTAGCGCCCCGCATCGCGCAGCGCCATAACCTCGGCATGCGCAGTCGGGTCATGCGATGAAATGGGGCGGTTGTAACCGCGCCCGACAATCGTATCATGGCGAACAATTACAGCACCTACCGGCACTTCGCCCAGAGTTTCGGCAATGACGGCCTGTTCAAGCGCTGCGCGCATAAATTGTATGTCTTTATCGCTGTTAGTCATTGGTAGAATCGACCGCTTTCAGGTATGCTGATTTTACTTTTTATTTAACGGGTATTCCATCATAACGCATGTTTAATCAGGCAAAAAATCATTTACACACATTACGCGATCTGCTCCGTTTCGCGGTCAGTCAATTTAATCAGGCCGGACTGTTTTTTGGTCATGGGTCGAACACCGCTTACGACGAAGCAGCGTATCTTATCCTGCATACGCTGCATTTGCCGCTCGACCATCTGGAGCCATTCCTGGATGCCCGTTTGACCAGTACGGAGTTGAATCAGGTGCTTGATGTTCTGGAGCGTCGGGTTACCGAAAGGCTGCCGGCGGCCTATCTGACGCATGAGGCCTGGCTTGGCAGTTATTCATTTTATGTCGATCAGCGGGTGATCATCCCACGGTCATTTATTGCCGAGCTGTTGCAGAACCGGCTGGAGCCATGGATTACAGACGCCACGGAAATTCATCGTGCTTTGGATTTATGCACCGGCTCGGGTTGTCTTGCAATATTATTGGCGCACGCATTCGAGCATGCGGAAATTGATGCGGTCGATATATCGCACGAGGCGCTGGCGGTTGCCGGACGAAATATTGCCGATTATCGATTGCAGGAACGGGTTCATCCGATTCAGTCGGATTTGTTTGCCGGACTGGCGGGCAGGCGCTATGACCTGATTATCAGCAATCCACCGTATGTCAACGCTGAATCAATGGCGGCGCTGCCCGAAGAATACCGCCATGAACCGGAGAACGCCCTGGCCAGCGGCGTTGACGGACTGAGCGCAACAAGGAAAATTCTGTCCGATGCCGCCGCGCATTTGACCGATCAGGGCTTGCTTGTCGTGGAAATCGGCCATAACCGCGATGCCGTGTTGTTTGAATATCCGCGAACGCCGTTCACCTGGCTGGAAACGAGCGCGGGCGATGAGTTTGTGTTTTTACTGCGCCGTGATCAGCTTCCCGGCTGAAAGTGTCTGTCTCGAACATAAGACTTAATCTACTGCGGACGATCCTCGTTCAACCAGCCTCGTCCTCGCTACGATCGCTATTTCCGGGCTGCCTTCTGGCCAGCAAAGCCAGCAGGCGCCGGATTTCCTTTTCATTGAGTTCCAGCCATTGGCCGCGCTTGATGCGGGGCGGCAGATTGATCGGACCAAAACGCACACGCATCAGACGGCTGACTGTCACGCCTATGGTCTCGAACATGCGGCGGACTTCACGGTTCCTGCCTTCTCTCAGCACAACGCGATACCAGTGATTAATTCCTTCGCCGCCTTCTTCGATGAGCAGATCAAATGACGCAACGCCATCGTCAAGCTGAATGCCGGTGGTTAACTGCGTGATTTGTTCCGCTGAGAGTTTTCCGATAATACGTACCGCGTATTCGCGTTCCACTTCGAAACGCGGGTGCATCAGGCGATTAGCCAGTGATCCGTCGGTGGTGAAGATCAGCAGACCACTGGTATTGAAATCCAGACGTCCAATGGCAGTCCATTTGGAAGATTTCAGATGAGGCAGTTTGTCAAAAACGGTCGGACGGCTTTCCGGATCGCTGCGGCTGACGATTTCACCTTCCGGCTTGTGGTACAGCAATACCTGCGGCAGGCGGTCGGCAAAGTCAAAGCGAATGACGCGTTTGTCGACTTGAACCCGGTCCTGCGCGCCGATGCGGTCACCGATGACGGCTGTCCTGCCATTGATGCTGACACGACCAGAGGCGATCAAGGTTTCCATTTCGCGCCTGGAGCCCAGGCCTTTCTGTGCCAGCAGTTTTTGCAGCTTGTGCGTAGTGGCTGCTGCAACGGCACTTTGCTCAACAGCGAGTGGCGGTGTGCGCAGCGGCATTTTTCTTCTGACCGGCTTGTAGGTTCTGTTCACGGGCGTATATAAAATAAGTGGCAGTGTTGTTCAGGCTCAGAACGGCAGCTTAAGTCCTGGCGGCAATCCCAGCCCACCGGTCAATTCAGCCATTTTTTCCTGCGTGGTTGACTCGACACGGCGTACTGCGTCATTGAATGCGGCGGCGATTAAATCTTCCAGCATTTCCTTGTCATCGCCGTCGCCGACCAGACTGTCGTCGATATGCACGCTTTTGACATCATGGCGGCAGGTCATGATCACTTTGACCATGCCGGCGCCTGACTGACCTTCCACTTCGATAGTGGCCAGCTTTTCCTGCATTTGGCGCATGTTTTCCTGTACCTGCTGCGCCTGTTTCATCATATTTGCAATATTGGCTTTCATGTTTTTTCTCCTTGGATGGGTATGGGTTTAATTGAGGATTCTATGATTTTTGCGTCAAAACTGTCTACCAGATCCTGCACGATCGGATCTTTTTCTATGGCTGCGATTGCGTTGGCCTGCCTTTTCGCGTTCTCAAGCTGCTGAAGCGTAACCGGCGTCATACCGGTAAGACTGCCGATCGAGAAACTGAGTTTAACCGGTTTGCCGAAATAAGTATCGACCGCAACCTGAATGGCGTTCTGATATTTCTTGTCGAGCAGGTGTTTGTGCGCTTCGGGTATCAGCAGTTCAATTTCGCTATCGGTCATGTGTTTTGCTTCGCTGTGATGTGCAAGCATTTTTGCCATGCCGATCAGCTTCAGTTGCTTGACCAGTGTCGGCCAGCTGTGCGGCGATGGTGCGGCTGTTCCGGCACTCGCCGCTTGATTTGTGACGGATTTCTGCGGCATTGATTTCGGCTTGCCGGTTTCCGTGTTGCCGGATTGATTCGTCCGTCCGGCTGAAGCACTGTTGCGCGGGACCGATGGAGGGCTGCTTTGCTGCTCGGTTGCGGGATCCGTCAGCGGGAGCTCATCCGGCATGAAAGTCAGCATGCGGATCAGCGTCATGGTAAAGCCGGTGTATTCATCCGGCGCCAGATACAAGTCGCTGCGGCCGTGCAGGGCGATCTGATAGAACAACTGGATGTCTTCGGGTGAGCATGCCTCAGCCATTGATCGGATACTGAGATATTCGGGTATGTCTTCGGTTATCGCATCCGGTACGGTTTGAGCCAGTGAAATGCGGTGAAAAATGACAGCGAGATCCTGTAACGCAGTATCAAACGAAAGGCATTGCGATTCCATGTCAGCGGCAATCGATAACAGCCGTTTGCCGTCTTTGGCAAGCAATGCGCCAAGCAATTCATAAAGATGACGGTGATCAATGACGCCCAGCATTTCGCGTACTGTCGCTTCGTTGACTTGACCTTCGCCAAACGCAATAGCCTGATCCAGAATACTCAGCGCGTCACGCATGCTGCCCTGGGCTGCGCGGGCGATCAATTCCAGCGCGACTGCCTCGGCTGCAATATTTTCCGCTATCAGCAGGGTTTGCAGGTATTCGGCGATCAGTATTGCGGGTATCAGTTTGAGATTGAACTGCAAACAACGGGATAGTACGGTAATGGGTACTTTCTGCGGATCGGTGGTCGCAAGAATGAATTTAACATGCTCAGGCGGTTCTTCCAGCGTTTTCAGCATGGCATTGAATGCTGATTTGGAAAGCATGTGCACTTCATCAATGATGTAAATCTTGAAGCGTGCGCTGGTGGGGGCATAAAGCGCGCTTTCGAGTAAATCGCGCATGTGGTCCACCTGCGTGTTGGATGCGGCATCCAGTTCAATCAAGTCGGCAAAATGACCGCGGTCAATTTCAGTGCACGCCGCACAAATGCCGCAAGGTGTCGCGGTGATACCTTTTTCGCAATTCAGCGCTTTGGCAAAAATGCGTGCAACCGTGGTTTTTCCTACGCCGCGTGTGCCGGTGAAAAGATAGGCGTGATGCAGGCGGTTTTGTTCCAGCGCATTGGTCAAAGCTTTGACGACATGCGCCTGCCCGGTCAATCCGGAAAATGTTCTGGGCCGCCATTTGCGTGCAAGAACTTGTGATTGGGACACGTTTCTAAAAAATGAGGCGCTGAAGAAGCATTGTTAGTCAATCAGTGAATCACGCGACACCGGAAGCTGGTGATGATTTCTTTACAGTTTACGGTATCCGCCGGTAGCGTTGGAGGTGGCGAGCCGAACCCCCGGCACTTGCATAAAGTAGCTGTGGCTGCTTCCTTCCGGACCTGACCAGATTCACCACCGTGCAATGCGGGGAGGCCCGCCATTAATTATCCGATGCACGCGTGCACCAAGACCGACAAGTATACCAGCACGTGAACCGTAATAAAAACTGAATTTTGACGGGCAAGGCGTTTAAGCGCGCTGATCGCCACAATCAGATTTTAAAAGCAAGTTCTGTGGCACAGTGTTTTCGTTCATATGCTGTTAAAATCGCAGTTTTTTTGCGTCGCTGAAAGCGTATTTCATCACAATGATAAGCATTCAATGTAATTGCATAGCCATTCCGCACAGCTTCAAATAGCCGTGAATATGACACGATCTGCGCATGATGTCCGTCTGATTAAACCGAGTGACGCTGCATCCTGGGCATCCTGCAGGCGCCGTGCATGGCTGGATATGCATCAGTCTATCGATTTTGAGGCGGACGCATTCACCCGCCTGCTGTTCGACGCGGGACTGCACCATGAACGCCGCGTATTGAGGCAATTACAGGATGAATATGACGTGCATCATGCCGAATCGTTCGAACACACCTCGATACTCATGCAGCAGGGCGTGCCGGTCATCTATCAGGCGCGTTTGATGAATGCGGATGCCGGACTGGTGGGTTTTCCGGATTTTTTGATTCGTCATGAGAGCGGTCAGTATCAACCTGCGGATGCCAAGCTGACGCAGAGCGAAAACAAAAGGGGGTTGCAGATACAGTTGGGATTGTATCGCCGGTTGCTGGAAACCGACCTGCCGGTGATCGTATTTCTGGGTAGCAATCGCACAGCCGTGATCGGCGATGAAGCCGATGCGCTGGTCGATGCGTTTCTGTCGGATATGCGGCAGTTGCGCAGGCAACCGGAGCAGCCGAAAGTGCATTATAGTCACAGCAAGTGCCGTGTTTGCCCTTATTTTTCACACTGCCGGCCGCATTTCGTCAATCAGGGGGACATCTCGCTGCTGCATGGTGTACATGGCCGCTCAGCGGAGCATCTGGCCGCAACGGGCATTCGCACGATATCGCAACTCGCAGCGCAGGAACCCGGAACGCTGCCGGACGTGCCGCATTTGTCCGGTATCAAGCGGAAACAACGCGCGGTGGTACAGGCGCAGTCTTATTTGCAGAATCAGGTGTTTCAACTGAATCCCATTGAGTTGCCGGCGGGCAACTGGATACACTTTGATATCGAGGATAATGCGTTTACCGCAACGCGTGAGCGGCATGTTTATCTGTGGGGTCTGCTTGCGCCGCCTTATACGCATGATGATTTCGATTATGTCTGGACAGATCATGAGAACGAAGACTACGCAGGCTGGCTGGCGTTTCTGGAAAAGATTGAGCGCTATCGCAACGCCTTTTCACCGGTTATTCTGGCGCATTATTCCAATCATGAAAAAGCAGTGATAAAACACTATGCGCAGCGCTATAACATGACTGAACATGCTACCGTGCAATGGCTGCTCGGCAAAACGCGTGGCAGCAGCTCTGGACCGATGTTTGATCTGCAAAAAGCGGTGCAGGACAATCTTGTGCTGCCGCTGCAAGGCTACGGCCTGAAGGAAATCTGCAAGCATCCTGAACTGGTCAATTTTCAGTGGGAGGATAATACATCCGGTTCCCAATGGTCGATTGTGCAGTTTAATCGCTTCCTGGTTGAAACCGATGCGGACGAAAAACAACGACTGAAATCTGAGCTGTTGCGCTACAACCGTGACGATGTTACCGCAACGCAGCGGCTGGAGCAATGGCTGCGCAGCCGGTTTGTGTCGTAGCGCTAATCTGCTGCTTTTCGCGCCATGATGAAATATCCTGCATCAGAGGATCGCTGATGCCCAGTGCATGAATGGCCGCGAGCGTGATAACACCTGTAGCAATCAGGTAATACAGCGTCGGCAGAATCGTCATGCGAATGACTTTTCCTTCCTGCCCTGACAGCCCGACGGTGGCGGAAGCGGCGACAATATTGTGTATGGCGATCATATTCCCTGCCGCTGCGCCGGCGGCCTGTGCGGCAACCAGCAATGCGCCTGACACACCGATCAGTTGCGCGGCGTCAAACTGAAATTGTGCCAGCATCAGATTGGAAACCGTGTTTGAGCCGGCGATGAATGCGCCCAGCGCGCCAACCGCGGGGGCAAAAAAAGGATAAAAAGTGCCGAAAGTATCGGCAATCCATTGCGCCATGACTTGCGGCATGGCGGGTATATCCGCGGAATTGACGCCTGAATTGATCAGAATGCGCACCATGGGTATTGTGAAAATCAAGACAAAACCGGCGCCCAGCAGCGTATGCAGTGACTCCCGGGCGGCTGCGCGCAATTCGCGGTATGCCATGCGGTGCAGCAGGACTGTGATCAGCGCGGTCAATACCATGATGCCACCCGGCAGGTACAGAAACTGAATGCCGCCGGAAATGCCGTCTTCACCCAATATCGTGTTCCAGTTGAACGTCAGATGCTGGCCAAGAAAATGTTTGATGTCGCTGTTTACCCGCGATGTGATCAGCGCAAGCGCTAGCAAGCCGTACGGTAGCCAGGCCAGCGTAATGGAAACCGCCGGTCTGGCAGTGAGTTTTTCCAGTTTGATTTCAATACTGCCCATCCATTCGGCAGGCCAGTTTTCAGGCGGGGAAAAATCCCAGCGTCGCCGGGGTATCAGAAAGCCAAGGCGTGCCGCCGGCACAACAATGGCGAGCCCGGTTAAAGCACCGATAATCGAGGGAAACTCCGGGCCCAGAAATATGCCGGCCAGCGCGTAGGGCACCACAAACGCAGCTCCGGCAAAAAGGGCGAAAGGCAGAATCGCCAGACCTTCCGTCCATGATC
>CAZXBP010000037.1:0-18515 GCA_964639015.1 uncultured Nitrosomonas sp.
GTCTTTCCTGAAATAAAAATCTACGCACTATAAATCCCATTCATCTGATTTTTTTAGGTTAAAAGATGATAAGCCAAAATCATTTATGTTTGTAGTATCCTGGTTGGGTTGCACGAAAGAATTCGTATATTGGGGCATGAGGGCTTTATCTCTCAGTGTTTTATTAACGCGCAGTTATGACAGTGATCGGAGCAGATTTAGAATAATTGGTCTTTCAGGTTTTGAGAAGCACCACCAAAATCTTGAAATTCCTCGATTGCCATGGGCGGCAGCTGTTCGCGGAAAAAATACTCAGATATGCCACCTGATGCCACTCTCAAGCCGGTATTCGGGTTGATTCTTTCAACCAGTATGCCTTCAGGCGGCGTATATTTTGCTATAGGTACATCCTTTAAGGCAGTGCTCATATACTGCATCCAGATCGGAAGCGCAATGCGTCCGCCCGTTTCGTTAGTGCCCAGCGATTGCGGTTCATCATAGCCGATCCAGGCAGCGGCGACCAAATCTTTCTGAAAACCGCAGAACCATGCATCGATAAAGTTGCTGGTTGTGCCAGTTTTTCCGGCAAGGTCACTTCTCTTAAGTTGTTTTGCACGTACCGCAGTGCCGTAGTTGATAACGTCTTGCATCATACTTGTCATAATAAATGCATTGCGTGGATCAATGACGCGGGGAGCGCCATTGGATGGAGTTTTTGGATGCGTGACTTCGAGAATGTTGCCCTGCTCGTCTTCAATACGTTTGATGAAGTAAGGTTGTATTCGATAGCCCTGGTTGGCGAAGACGGCATAGCCTGCCGCCATTTGCAGCATCGTTACCGATCCGGAACCCAGCGCCATGGGCAAGTATGGCGGATGTTTGTCCACGTCGAAGCCGAATCGGGAAATATAATCTCGGGCATATTGTAAGTCGATGGCTTGCAGAATCCTTATTGATGCCAGATTTTTTGACTTGGCAAGCGCCTCACGCATGCGCATTGGCCCACCATATTTACCATCGAAATTTTTTGGTTCCCATGATTTGCTGCCTGTTTGCGCTGCGCTGAAAGAGAGTGGCGCATCATTAACAATCGTCGCAGCAGTGAATCCTTTTTCGAGAGATGCGGAATAAATAAATGGTTTAAAACTGGAGCCGGGTTGCCGCCAGGCCTGCGTAACATGATTGAACTGGTTGAGGTGGAAATCAAAACCACCTACCAGCGCTCGCACGGCGCCATCATTTGGATCGAGAGAAATCAGAGCAGCTTCGACTTTCGGCAGCTGCGTGACATGCCATTTTTTTTCGGTATCCTGCTGAACGTAGATAATCGCGCCAGGACTGATATACCGTTTATCTGCATGTTTCTTTTCGCTAAGATATTTTTCGACAAATCTCAACCCATCAGCTTTCAGTTGCAGAAGCTGGCCGCCTTTTGCGTAAATCTGCATTTCCTTGTTTTTTACTGAAAGAACCACGGCAGGTATGATATTTCCGCTATTGCTGATGTCATCAAGCGCCTCATCAAGTGCTTTTTCCTGATCGGTGCCGTATTGCATCAGATCGATATAGGTAACCGGTCCGCGATAGCCTCTGCGCCTGTCATATTCCAGAACATTGGCGCGTAATGACTGATATGCGGCTGTCTGGTCATGTTTTCTTATTGTGGTATAAACTCTGATCCCTTTGCTATAAGTTTCTTCCTGCAGGCGGTCATAAATGGCCTGTCTTGCCATTTCAGCAACATAATCGGCGGGAATCGCAAATTCCCGGGCTTGTTTTATGACTGGAACCGGTTGTTTTTCTAATTGCCGATACTCCTGTTCGGAAATATGATTAAGTTTCAGTAATCTTCCCAGAACATAAATCTGTCTTGTTTTTGCGCGTTTTGGATTAACTACCGGATTGAAACTTGAAGGCGCCTTTGGAAGGCCGGCGAGCATTGCGGCTTCTGCCATATTGATTTCCTGCAGCGGTTTGCCGAAGTAAGTTTGTGCGGCAGCGGCAAAACCGTAGCTCCGCTGACCAAGATAGATCTGATTGACATAGAGTTCCAGGATCTTGTCTTTTGATAAGTTATGCTCAATTTTAAAGGCGAGCAGCGCCTCACTAAATTTTCTCGTCAGGGTTTTTTCCCGTGTCAGAAAAAAATTTCTGGCTACCTGCATGGTTATGGTACTTGCACCTTGGCGCACGCCGCCGGCAACAAAATTAGAATAAGCAGCACGCAGTACACCTAAATAATCAACGCCGCTGTGTTCATAAAAGCGATCGTCTTCAGCAGCCAGTATCGCCTGTTTAAGATGTTCGGGTACTTCTTTGATAGTAACCAGGTTACGTCGTTCAGCACCAAACTCGCCAATTAATAATCCTTCATCACTATAGATGCGTAAGGGTATTTTGGGACGGTAGTCAGTGAGCGCCTGTAGTGATGGTAATGATGAATAGGTCACTAATGCGGCAAAAACAAGCATTAACACGCCGATTACGCTTGTGCCGACCGCAAAAATAAAAAAATAATAAAGCCAGCGAGTGATCATAAAAATCGATTAAAAAGTTAATGAAATTTTAATTCTGAAAGTTTTTAGGGGGTATATATCCCTTTTTTCCGTAGATCATATTTTTTTAGGTCTGTCAGAATTATGGTCAGATTTATTGTTGCAGGCAGAAGTGGTTGGGCATGTGAATATGCTTTATACATTTAAATTGTTTTGTTATTAACATTTTTTTGTGAGTATCACCTCAAATAAAACAATGTTCAAGGGAAAATTTGATATCAATCTTGACTTCATGAAAATCAAATCGTCATCGCTGATAGGTGTTGATATCAGTTCTTCTTCGGTGAAAATGGTTGAGTTATCCAGAGTCGGTAAAGGAAAAGGAAGCTTTCGTGTCGAGCGCTATGTTATTGAGCCACTGACAACCAATACTGTACAGGATGGCAACATTATCGATCTGGAATCGGTCGGTGAAAGCATACACCAAGGCTGGAAGCGATTAGGTTCCAAGTGTAAAAATATTGCATTGGCGCTGCCTTCGTCAGATGTGATCACCAAGAAAATAATCGTGCCGGCAGGACAGCGTGAGGAAGATTTGGAGTTTCAAGTTGAAAACGAGGCCGGCCAATATATTCCTTTTGCACTTGATGAAGTCAATCTGGATTTTCAGGTTCTGAAGCCGTTATCCAAAAACCCCAATGAGGTGGAAGTATTAATAGCGGCGTCACGTAAAGATAAGGTGGAAGATCGTGTGGCCGCTGCCCTGGTGGCAGGATTAAAAACCATCATCATGGATGTCGAACCTTATGCCGCACAAGCTGCGTATGAATTGATCAGTGATCAATTGCCCGACGGTGGCGATAATCAGATTGTGGCGCTTGTCGATATCGGTGCAACAGTTATGAAAACTAACGTACTGCATAATGGCGAATCGGTTTATATGCGCGATCAGCCTTTTGGGGGGGATCAGTTGACACAGGAAATACATAATCAATTTAATCTGTCCCTGGAAGACTCTGAAAGGGCAAAGCGTAATGGCAGTTTGCCGGAAAATTATAAAACGGATGTACTCGGTCCATTTTGTGAAACGCTGGCAATTGAAGTCATGCGTGCCATACAGTTTTTTTACACATCCACGCAATATACTGAAATCAACTACATTCTTATTGCAGGCGGATGTGCTTCAATCCCCGGGTTAGATGACATTATTTCAGAACGTACTCAATTGAGTACGCTTGTAGTTAATCCGTTTTCGAATATGGATTTATCAAGCCGTATTATTCCACGGCAAATCAATTCGGATGCACCCGCTCTTTTAATTGCCTGTGGCTTGGCTATGCGAAGCTTTGATCCATCATGATTCGAATTAATCTACTTCCACATCGTGAGTTAAAACGTAAGGCTCGACAACAACAGGTTGCGATTTCGGCGGGTTTTGTTTTTGCGGTGAGTCTGCTTATTATCTGGGCGGGATACGATGTCATCAACAGAAAGATAGAAACTCAAAATGATCGTAATCAATTCCTGAATAATCATATTGCAATTCTGGATCAACAGATTGCAGAAATCAGAGATATCAAAAACCAGACCCAGGAATTATTGTCACGCAAAGATATCGTTGAAACATTACAGGGAAATCGCACCGAGGTAGTTCATTTGCTCGATCAACTTGCCAGACAACTCCCTGATGGTGTTTATCTTAAAAGCATTAAGCAGAATGGTCAGAATGTTAATTTAAATGGCTATGCGCAATCCAATGCATGGGTATCAACGCTGATGAAAAACCTGGAATCATCCCGATGGCTTGAGAAACCTGTTCTTATCGAGATTAAAGCAGTGAATGTCAATAATATCCGCCAGAATGAATTTAATTTGAATGTCAGGCTGAAGTCATCCACACGAAACAGTGATGTTGAAGAAATCAATGTACTTTAAGAGTTGCTTGCTATGAATTTGATAGAGGAACTACAGTATTTAGACCCCAATGATCCGGGGAAATGGCCAAGGCAAATTGTGTTGCTGGCACTGTTGGTGCTGTTCATCGCGATGATGGCGGGTGGCTATTATTTTGTCTGGAAAGATCAATTGACTCAACTCGAGAATGTACAAACCGAAGAGCAGGCTTTAAAGGATACTTTTCTGGTTAAAAAAAGGAGCGCAGTAAACCTGCCGGTTCTGAAGCAGCAGTTGCATGACATCGAGCTGTCATTAAGCGAACTGTTGAAACAGCTGCCGAATAAATCAGAGATGGAAGCTTTGTTGATTGATATCAATCAGGCAGGTCTGGGTCGCGGTTTACAGTTCGAGCTTTTCAAACCAGCCGAAAATGAAACAATTCTTGAGTTCTATGCAGAGCTGCCCGTAACGGTCAGAGTAACGGGCAGGTATCATGATATTGGCGCATTTGCCAGTGATATCGCCCAATTGTCGCGTATTGTGACATTAAACGATATCAGTTTTGTACCTGGGAATGATGATTTTCTGGTGTTTGATGCTGTGGCAAAAACGTTTCGCTATCTTGATGAGACTGAAACAACTAGTCACGGAGGGCAGGTGCGATGAAAAAAACTAATTGCCAGCTCATGGTGTTGCTGGTTTCAACATTATTGATCGCTTGTGAGCGCGGCAGCAGTTACAGTGATCTGGAGTCGTTCGTCAGCTCAGCCGGAGAGGGACTGGCCGGCCAGGTTGACCCTCTTCCCGCAATGAAACCATATGAATCATTTGCTTATGCTGCGTTTGATATTCCGAGTCCATTTGCGCCCAGAAAGAATGAACAGGTGCATCATGTCAGCAGCGATTTACAGCCTGATTTGAATCGCCGCAGAGAGTTTTTAGAAAGCTATCCGCTGGAAAGTCTTCAGATGGTTGGTTCGTTAGAACGGAACGAGACATTTTATGGCGTGATTAAATCACCGGAAGGCACCTTGTATCGGGTCGCTGTAGGTAATTATCTGGGCCAGGATTTCGGTCAGATCCGTCAAATTTCAGAATCCGAAATCCGGCTACGGGAAATAATTCAAGACGGCGTCAGTGAGTGGACTGAACGAGTCAGCACACTTATGCTAAAAAATTAGGAGTCATGCAATGAAACTACTGCTGTTCAAAAATTTTTTCATAGGATCATGGTGTGTTGTATTGGCATTTATAATGGCGAGCACAGTCTATGCAGAGTTTGATTCCGAAGCCGGAGGGCGATCCAATAATCTTCAGGCAATTGATATATCAACCATGCAAAATGGTCAGGTTGTTGCCAAATTAACCTTGGAAGAAATGCTGGAAGTCGTGCCGACCGGTGTTGCTTTGAGTAATCCAAACAGAATCTATTTCGATTTTTATAATGTCGTTAATGGACTGGGAAAGAATTACCAGATAATTGAAGAAGGCGATCTGCACAGTATCAATATTGTACAAGTCGGTGACCGGACGCGAGTGGTGCTGAATCTTTCCAGATTGATGCACCATCATGCTCAGATTCAGGATAAATCGTTATTGATCACACTGAATACGGTTTCTGACCGTCATCAGAGAGAAAGCTCAACGGCTCAATTCACTCGGAATATGTCGGAGAAAGAGCTCAATAGTGTACTGGATGTGGATTTCAGGCGTGGCGAGACGGGAGAAGGCCGGATTGTCGTCGACTTGATGCATGCTGGAACAGGGATTGATGTTCGCAAACTGGGTGAGAATCTTGTAGTTGAGTTTGTTGACACTTATTTGCCGCGAGGTCTGGAAAGAAGGTTGGATGTTATCGATTTTGGGACACCTGTAAAATTGATTGATACGATCGTGCAGGGAGATAATGTACGGATGGTGATTGAATCCGTTGGACGGTGGGAACATTCTGCACGTCAAATGGAGAATCAGTTTGTACTGGAAGTTCGGTCATTGATAGAAGACGAGGATGAAATTGCAAAACGCAGGCGCGAGAATGGTGGTTATGTGGGCGAACGGTTATCACTCAATTTTCAGAATGTGGAAATTCGTGCTGTGCTGCAGGTTATCGCAGATTTTACCAATTTGAATATTATTGCCAGCGATTCTGTTGGTGGTAATCTGACATTGCGTTTACGCGATGTACCTTGGGATCAGGCGCTTGATATTGTTTTGCAATCAAATGGTTTGGCTAAACGGCAAACCGGAAACGTTATTTTCGTTGCGCCAAGCAAAGAGCTGGCGGATCGAGAGTTGTTGGATCTGGAAGCCAGACTGCAGATTTCGGAATTGGAGCCATTGATGACTGAAACGTTTCAGCTCAATCATCGTCGGGTGAATTCAATATCATTTGAAGGTATGTTGAGTAACCGCGGCACGATCAATTTTGATGATATCAGTAACACGATGACAGTTACCGATATTCCGATCAAAATAACTGAAATCAGAAAACGCATCAAACGACTCGATGTGTTTGAAAGACAGGTTATGATCGAGGCGCGGATCGTAGAAGCGACAGAGACGTTCAGTCGCAATCTCGGTGCGCGTTTTGGTGTCAAGAATGTGTCTAACTTAGGCAGTCAACGGCTGGGTGTCTCGGGTAACGTCATCGATTCGGGTAATCTGGTCAGTGGTCAGTCAGTATCCGGCGGCGATAATCTGAATGTAAATCTGCCTGCTGCAGCCGGTGCGGCGCTCGGTGGGCCTGCAACATTAGGTTTAAGCCTGTTGAAAATCAATGATGGCCGCTTGATTAATCTCGAGCTGTCTGCTTTGGAGACGGATACCAAAGGCAGGGTAATTGCAAGTCCGCGTGTGGTGACCGCGCATGGCGTGGAGGCGATTATCGAGCAGGGTGATCGCGTGCCTTTTCAGCAGGCGACAAGCAGCGGCGCGACCAGTGTTCGATTTGTCGACGCGACATTGAGCCTGAAAGTCAGGCCGCTAATTACCTATGATAATCAGATCGATATGGAACTCAGCGTCAATCAGGATAAGATTGGCCAAAGTGTGAATGCCTTCCTGCCGCCGGCAATCAATACCAAACAGGTAACCACCAAAGTGTTGGTGGAAAATGGGGGAACCGTTGTGATTGGTGGTATTTTTGAACGTAACGAAGCTAACGTGGTGAATAAAGTACCATTACTTGGCGATATACCTTATCTCGGTCATGTGTTCAGAAATACTGCAAAACGTGACGATAAGCGCGAGTTGCTGGTTTTTGTAACGCCGCGCATTCTGAACGAAACGCTGAATCTGCAGTAACGAACGCGATAAATGTTTAAACCTAAACACCAGTCTGGAATCCATTCTGCCGCCACGCTTCGTAAGTAATAATGGCGACAGTATTGGATACATTCAGGCTGCGGCTGGCCGGAACCATAGGCACACGGACATGCCATTCTGTTTCAATGCTGTCCAGAATTTCCTGTGGCAATCCTCTGGTCTCTGATCCGAAAATAAAAGCGTCGCCTCGCTGATAATCAATGCTGTCATAGCGTGTGCTCCCCTTTGTGGTAATTGCGAATAAGCGGCATCCCGCGAGTTCAAGTATGCAGCTGGGCCAATTTTCATGGACTTTGATCGCGGTTAATGCGTGATAATCGAGTCCGGCTCTTAACAGCTGCTTGTCATTTAAAATGAATCCCAATGGTTTTACCAGATGCAATTGTGTGCCTGTGTTTGCGCTCAAACGGATGATGTTGCCTGTGTTTTGAGGAATTTCGGGTTGGTAAAGAATGATATGAAACATAGTGACTGTGTTTGTTGATTGAAAGGACGTTAAACCTAAAAATCTCAGTTGACCGTTTTTCGTCATAAACTAACGGTATGAACAAATAGAACTGCCTGAACAATACCCGTTCATCCCAATGGTGAGTCACGCTATGGTATTTATAGCACACCGTTTTTTATTTCCGGCTGCGTTTCAATTCATTGTAATAACGCGTTATTACGCCTCATCGCGCTTTGCCGGAAATAAAAATAAACGCACTCTAAATTCCATTCAACCGAAGTTTTTAGGTTAAAAATTCGCATCTGATACAGCTTGAAGCTGGTTGATTTGAACGCGGGCGACTACCCAGTTGGAAATTTTTGCGGCACCTTGGCGGCGCAATTGTTTCGCCAATGCATTCAACGTGGCGCCGGTTGTCATTACGTCGTCAATAACGGCCACATGCCTGTCCGATAGATCTAACTTACAACTGAATGCATTGTGCATGTTTTTATGACGTAATTTCCAGGCCAGTTCGGTTTGTGGCGGCGTGTTGCGGATACGCCTGCAGCCTGTGAGATTAATTTCAATGTTCAACGCATGGGCGACATAACGCGCAATTTCGATTGCCTGATTGAAACCCCTTTCCTGTAGTCTTCTGGAGTGCAGCGGCATGGGCAGTATCAAATCGGGCTTATGGGCGGATTCCAAGCGTTGCAGTTTATCGGTCAGCAATCGTGCCAGAATAGGTGCGATGGCCAGTTGCGCCCGATATTTTAACGCGTGTATCAGTGCATCAACCGGGAATGTGTAAGTTAATGCGGCGATTGTGGTGTCGTAGGCAGGTGGTGTAGAAAGACACGAACCGCATATCTGTGATGGATGAAGTTGAGCCTGATCGGAAGCAAATGCGCTTAAACAAACCGGGCAATGGTGAACAGGAATTCCTGGCAAATGTTGCAGGCAGGCATCGCAAAAATCCTGTTCGCACATTGCATCGCATAAGATACAGTTGTTATAGAAAAAAGCTTTCAATGACTGATCAGTCCATACAAAAAATTTCCCGGTTAAAATTGACAATAGCACTTGAATCCGTAATCATCACAGACATTTCACATGTTGAAAACCGAACAGGTCAAATCAATTTATAGGAAGTTATATGCGTTGCGATTCATTCACCGCTGAGCAAAACGATCATCTGGAAAATGCCGATAGTATAGCCGATTCGGCAGATAAACCGATTAGATGGCATATCAATGAAATTCAAGCCCTGCTTGACATGCCGTTTAATGATCTGATTTTTCAGGCACAACAGGTACACCGCAAGTTTCATGCCGTCAATGCTGTTCAGTTGTCCACGCTGATATCGGTCAAAACCGGTGGTTGTCCGGAAGATTGTGGTTATTGCCCGCAGGCTGCGCGTTATCATACCAGTGTTGAGAACCAGGACATGTTGTCGGTTGATGATGTGGTCGCAGCAGCAGCAGCAGCAAAAGCGCAGGGCGCTACCCGGTTCTGCATGGGTGCGGCATGGCGTGGACCCAAGCAGCGGGATATTGAGAAAGTGACCGCAATGATCTGCGCCGTTAAAGACCTGGGCATGGAAACCTGCGCGACGCTGGGTATGCTTAAACCTGGGCAGGCGAAGCAGCTGGGTGATGCGGGACTGGATTACTACAATCATAATCTGGACACCTCGCCTGACTACTACAACGAAGTTATCACAACACGGCAGTATCAGGATAGATTGAACACCCTGCAGGAAGTGCGTAATGCCGGAATCAATGTCTGCTGCGGTGGTATCGTCGGTATGGGAGAAACACGCGAGGCACGCGCCGGACTGATTGCGCAACTGGCTAACTTGGATCCTTACCCCGAATCGGTGCCGATTAACCATCTGGTGCAGGTTGAAGGAACGCCGCTCCATGGCACCGCTAAACTTGATCCGTTTGAATTTGTACGTACCATAGCCGCAGCGCGAATAACCATGCCGAAAGCAATGGTGCGTTTATCCGCAGGCAGGCGTGAAATGTCGGAGGCAATACAGGCGCTTTGTTTTCTGGCAGGCGCGAATTCCATTTTTTATGGTGATAAATTGCTGACCACCGGCAACCCGGAAGTGCAGCAGGATCAGTTATTATTCGAAAAGCTGGGTATCCAGTCGCTGTAATATTGGTTTTAACTGTGATCCGGGTTGTGAGTCTGAGTTTTAGCGGAAATACATGTTTTCTGATCTGACCGAACAGCTGCAAGTTCGGGAGCAGCAAGGTTTAAAACGTCATCGTGTCGTTACGTCAGGTCCTCAATCGGCGCATGTCGTTATTGACGATCGTTCATATCTCTCGTTCTGCAGCAATGATTACCTGGGTCTTGCCAATCACCCCGAATTGATACAGGCAGTCTGTCAGGGTGCGCAGCAATATGGTGTCGGAGCGGGTGCATCGCACCTTATTAATGGACACAGTATCCTGCACCATACTCTGGAGCAGGCACTGGCGGATTTTACCGGTTTTCCGGCGGCGCTACTTTTCTCTACGGGTTATATGGCCAACATTGGTGTTATCACCGCGCTGGTCAAGAGAAATGACGCCATTTTTGCGGATAAACTGAATCATGCCTCATTGAATGAGGCCGCGCTGCTTTCAGGAGCGCGGCTGATTCGTTATCCACATTGCGACACGGCTGCGCTTGAACGGCAGCTTGCCGCCTCAACTTGCAGGCGCAAACTGATAGTTACCGATGCAGTATTCAGCATGGACGGCGATATTGCGCCGGTCAGTTATTTGATCGAATTGTGCGAGCAATTCGATGCCATGCTGCTTGTTGACGACGCACATGGATTTGGCGTGCTGGGAGACAAAGGGCGTGGTATTTTGTTTCCTTCGGCAGGAGAGGCGCCGCATTCAAAGCGGGTTATTTCGCGAGTCATTTATATGGCGACGCTGGGCAAAGCCGCGGGCGTGTTTGGCGCATTTGTCGCAGCCGCGGATGAAGTTATCGAAACGCTGATACAGACCGCGAAAAGTTATATTTATACGACAGCCAGTCCGCCGTTACTGGCGCACGCATTGCTGAAAAGTCTGGAACGGATCGAAAACGATAACTGGCGGCGCGATAGGCTGTATCGGCTTATTGATTTATTAAAAGCAAAGCTGCAACCTTTGAAATGGCGACTAATGCCTTCGAATACACCGATTCAGCCTTTAGTCATAGGGGCAGCGCGAGACGCGATGCGTGTAAGCAATGCATTGAAAGAAAAAGGAATTCTGGTGTCTGCAATTCGACAGCCGACTGTGCCGCAGGGTACCGCCCGGTTGCGTATCTCGTTATCCGCGGCGCATGAAGAAGCGGATATACTGTTTCTGGCCGATGAATTGCATAAAATAGCGGCTGTTGATGACGCGCATGACTAAGCTGGCGATACATTGTGAAACGCTGGGCAGCGGCCCGGACCTGGTCTTGCTGCATGGCTGGGCAATGCATGGCGGCGTGTGGCAGGGTGTCCGTGATCAGCTGGCGATGCGATATCGTGTACATTTGTTTGATCTGCCTGGACATGGTCTCAGTCCGGCGCATGAACCTGGCGATTTCAATCATGTGATTGAAATAATCAACGAAAATCTACCCAGTGACTGCATCGTCTGCGGTTGGTCGCTCGGTGGTCAGATTGCCATGCAGCTTGCGATAAACGACCCCGGGCGGATAAAGAAACTGGTGCTGGTGGCAACCACGCCTTGTTTTGTGCAACAACAGGATTGGCCATGGGGAATGGAGCATCGGTTTCTGCAATTGTTTCTGGAGAATCTGCATCTGAATTATAAAACGACCATCAATCGTTTCCTGACCTTGCAAATCAACGGGGAACGGCATTCGACCCAGGCTTTGACGCAATTGCGCACCTATTTTTTTGAACGCGAGCGACCTGATTACGCTGCACTGCAAAAAGGACTTACGATTTTGCAAACTAATGATTTGCGCAGCAAACTACAAGATATAAAACAGCCTGTACTGTTGCTGCATGGTGATCACGATGTGGTTACGCATCCGTCCGCCGCGCAATGGATGGCGTTGCGGTTGAAAAATGCCAGACTCGTCATGTTTCCACACTGCGGTCACGCGCCTTTTTTATCCGATCCAGAGCAATTCGTAACCTGTATCCATGCATTCTGATTTTATTCTGGACAAGCGTCAAGTACGCAATGCTTTTGAGAAAGCAGCAGCCGGCTATGATCAATCGGCGGTATTGCAGCGTGAAGTCAGTAACCGCATGTTTGAGCGCCTGGAATTGATCAAATATATGCCGGATAGAATACTTGATGCCGGTAGCGGTACCGGTTACGGCAGCCGTAAACTGGCTAAACGCTATCCTGACAGTCAATTGCTGGCTGCCGATATAGCGGTCGGAATGCTCCGGCAATCGCGATCTCAGGAGGAACGGCGGAGCGGTGGTTCGCGGTTCTGGCCATTCCGGAAGAAAAGCGCAGTGCAGTATGCCTGTGTCGATATCGAGCAACTGCCTTTCAAGGACGAAAGCATCGGCATGGTCTGGTCCAATCTGACGCTGCAATGGTGCAATGATCTGGATCGCACTTTTCGCGAAATCAACCGTGTGCTGTCAACGGATGGCCTGATCATGTTCAGCACGCTGGGGCCCGACACCTTAAAAGAACTCAGGCACGCTTTTGCGCAGGTGGATCAGTATGCACACGTTAACCGGTTTGTCGACATGCATGATATCGGTGACTTGCTTGTGCATAATCGATTTGCCACCCCGGTCATGGATATGGAATATATCACGCTGACTTATGACGATGTACGAAGCGTCATGCATGATTTGAAAGCCATCGGTGCGCATACTGTTGCGCAGCAGGGCAAGCGCCCGGGATTGACCGGAAAGACAAAATGGCAGCAGGTTATCGCGCAATACGAAACCTTGCGCGCTAAAGGTAAACTGCCCGCGACTTTTGAGGTTGTCTATGGTCATGCCTGGAAATTGCCGCCAAAGCTGACGGTGGTGACACCTGAAATCCGCAGGCAAATCCTGATGGAATAGCTGTGCAATGTCCTCAGGTTTTTTTGTAACCGGCACAGATACCGGTATCGGCAAAACGTATGTCAGCTGCCTGCTGCTGCATGCGCTGGCTGCCCGGAATATGGCTGTAGTAGGCATGAAGCCGATTGCCGCCGGCAGTGAAAACGGCCGATGGCAGGATGTCGAATTGCTCCGCGTCGCGAGCAATATTGATGTTTCGCTTAACGATCTGAATCCGTATGCACTGCAAGCACCGATTGCACCCCATATCGCCGCCGGACAGGAAGGTGTGGCAATAGAAATAACGCAAATTGAACGGTGCTACGATCGTCTGGCGAGAAATGCCGATGTGGTTATCGTCGAAGGTGTCGGCGGCTTTCTGGTGCCGATTAATACTCGAGAAACAATTGCTGATCTGGCGATAGCGCTCGATCTGCCGGTAATACTGGTTATCGGTATGCGGCTGGGTTGCATCAATCACGCGCTGCTGACCGTGCAGGCAATTAAACATGCCGGATTATCTCTTGCTGGTTGGGTAGCCAATTGCGTTGATTCCGCCATGCTGGCGCAGGAAGAAAATATCGCCGCTTTGCGGCAAAGAATTGACGGCCCATTGCTGGGTCAGGTACCGTTTGCCGAAACACACAGTTTAACGCAACAGGCGCGGTATATTGATGTTGAAAAACTGACTCAGATTATCGAGCAGGGGGGCTGAGCAGTCTTGGCGCTTTCGTAATGGATTGACAGGTTACGAATAGCTTCGGCATTCGTCCAGGAAAAAACTTTTTCGACGGCCTGCTGCCAGGGCAACCAGCGATACGCGAGATGTTCTTCCGGTGCAATCGTGACAGGCCATGGCTCGGGCAGGCAGAGGCTGAAAACATGTTCCGTGTTGTGTGTTATGCCGGGTGCGTAGCGCCAGCGCCATTCTTCAAAAATTTCATACTGATTTTCCGTGTCCCAATCCGAAAGTGATGACAGCGGGTAAACTGTCGGATTTAATCCGGTTTCTTCATTGATTTCACGGATCGCGGTTTCCCGCAGCGTCTCTCCCGGATTCTGGCTGCCGGTGACCGATTGCCAGTAACCAGGGTGGTCGGTGCGCTCCAGCAGCAAAACCTGCAAGTCCGGTGTATGAATTATCACCAGAACGGATACAGGGATTTTGTATGTCGTAACACTACGATTCATCGATAAGCCTTAGCTGTTGGCTTGTTCTGTTTTGCGCAGTCGGATATTCAATTCCTTGAGCTGTTTTTCTTCAACTGTACTCGGTGCATGCGTCAGCAGGCACTGCGCGCGCTGTGTTTTCGGAAAAGCGATGACATCGCGGATTGATTCCGAACCGGTCATCAATGTGACGATACGATCCAACCCGAAAGCAATGCCGCCATGTGGTGGCGCACCGTACTGCAACGCTTCAAGTAGAAAGCCGAATTTTTCCTGTGCTTCTTCTGCGGAGATATTGAGCGCCTCGAATACTTTTGACTGCACATCCTGGCGGTGAATACGCACCGAGCCGCCACCGATTTCAGAACCATTGAGCACCATATCGTAGGCTTTCGACAATGCCGCGCCGGGACTTGTGACCAGTAAATCCTCATGGCCGTCCGCCGGGGAGGTGAACGGGTGGTGCAACGCCTGCCAGCGGCTTTCTTCCTCGTCCCATTCGAACATCGGGAAGTCAACAACCCAGGCAGGCCGCCAGTCGGACGTGGCGTGACCATGCTGGTGCCCGACCTTGATGCGCAACGCGCCGAGCGATTCGTTGACAATCTTGGCCTTGTCCGCACCAAAGAAAATCAGGTCGCCGTCCTGTGCGCCGGTGCGCTCGAGTATGGTCTGTATGATGTCCTCCGGGAGGAATTTCAGTATTGGCGACTGTAGCCCGGCCTGTCCTTCAGCAAGATGGTTGACCTTGATATAAGCCAGTCCTTTCGCACCGTATATGCCGACAAACTGCGTGTAATCGTCGATTTCCTTGCGCGTCAGCTGACCGCCGTCAGGGACACGCATGGCGGCGACCCGCCCGTTCGGTTTTTCAGCGGCTTCACGGAATACCTTGAACGGCACGTCTTTCATGATGTCGGTCAGTTCCGTCAATTCCAGCGAGACGCGTAAATCCGGTTTGTCGCTGCCATATTTGTGCATTGCCTCGGCATACGTCAGGCGCGGGAACGGAGTTGGCAGTGTAATATTGCTGACTGACTGAAACAGTTGACGAATCATTTCTTCCATCAGTGTCATGATCTCTTCTTCTGTCAGAAACGAAGTTTCAATATCGATCTGAGTGAATTCCGGCTGCCGGTCGGCGCGCAGATCTTCGTCACGGAAACAGCGCGCGATCTGATAATACCGGTCGAATCCGGAAACCATCAGTAATTGTTTGAACAATTGCGGTGATTGCGGCAGTGCGAAGAAATGGCACGCATTGACGCGCGACGGCACCAGGTAATCACGTGCGCCCTCAGGCGTGGATTTGGTCAGTATCGGCGTTTCGATATCGAGAAAACCCTGTTGATCAAGGAAAACGCGTACCGCCATGGTCACCTTGTGCCGCAGACGCAGATTCGACTGCATCACCGGACGGCGCAGATCGAGATAACGATGCTCAAGCCGGACAAACTCGCTGATATGGTCGTCGTCCATGAGAAACGGCGGCGTCAATGAGGTATTCAGGATTTCCATATTGGCCACCAGTACTTCGATTTCTCCGCTGTGCAGTGCCGGATTGATTGTACCATCCGGGCGCCGTCTGACTTTTCCAGTGACTTTCAGCACATATTCATTGCGTATTTTTTCGGCGAGCTGAAATGTTTCGATGTTGTCAGGATCGCAGACCACCTGCACCAGCCCTTCGCGGTCGCGCAGATCGATGAAAATCACGCCGCCATGGTCACGGCGCCGGTGCACCCAGCCGAACAGGGTGACGACTTCATCGAGGTAGTGGGTATTGATGGCTCCGCAGTAGTTTGTACGCATAGTGTGTATTCAGACCGGAAAGTAACAGGGATTGAAATAAAAAAATTAAGAATTGAATTGCAAAGAATTTGCTTGATCAATCAGCCACAGTGGGTGTGGTTACACTGGCTCTGGTTTCATTGGATTTTGCCGTCGACGGTGTCGCATCAGTTTTTGAATTCGATTCGGACGCTGCCGAGGCGTCCGTTTTGGATTCTGACGATTGTGCCTGAGCACCGCTCTTTTCAGATTTGGCCGTTACCGGCGCAGGCTTGTTCTTGAAGTCTGTCACATACCAGCCGCTGCCCTTCAACTGAAACCCGGCAGCTGAAATCAGCTTGGCGTATTCCGCACTGCCACACTCGGGACAAGCTTTGATCGGCGTGTCGCTCATTTTCTGGATATGCTCTTTCCTGACGCCGCATGAATTGCAAAGATATTCATAAATGGGCATAAAAACCTCCAACAATTCAAAAAATAAATAAACCGGAGATTATACCTCAACCTGGATGTTGCGCCAGTAAACTGTCAAGTTATGTTAGCCCAGAGTAGCGGTGGTCTCGGTGACTATCTGACACATTAACACGATTAACGTGTGTCCACGAGGTGTTGGCGGGTGTGTCGGCAAGTGAATCGTATCAGTGTTATTGAAGAGATCAAGCGTTTAGCCGCGATAATCATATGACTTTACAATGATTATCAATCATTTCCTTGTAGATATAGCTACGCAGGGATACAACTTGATCGGGTGTCAACTGGGTAAATTCAATCCCGTACAGTAATACACCGATCTCCTTTTTGCTGATTTGAAATGACCGGATAACCGCGTGCAGCGATAAAGCAACGACATTGTCTTCTAGTTCAATATCAAACCCGATAACTATGGAATTTCCTTTTTCTCCCAAATCAGCGCGAATGGCAATTTCAGCGCCAGTAGCACTGAGATTGGCGATGTTTCCATCATAGGATTGGCCATTGAATGTGATTTTTGTTTCGATATTGCTTTTTATACGTATTGATTTTCGTATGGTTTGTCCGGAAATATGCCTGGGAAATGATAGGTGTATGTACTTGAATGGCAGTTTTGCAATGTGTTCAACAAAAACATTGAAGCTGAATATACATTGCCCATTGAAAAAACGAACCAGAATCTGATCGCCTTCGAGATATAAATTGCCCACGGTACGGTTTGTCTCTGGCTGGTAAATGATCAGGGTTTTTTCCGGCACGTAGCCGATTACGTGCACAGTACAGTAATCGCTGTTGGGCGAGCCGCAAAATGTTTTTCCATAAGCGTTTGCTTTAATCTGTAATTTGTCGCCAACTTTTAGTTTGATGTCATCAAATTCATATGTTGTGGAAAGATTATTATCTGCTGCGGATTGTTCCAACTGTGCATTATGTTTCATTTTATAGTCAGTATTTTGGGAAAAATATGGATAATTATAAATATGTCCCTATTAATCGGCTGTTGTGAGTTTTTTTTTAGTTCAACCCGATTCCATCAAATGAATGAGCGGCAGCAGATTTTTTGAAAATGTATAGTGATACGCATGAAATTGCGAGCCGAATTCTTTTGCCGAGTACTTTCGGAGTCATTTCAGGTAATGAAAGGGACGCCCACTATTCTGGCATCTGATTTTCCAAGTAGTAGTGTAATAACCACTAATCAAGGGAGGAGCGTCCGACGTGAAGATTACAGCAATTGATTGGTATTGATCCGGCAAAAGAGAAGTATTCCGGATTCACCGTGTCGATGAACACGGCAAGGTTATGCAGCGCAAGCAGCTTCGCCGGAGTGCAATGACCAGATTCTTCGCCAATTCAGCGCTTTGCCTGATTGACACTGAAACCTGTGGCAGTTCGCACCACTGGGTAAGAAAGCTGGATGAATTCGAGCAATGCCGGTTCATCCGGATGGTGAGTCAAGCTATGGTGTTTATAGCACGCCGCTTTTTAATTTTTGCTGCGTTGCAATTCGTTGTAATAACGCGTTATTACGCCTCATTGTGCCTTGCCAAAAATAAAAAATCACGCGCTTTAAACCCCATTCAACCGAGATTTTTAGGTTTAAACCTAAAAGCCTCGGTTGACCATTATCCGGGCTGACATAAAGCGACTATTCACTTCGAATGATCGAAAATTCCCGTGCAACCAGTCTCGTCCTCGCTACGATCGATAGTCTCAGACAGCCTGCTGGTGATATTATCAGTGTTGTTTTTTTAAGAGGAGAAGATGCCGCGCAAGAGTAAATCTAGTCTTACAGGCACTCAAGTCCACCGAAGTAGTGCGGAGTCCGGTCTGCGTATTTACTGGTTTTTTTTCTGGATGAATTCGATTTTGTAACCATCAGGATCTTCCACAAAAGCAATGACCGTTGTGCCATGTTTCATGGGGCCTG
>CAZXBP010000038.1:0-18179 GCA_964639015.1 uncultured Nitrosomonas sp.
TGCAGGGAAAATTCGCCGAGCTGATACTGGCGGGAAAGGATCAGGCCGCGGAAGACCATTTCCAGCAATTGCTGGCCGCTGAAAAAGATGACGCGCCCGAAGGCGAAGTTTATCTGGTCGGTGCCGGACCAGGTAATCCCGATCTGCTGACTTTTCGTGCCATGCGGCTGATGCAGCAGGCCGATGTGGTGGTTTATGACCGGCTTGTGTCGCCCGCGATACTCGACATGGTTCGGCGTGACGCAACCCGCATTTACGCAGGCAAGGCGCGTAACCAGCACACGCTGCCGCAGGAATCCATCAACCACCTGCTGGTGCGACTGGCCAAAGAAGGTAAGCGCGTGCTCAGGCTGAAAGGCGGCGACCCGTTTATTTTTGGGCGTGGCGGCGAAGAAATCGAAACCCTGTCCAGTCATCGGGTACCCTTCCAGGTCGTACCCGGCATCACCGCCGCATCCGGCGTGGCCGCTTACGCCGGGATACCGTTGACGCACCGCGATTATGCGCAGTCCTGCATTTTTGTCACCGGACATCTGAAAAACAACACCATCGATCTCGACTGGCCTGCGCTGGCGCGTCCCGGTCAGACGATCGTCATTTATATGGGACTGCTCGGATTGCCGGTGCTGTGTGAACAACTCACCGCGCATGGCCTGCCGGATTCCACGCCTGCCGCCATCGTGCAGCAGGGTACCACGCTGACGCAGAAAATCGTCACCGGCACGCTGCGGACATTGCCTGTACTGGTTGCTGAAGCGCACCTGACCCCGCCGACACTGATCATCGTCGGCGAGGTCGTCAAACTGCACCAGAAACTGGCCTGGTTTTCACCGGCTTGATTTCTGCGTAGTAATGCAAATCAACGCCGTGTTAAGTTGCAGCAGAATCAGGCGGGCGACTCAGTTATTGCTTCTATTTTGCGATTAAAAGAAAATTTTTCGTTGCGCCAGCCCTGTGGTTTCTGTATTTGGCAATACGCTTCAGAATTAAAAGGCGGCGTGCTATAAACACCATAGTTTACTCACCATCCGGATGAATCGGAATTGCTAGGAGACTGTCCGAGAATAGACTGATCTACTGCGGACGATTCCGGCTGGCTGGATTTGCCGATGCTTTTCGTTGAGTAGAACGACTATTCGCCTCAAATGATCGAAAAATCCCGCTCAACCAGCCTCGCCCTCGCTACGATCGCTATTCTCGGACAGCCTCCTGGAATTGTTTCATGTATTCATATCGTTAGTCATCCCGGATAATGCTCAGCTGAGGTTCTCAGGTTCAACTATGCTTGTCCGTTCATTTGCAGTGCGTCATATTTCGATGTGATGAATCTCGATTTCATTCAGTGATTGATGTAGATCATCCAGCGCAGACCCCATAATGAGACCGGAACAGCTATGAAAGAGCCACAAATCGGTAGCTATGGGTTGGTGCAAGTTGCTGCGCGCATGTACTTTAAAATTGCACCATGCCAGCACTGGTTGATCCTCGGCAAAACTGTCAACACACAGCCAGTTAACGTCACTCAGAATGACATCCAGACCACGATGCTTCTGCAGCGTCACGCGCAAAGGATTCTCCAGTCGCAGCAAGGCCAGACGCGCCCGGTTGTAACAGGCCGCTTCAATTTTTTTCGGGAAAATACGTAACGGATTAGGTAGCGTATTCATAGCATCTATCAAGACTGCGTGCTGTTTTCCTGTTATTTCTCTTCCGCTATGGCGACTGAGCCACTGTCGGGTTTGCCCTCAAGAAACACACGGCTCGCAAGTATGTCTTCCGGCACGAGTGTCATGAGATCGATTTTAGTTAATGCCTTCTTCGTGCCAAGGAATAATCGATTAGCTTGACGAAGTCGTGCACGATCAAGTGCGTTACGAACCGAACGTGCGTTTGCAAAATGTTCCATTTTCATGCGTAAGTGAAGGTATTTACCAAACGCCTCTTCTCCAGCCGGGCTGAAACGATAATTCTGATCCGCCAACATCAATTTGGCAATTGCAACTAATTCATCAGCATCGTAGTCCGGAAAGTCAATGTGATGCGCTATGCGCGAACGCATGCCGGGATTGCTGTGGAAGAACTTATCCATCCGGTCTTTATATCCTGCCAGGATTACGACTAAATCCTCCCGGTTGTTTTCCATTGTCTGCAACAGAATTTCAATAGACTCCGCGCCATAATCGCGTTCGTTCTCTGGTTTATATAAATAATAAGCTTCGTCGATAAATAAAACTCCGCCCATTGCTTTTTTGAGCACTTCTTTGGTTTTGGGCGCAGTGTGACCGATATATTGGCCGACCAAATCGTCACGTGTGACAGAAACAAGATGACCTTCACGTACGTAACCCAAACGGTGGAGGATTTCGGACATGCGTAACGCCACAGTTGTTTTTCCGGTACCCGGGTTTCCGGTAAAACACATATGCAAGCTGGGCGCACCAGCGGACAATCCTATTTGCTTGCGAACGCGATCAACCAGCAACAGCGCTGCGGTTTCACGAATGCGCGTTTTCACGGGCTTCAAGCCAATCAGCTCGCGATCCAGTTTATCCAATACTTCTTTGATATTGGATTTACGAAATTCTGCATCCAGATCAATGCGCGTATCGTCGGATGGTGTTAGGTTTTTAGATTGTTTGGACATGCTTGATCCCCTGTTTGTGACTGCGTTAAATAGACACAGGAAGCACGCATCAATTTCAATTGATTCAGTTTATTGTGTCGGGCAGATTTTTTCAAAAATACATAAATTATTTATTATCCTGAAACGATCGTGCTGCTCCGGAATTCTCTCCCTTCTGCCTCGAAGAGAGAGAAAAGTGCGGAGTTAGTAACGTTCGCCTTCGGGCTTGTCAGTTGCATAAGAATGAATACTGTAACTTACCTGTCTACCTGCGCCTTCTTGCCGCACCAGACCGAAGCCCGGTTCTTTTTTCGGCCGGTTAACAATGTATGACATTGTCGGACTTTCTACACCGCGTGTAGAATTAAATGCCGTCACGCGAATATAGTGGTTTGGAAAAGTTTTACGGCAACTGTTGATTTCCATCAAAATCCCGGCAGGATCTTTTAAATCAAACATGGGATTACCGAACATTTCCCAGTAAGTATTTCGTGGATGGGGATCGTCAGTATATTCAATACCGATCGCCCAGCCATTTTTTAGTGCATACTTCAGCTGTGCCGAGATCTGTTTGTCGGTCAGTGGCGGCAGAAAAGAAAACTGCCCTTGCGTAAGCAGATTACCTGTATTGGTCATCATAATAGTATCTCCTGAATATGATTAAACACTCGCGGTAGTGGACGGCACAAAATCAGCCGTATCGGTGGATTCATAGTTGAAAGTAATATCTTTCCATGTATCCAGCGCCTGTTTGAGCGGTGTGCACGATTTGGCAGCATCTGCAAGTATCTGCGGACCTTCTTTCACGTAGTCACGGCCTTCGTTACGCGCCAGGACCATGGCTTCGAGCGCTACGCGATTAGCTGTTGCGCCAGCCTGTATGCCTTGAGGGTGACCAATGGTGCCGCCGCCAAACTGCAGCACCACATCTTCACCCAGATAATCCAAGAGTTGATGCATCTGACCGGCATGAATACCGCCCGAAGCAACCGGCATGCACTTGTTCAGCGACGCCCAGTCTTGATCAAAAAACAGTCCGTGCTCCAAACTTTTCTCGGTACGTGTTTCACGTAAAGTATCATAAAAACCCTTGATCATGAGCGGATCGCCTTCAAGCTTGCCAACGACGGTCCCTGCATGAATGTGATCAACACCGGCCATGCGCATCCACTTGCAAATCACACGGAAATTCATGCCATGATTTTTCTGACGTGAATAGGTTGAGTTACCGGCGCGGTGCAAATGCAATATCATGTCATTTTTGCGCGCCCATTTAGCCATTGATTGAATCGCGGTATAACCGACCACCAGATCAATCATGACAATGACGGAGCCAAGGGATTTTGCAAACTCTGCACGTTCGTACATATCTTCCATGGTGCCGGCCGTGACATTCAGATAATGTCCTTTCACCTCACCCGTCGCAGCCGATGCCTTGTTTACGGCTTCCATACAGTACAGAAAACGATCACGCCAATGCATAAACGGCTGAGAATTAATGTTTTCATCGTCTTTCATGAAGTCTAAACCGCCTTTGAGGCCTTCGTACACGACGCGGCCGTAATTGCGACCTGAAAGACCCAGTTTCGGTTTAGTAGTGGCGCCCAGCAGTGGGCGGCCAAATTTGTCCAGCCGTTCCCGTTCAACAACAATGCCGGTTGCGGGGCCTTGGAATGTTTTGAGATAGGCAACCGGAATGCGCATGTCTTCCAGTCGCAATGCTTTAACCGCCTTGAAGCCGAATACATTACCGATAATGGAGGCAGTCAGATTGGCAATTGACCCTTCTTCGAACAGATCCAGGTCGTATGCGATGTAAGCAAAGTACTGCGCTTCGTTATCGGTACCAGGACCCGTATTTGGGACAAGCTCGGAACGATAGGCTTTGGCGCGGTATAACTCACATGCAGTCAGCCGATCCGTCCACACCACAGTCCAGGTGGCCGTGGACGATTCGCCCGCGACCGCCGCTGCGGCCTCTTCGTGGTCTACACCCGGTTGCGGCGTGATCCGAAACATCGCAATAATATCCGTGTCCTTGGGTTTGTAATCCGGTTCCCAATAACCCATTTTTTTATATGGAATGACACCCGATTTATAACGTTCTTTACCTTCTTTCATAGTTTGAGAAGCCATGATTTTATCTCCAAATGTTTATAAAACCCGCTGCGCGTACATTTTTAACAACATGGTCGGTTTGCAACCCCGAGTCGATAAAAAGTATCCTCGAACAGGTTAGGAGTATCATGCACTACTATATGTATTTATAATAATGATAATTTTCTATGTATACCATAGACTTTAATCTATGTAATGGGGGATAGCGATGCGCCATGGTACCTTGCGCCAACTTGAAGTTTTTGAAGCAATCGTTCGTTATGGAAGTTACACACGCGCTGCGGAAGAATTGTTCTTGACCCAGCCAACGGTATCCATGCAAATCAAGAAACTAACCGATGCTGTCGGTTTGCCGTTGTTCGAGCAAATTGGCAAGAAAATTTACCTCACTGATGCGGGAAAAGAGCTGCATGAAATGAATCAGGATATTTTTAAACGTTTCGAGCGTTTTGAAATGATTGCGGCAGATATGAAAGGGATGAAGGCCGGTAAACTGCGGCTCGCAGTGGTAACAACGGCTAAGTATTTTGTGCCGCGCTTACTTGGCATGTTTTGCCGCCAATACCCGGGAATTGAAGTTTCACTGAAAGTAAGCAACCGCGCACATATTTTGGAGCGTTTGACCAATAATCAGGATGATCTTTATGTTTTAGGACAACCCCCAAAAGAAATAGATGTGATTGCTGAAACATTTCTGGAAAATCAGCTGGTAGCACTCGCATCGGTCGAGCATCCGCTCGCCAATGAGAAGGGAATTGCGCTAAAGCGCATAGTCAAAGAGCCATTTTTATCCCGCGAATCTGGTTCTGGTACGCGTATAGCCACTGAACGCTTTTTTGCTGACCAGGGTCTGAAGCCAAAAATAAGAATGGAATTAGGCAGTAATGAAGCAATCAAGCAGGCCATTATTGGTGGACTGGGTTTGTCAATCCTGTCGCACCATACTTTAGCGCTGGATGCACCTACGGGACAACTGGTTGTGCTGGATGTAGTAGGTTTGCCCATTAATCGCTATTGGCATTATGCCTATCCAGCGGGAAAGCAGTTATCAGTCGTGGCGCAGGTATTTCTGGAGTACTTACAGCAGTCATCGCAATTATTGGTTGATGTTTCTTGTCATTACGCAAATATCGGCCACTGTCCTCTGTTACCCTGTAGTAGTAAAAAAAGTTCATGTCAAAGTTAACTGTCGCACCTAAATGCCTTGGCAGGCTGTCGAAGAATGTATTCGAGGCAGCTGATTGCAAGGCAGAAACAGGCGATGCAGGCAAGGCGTGCAACCGGCACACACTGTCCGCAGGAATCCATCAACCACTTGCTGGTTTGGCTGGCAAACGAAGGTAAGCGCGTTCTCAGGCTGAAAGGTGGTGACCCGTTTATGTCTGGACGTGGCGGCGAAGAGATCGAAACCCTGTCCAGCCACCGGATACCCTTCCAGGACGTACCCGACAGCACCACCGCATCCGGCGTGGCCGCCTGCGCCGGGCTTCGGCGGCAGCGGATGGCAATCCGCACAGGCTGATTTTTTGCCCAGGCACTGATGACACACAGGATTTTCTCGAGGCGCAATATGCTTATATCAGGCAGTAATTTATAGACATGATCGACAATGGATGCAGCCGTCATCCAGATAAATTTTCTCCTGGCGGATACTCGGGCAGTCAAATGGCGCAAGCCACCAGCCAATCCGGTTCTTAACGATCTTGCCATTGTCCATTTCCGGGTTTCAATATCGCGCGGAATAAATTTTGCTGTATCTCAAGACCTGACCCCTTCTCTTCTTGTGGTTGATGATTCGACTAATCAAGCTAAATCAGACCAAGCCCCGCATGAATGGCTGCCACCTCAGAAAAGTTATTGGTGTGAATATGGAAAGCGTTGGGAGCGTGTTAAAGATAAATATGGGTTGCGCTATAGTGATCAAGAACGAATTGCATTGAATTCATTGGCTGAAACCTGTCTTTAGGTAATTGTTCAATGTATTGACTGCGCTATTTACACTCTAGCCTAATCTGTAAAACAGCGCCCAACATTTCCAGCATCAACATCGGTTTTCATTGTAATGATATTCTATAAAACAATCAGCTATAAAATTATCCCGACAAATCTGTGTGCTATTTTTTGAAAAAAACTGATAAAATTTTAACGCTGATCGATAATTAGGCCCTAATTACTAAGCACAACAAAATTTGAATGGAACTACAAATGTCATTAATAGAGAACAACCTTAAATCTAATTTAATTAATGTGTTTTTCGAATGTGATTTAAAAAAATTGCAAAAGGATTACTCCTCTATTCGAGAAATCAGTATTCCGCATAAAGCTTTCCTTTACCATCAAGGTGACCAAAGTTCCGACTTGTTCTGGATAAAAAGTGGTATCGGCAAGCTCTCTCATATAACAGAACAGGGGATAGAAATTACCATTGCTCTTTTTGAAAAAGGAGACGTTATTGGCTGCTTGCAAAATAATTCTACCGTCCAGGAAACTGAAGAAACCACCCAAGCACTGGGTGACGTTAGTTTCTATCGTATCGCTTATAACGATTTCAAGGCCATGATGGCTCATCAACCAGGATTGGCATGGTATGTTTTTGAGAAGATTTATGCTCGAAAGCAGAAAATCGAACGTAAGCTACGATCTATCCTGACACAACCAGTTGAAGTGCGTGTTATGGCCACTCTATTAGAATTAGCTGAGATGTTTGGAATAACTTGTACGCATGGATATGCATTGGAAATTCACTTAACTCAACAGCAAGTGGCGGATTTGGTTGGCGCAAGTCGTTCGGTGGTAAGCACAGTTTTAAATGATTTCAAAAAACGTGGAATGCTTAGCTATACCCGTGACCAGATTTGCATTAATGATGTTGAACTCACTAACCTTTGTAAACTATAACTGCCTACAAACTTAACTTTGAGCAACTGTTCTGCAGATAACAGACAGCATGATTGAACTGTATTAATATGTTTAACATGGTGACTATTGGAGTGACCATGTTAAACATATTAATACAGGAGAATACCCATGAAAGTAATTTCACCATGTGTACACGGTTATCTTGATTTTCTGACCGTTGCTATTTTTTTACTCGCCCCGACACTATTAGGATTAAGCCAGCTACCGGCCATGCTTGCCTATGGTCTGGCCGGGGTTCATTTGACGGTAACACTGGCTACTGATTTTCCCTTTGGCATATTTAAGCTAATTCCATTTACCATTCATGGCTGGATTGAGCGCCTGGTCGGGCCTTCACTCATTGCCTTGCCTTTTATTGTTGGCTTTGCCAATGAAGAGATTGCGAGAAATTTTTATATCGCAATGGGTGTGGTTATTATCGTAGTTGGTCTTCTTACTGATTATCAAGGTGTAAAAAGCGACAAAAGAGACTAGCTAGCAGGGTGCCAGCGGCGGTTGCATGGCACTAATGCCAGGCACTTAACTTATAAAAGGTCGATAGTATTTCAGTAAGAACTGAAGAGGAGAATTATGATGAGACGATTAGTCAGGTTGTAGATGAGGGTGCAGTGACACCTGAAATTGATGCAAGCTTTGTTTTAATAAAAAAGGCATATGGTCGATAATGGATCATATACTGACCAGTGGCCGGGCAGGACGTCAACTCAAGGAAATAATTTTTGTTGCCATCTCATTATTAAAGGGCTGTCATTACTGTGAAGCAGCACATCATGCATTTTGTCTGCATATTGGCGTCACACCCGAACAAATAGACAGCCTCATTAAAAATCTTGATTACCTACTATACTCAGCTAATTCTTAGGCCGGACTGTTTTTTTATTAGCGCATAGAAACAAGTTGTTATGTCATATTCTAGATTGTCTGTAAATTTTAAAGAGACCCAAATGCAAACCATTTTTTTGGAAATTATGATACTGATAAATAGTGTGTCAATGACCATGCGGACTGCACCAATGTACAGATCTTAAAGATAGCTGAAAATGATTGGTAATCAAGTTGAAAATTACACGGCAGAAACATCGGATCCTAAAGAAAAAGCCGCAATAGATTTTGCTGTCAGGTTGGCAAAAGATTCTCATTCTTCCAGTGAGCAAGATTTTCAGACCTTAAGAGAACTGGGATTTGATGAGGAGGAAATCATGGAAGTTATTGCCATGTCAGGGATGAGTGTTTTCTATAATCACTTGGCCAATGCAACAAAAATAAACATTGATGAAGGATTTACTAAGATGTTGTCAAGGAAATGAATTGATATATTACTTAAAATTATCAGGGTGCCCCATGGTTATGGATTGAGGATAATTTTAATCGGGTTTGCTTGGTTTTTAGCAAGCCTCAGTAATTAAGCTAAAACGGTGATGCATTAGAAGAATAAGTGCATGACAGCTACTTACTTTTATAGGTGTCTTTGATGAGCATCCTGGATTGAGTATTTTCATTCACACAAATTTATAGTAGCCTGTCTGACATAAGGAATGTTGTGATAGGGGTCCGTCTTGGCGAGAATACGTGAATTTGATGTTAATGAAACGCTGGACAAAGCGATGCATTTATTCTGGGAGAAGGGCTATGTCGAGACTTCAGTGCGCGACCTGGTTAAGCACACAGGTGTTGCCCATGCAGGTCTGTACTCTGCGTTTGGGGATAAAGAAGGACTCTTCAAGGCTACTGTTAGGAAATATTGTCTCAATATAGCAGATGAGATGTTCAGTGTTCTTGACCACAATAATGCTGGACGTGCTGAAATTGAACACGTTTTCGAAATCATCCTGCAAATGAATAAAGACGGGCGTCTACGTAATGGTTGTATGTTGGTCAATACGGCCATTGAGTTTTCAGGAACAGATGAGGAGCTCAAAAGCATGGTGTTGGGCAATTTTAATAAACTGACAAAAGCACTGAGTAAAGCGTTAACGCATGCTGTTGCAGTCGGAGAAGTCCGGAATGATCTTCCTGCCGAAAGGATAGCCATTTCGATGGCAACAACAATCCACGGTCTAGCCGCGTTGTCTCGAGCCGGAATATCATTTTCTATAATAGAACAAGCCATACTTGCTACGCTTGAACAGCTAGAATAAAAAAATTTTTTCACAATTAAGATCGATCGTTCTTATTTGGATGATATTTTTAATATACGTGTTGATATAGATAGATCCAGGATTTTAGTCAATGGGTATCTATTTAAAATAATTATTACTTGTACTTGCTACACAATTTTAAAAATAATTTTGACAAAAAAAGATCATATGATCTTAAATGGAGGTTGCAGTGACTGTCATTAGAAACGAAACCAAACAATTAAACAAAACTGATCGTTTTGCACTTCAATGGGCAGAATTCGTCATTAAAAATCGTCTGAAGACAATTTTTTTCGCAATTGTTGTCTTTTTAATTATGGCCGCTGGATTGATGCAGATTCAGGCTTCACATAATTATCGAGTCTTTTTTAGCGATAAAAACCCTGATCTGATTGCATTTGAGAAATTTGAAGAGACGTATACAAAAAACGACAATTTTCTTTTTGCTATTAAGCCTAATTCAGGAACGATTGATCAACCGTTTGTTGCCCAGGCTATTGAAGAATTAACCGCGCGCGCCTGGACGATTCCATTCGCAATACGGGTCGATTCAATCACGAACTTTCAGCATACTTATGCAATAGAGGATGATTTAATTGTAGAAGACTTAATTGAAGATGCATCAAATCTTTCACAGGCAGAAATAGCCAAGCGCGTTGACATCGCGCTTAAAGAACCATTACTTGCCGGCAGTCTTGTCGCACTTGATCGTGGTGCATCAGGCATCAATGTAACACTGCAATACCCGGGAGTAAGTGAAGGTGAGTTACCAGAAGCCATTAATTTCGCGCGTGCACTCGTAGCCGAATTCGAACAAGACTATCCCGACCTGAAGATTGCACTCACGGGTATATCGGCACTCAATGCTGCTTTTTTTCAAGCGACAATTAATGACGCAGAGACGCTCTATGGGCCAATGTTTTTAGTGCTGATTGTTATTACCTGGCTGGTCATACGAAGCTTCTCGGGTGTCGTTGCAACGGTACTCGTTATTACGTTTGCAACAATGGCCGCGATGGGTTTTGCGGGCTGGGCAGGTATTATCATTTCACCATTTTCGGGTAGCGCGCCGGTCGTTATTCTAACGCTCGCCATTGTGGACTCCATCCATATACTGATCACGATGGTACAGCGTATGCGTGTTGGCGATGACAAAATTGAGGCCATCAAAGAGAGCATTCGCGTCAATTTCCTGGCGGTTTCAATTACCAGTTTAACGACAATTATCGGTTTTCTTGCTCTCAACTTTTCCGATGCACCGCCCTTCAACGCGTTAGGAAATATTTCAGCAGTCGGTATTGCTGCCGCCTGGTTTTTTTCACTAACATTTCTGCCGGCATTGTTAGTACTTTTGCCATTTAATGTACAAACTTACGCAGATAAATCTCGAGGTCCGTTGCAAGAAGCAATTAACAAACTTGCCGAGTTCGTTATTGCAAGAGCACGGGCCACACTGGTTTTCGTGAGTATTCTTTTTATTGGACTGGCTTGTGCTATACCAACAATTAACCTGAATGATCAATGGGTTGAATACTTTGACGATAGAGTAGAATTTCGTGGTGACGCGAAGTTTGCTATGAAGCACCTGACAGGGCTTTATATTCTGGAATACTCCGTGCCTGCAGGAGGACCTGGCGCCATCAGTGAGCCTAAATATCTGCAAGACCTTGATGACTTTGCAATCTGGCTGCGGGAATATTCAAAAGTACGCCATGTTTACTCGTATACGGACGTTATCAAGCGGTTGAGCAAGAACATGCATGCCGATGATCCGGCTTTTTATAAAATTCCAGAAGAGCGCGAACTCGCTGCACAATACCTGCTGCTTTATGAATTGTCATTACCCTACGGACTGGATCTCAATGACCGCATAGACATTGACAAATCATCGACCCGAGTTTCGGTCACGCTCGATGAAATTACCACAGGAGAGACGCGACAATTCCTGAAAGAGGTCGAGGCCTGGTGGGACGACCGCTCACCCGGGAATGAAGTCTATGGCACTGGCGCAACCTATCTTTTCTCCTTTATCTCCGAGCGCAATATTCAGGACATGATTGGTGGCAACATTGTCGCTGTCATTTTGATTTCAATCATTATGATGATCGCACTGAGAAGCTTCAGTTTCGGACTTCTCAGCTTGATTCCAAATATTGCGCCACTTATTATGACGTTCGGCGTATGGGCGCTGTTAGTGGGTGAAGTGGGTATGGCTGCAGCGACAGTATCCGCTACTTCTCTTGGCATTATTGTCGACAACACGGTTCATATCCTTACGAAATACCAGCGTGCTCGTGAAGAGCTAATGCTCTCCATTGAGGACGCAATTCGTTACACCTTTGATACTGTCGGGGCTGCGGTTGTGGCCAATGCGCTGATTCTGGCGTTTGGCTTTAGTGTGCTCATGTTCTCATCATTCAAGATTACGGGTGATATGGGAACGTTGACTGCACTGGCCATTATTATCGCTTTGATTGTAGATCTGTTGTTGTTACCAGCGCTTTTAATGTTACGCGCTAAACCTAAAACAAAAGGAGTTCATTATGTTAGCACTGAAAGCACGCAAACAATTTAATCCCTATAAATATGTGATTTTCGCCGGTGTTCTTGTGCTGGCAAGCTTCGCTCATTTGCCTGTTTCTGCAGAAGATCTTGATCAAAAAGGATATGATGTTGCTGCGCGCAATGACCGCTCAGATCGAGGTTTCAATAACAGTCGAGTAGAGCTTGAAATGGTGCTGAAAAATGCCTCAGGTGCAGAATCTCGACGTGTACTTGAACAATCAACCCTGGAACTACCTGATGAATCTGTCGGTGATAAAAATCTTATTGTTTTTTTCTCACCAGCAGACATTGAAGGTACGGCGTTACTTTCGTACGCCCAAATATTGGATCCGGACGATCAATGGCTCTATTTGCCAGAACTCAAACGCGTGAAGCGCATCTCATCAAAAAACAAATCCGGACCATTTGTCGGCTCAGAATTTGCTTTTGAAGATATTACCGGCCAGGAGCTTGAAAAATATGAATATACCTGGTTGCGTGAAGAAGCGTGTGGAGAGCTGACCTGTGATGTTGTCGAACGTCGCCCACTTTATAAAGACTCTGGCTATACACGACAAATTGGTTGGGTTGATCAGACCGATTATCAAGTGCGCAAGCTTGAATATTACGATCGCAAAGGCAGCCTACTAAAAACTCAACTGTTTGAGGATTACAAGCTTTATGATGATAAATACTGGCGAGCACATGTATGGCGCATGGAAAATCATCAAACAGGTAAAAGCACGGATCTTTTTTTCAAGGACTATGAATTTGATCTGGGCTTAAGCGACAGAGACTTTGTTGCAGGAGCGCTATCGCGTCAGCGTTAGAAAGCGCGGACTTTGCAAGTGCCATGGAAAAATTAAGAAGACTTCATTTATCAACAAGCTTCATAATTAAGGCACTTGCTGTTTTATTTCTTTTCGAATTATCTGTTGTGTCGGCGCAATCATTTGACATGAGCGGTCAGATGGCTTTAGAGATGCGTGGGTTTCCTGACAAATCATTATTGCCCGGCCAGGTTGAAGGTGTGCAGTTCTCAAGCTTTTTGGAACCAGAGTTTCGTTGGCGTAGTGCTGACCGCGATTCATTGTTAAAATTTACGCCCTTCGTTCGCGTAGATGCAGTAGACGATAAACGCACTCATTTTGATATCCGCGAAGCAAACTGGCGAAAAATTGCGGGCGACTGGGAATTTCTTGCCGGTGCCACACGTGTATTCTGGGGTGTTACAGAATCTCGCCATCTGGTTAATGTAATCAATCAAATTGATGCTGTTGAGGACATCGATGAAGAAACTTTTCTTGGTCAGCCTATGGTGAAGATAGGCCGTCAGTCAGATGTCGGTCGATTTGAACTCTTTTTAATGACAGGATTTCGTGAACGAACGTTTGCGGGGCGTGATGGCCGACTTAGAACACCGCTTCCTGTTAAAACGGGAAACGCAGTATATGAAAACAGCGCTGAACAGTGGCATCCCGATGTCGCCTTGCGTTATTCACATTTTTTTGGCGATTTTGATCTCGGGTTACATGTCTTTCGCGGCATCAATCGCGAACCTTCCCTTGTTCTATCGTCTGACAACCAAAGCTTTACACCACACTACGCTTTAATTACCCAGGCAGGTATTGATCTTCAATTGACTCGCGATGCCTGGCTTTGGAAGTTTGAAGGGATCGTCCGTGAAGGACAGGGTGATACATTTGCTGCTGCAGTTGCCGGATTGGAGTATACCTTCTTCCAAGTTGCCGAAAGTGATATCGATCTTGGCCTCATTGTGGAAGGACTATATGACGGTCGGGATAAACTGAGTTTTGGTGACATTCGGAGTAAACAGATTTTTCCTACAATTTATGATAAAGATATTTTTCTAGGCACGCGCCTCGCTTTTAATGATGTTCAAGATTCATCCGTTCTCGCTGGCTTTGTAACTGATGTTGTAGATGGACCGGCAACTTTGCGTGTTGAAGCTGAACGACGGCTCGGTCAACACATAAAAATCGAGCTTATCGGCCAGGCATTCTTTGAAGATGCTCCTAAAAATCCCGTGTCTTTCTTCAGACAGGACAGTTTTGTTACCTTGAGGGTTTCTAGATTCTTTTAATTCATATAGAGGCTCAATATCAACGATATTGTTGAGGTATTTCACCTGCCGGTGTAGCGTATATTTTGGGCATTTTTCTTCTATCTTCAGTTCCTCAATGGCGGAACCAAAAGCGGGTGCTTTGTCTGTATTGATTGTCTTTGGATGTGCCCATGGTTTTATGGACTTGAGTGCTTTGCTGAGAAAACGCTTGGCCACTTTAGCACTGCGAGTAGACGACAAATAAAAATCAATAGTTTTTCCGCGCTTATCAACAGCCCGGTATAAGTAAGCCCATTTTCCTTTAACTTTTACATAAGTCACATCTACTCGCCAGCTGCGAGCAATCCCCGCCTTATAGTGCCATCGCAAGCGCCTCTCAATTTCTGGCGCATCATGCTGAACCCAGCGGTAAAGCGTGGTGTGATCTACTTCAAATCCGTGCTCCAACATCATCTCTTCCAATTCACGGCAACTGATTCCATATTTGCAGTACCATCTAACGCAACCAAGAATCACACCACTTATGGTAATGCCGCCATTTGAAATCCGACATTGCGATATATCCTTAAAAATTCAATAATGCACCAGCTCGTTTATTTTGCAACAGAGCAGTTTTGGGCTTATAGTCCCATCAAACAGATCTGTCGTTTGTTTAAACGTACCCCTATACCTGCTACTTCACCTAAAAGATGACGCTGTGGCTCCATTGACTGATGTAGTATGTCGATAATATTGATTTCATTGTTTGAAACTATTTCATAATAGATAGTATGAGAACCTACAAAGCAACTATAGCAATTCCAGTTACTAGAAATGTCCTCTCTTAACTTACCAAGTTTATTTGGATTTTCAGAGATAAGCTGCATTTTCTCATGCAATTTTTTCAGATAAATTCCGGTTTGAATTTTGCCAAACGTATCTAAAGTATATTCTTCAATGCCTTCGATACTACGTACTGCATTTGGCGAGAGAAGATATTTACTCATACTTATTCAATAGCGTCTCCATAAACTGCTTACCTACTATTCCTTCACCACGATCAAGCTGCGCCTTACTCTCTGCAAGGGTGATGCGCAAAATATCTAACTTCGCTTCGTCAGCTTCCAAAAGCCGAAGACCAGCCCTCACCGCTTCGCTGGTTGATTCAAAACGACCGTTTTGAATTTTATCGTTAATGAATTCCGAAAAATGTTCACCTAGCGTAACGCTGGTATTTCTAGCCATAATAAACTCACTTAATTTCTTGTATTACATATTAATACGCCACTCATCTCTTTTTCGCAAGCACCGTTTTAAACGGTGTACTCGGTGCTAATCAACAAAAGGCTCAAAAGTTTCACGGAATTTTAGCCAATTAGTTAAAAAAGGTACGCCAAAATAAATAAGGTGGCACAACCCCCCTCCCCTTTGTTGAACTATTAATTTACCTTTCATCCTCTCAGGCATCAATCTATCCCTGTTCAAAAACGATCGTTTTAGCACACCCTGTTTTTAGGTGTGCTAATACTAGGAAAATCTAGTTATTCACATGTGCTAAAACAATCGCACCTTTTTTACACAATAAAACCAATGAACCGTCTATTTGCGTACTGCCGTGTATCAACTTTTGACCAAACGACCCAAAACCAGATCATAGATAGACACAATTCGTGACCCAATAGACTCGAATCGTTTATAATGAACGGATCGAACGATATTTTAAAGGGCATAATCATGGACGCACTCTCTGCCAATGAAGCCAAAACTCAATTTGGCGACCTGCTGCTAAAAGCACAACGCGCTCCGGTCCAAATTAACAAAAACGGCAAACCTGTCGCGGTTGTTATTTCAGTCGATGACTATGAAAGCATCGAGGCACTGAAATTACGACTTTTGCAAGCAAGCGCGATCAAAGCCAAAGCGGATATCGAAGCGGGCAACACCGTTGATGGTGAGTCATTTTTTGATAATTTAGAATCTGGCCAGTACGATTAATGTCTGGCTACCGTTTAACTCCAGACGCCCAGCCCGATCTCGTCGAAATACGCCGCTACACGCTAAAGCAGTGGGGAAGCTTGCAATCTCAAGAATACCTATCAGCGTTACGTCAAACTATCCGCTTGTTGGCTGAAACGCCCACTTTTGGAAAGCAAAGGCCGGATGTTGCCTCGGGTGTCTTTAGTTTTCCTCATATGAGTCATGTTATTTATTACGTCATACACACTCACGAACTCATCGTATTTGGCGTACTCCATAAAAGAATGGTGCCTTTTAAACATCTGGAAAATAGAGCAGTGATTTGATGTGGTCGATCGGACTCTGTTGCAAAAAATAAAAAATGCCAATATTTGATTTATCCGTTAGCTGTTTTCAAACGGCTTTTAAATTCACTTTTAGTCAAAAATGATTTTTTGCAACAGAGTCCCAATTAGGCAGTGGCAAAAAAGCCATTGGTTTTTAATTGGCCGAATCACCCGAAGGAACCTTCCCTCCCCGACCTGGGGTGAAAGCGAACAATGGCAGCGATTTTAAGTGTCTAGTAATTTATAAGATTGTGGACAGGGTAATTCACATGAAATAAACTGTCTATAAAATCGTTTTTCACCAACTTAATAGACAACCCGTCCATTAATCGATTTAGGAGACAGTTTTAAGCGATGCGACTCTTTGGTTATGCCCGTGTATCAACCAGCCAACAATCCCTTGATGGCCAGGTCAAGGCGCTTAAGGAAGCGGGGGTAAAAACCAGCCGCATCTTCACTGACAAGGTTTCCGGCAGCCACATCAATCGGGACGGCTTGCATTCGTTACGGGTCAAGGTCGAAGAAGGTGACGTGATCCTGGTAAAAAAATTGGATCGCCTGGGAAGGGACACGGCGGACATGATCGCCTTGATCAAGGAATTCGACAACATCGGCGTTGCCATCCGGTTTTTAGATGACGGCATTAGCACCGAAGGCACGATGGGCAAAATGGTTGTCACCATCCTGTCGGCGGTCGCCCAGGCGGAACGCCAACGTATCCTTGAACGTACTAATGAAGGGCGCATCGAGGCCAAGGCCAAAGGAGTAAAGTTTGGCCGCAAACGCACCATTGATGCGGAAAAACTAAAGGCATTGTATAAGAATGGATTAGGGGCAACCGATATTGCCAAACAAATGGGCATTGGGCGGTCAACCGTTTACAAATTGCTGAATGAAGCGGACGAGTGATGGCAATCTTGAGACTTACATTGTTGCGTAGGAATACTTTGGCGGCTACCCCCTTTACAACATGAAATCAGCCTCATTTATAAACATGAAAACAAAATAATCAATAATTGCGATTGTATTCAACAGCTTATAAAAAATGTTACCAACATTTTTAAAATCGATATTTCCTCTGTAGACCGCTTGTGGCAAAGGTTTACGAGGGGTCGCAGGACAAATGGTTCTTTTGGTTAATTACCCCCCTACCTGTTACCCGCAGCATTTACGCAGAAATATGATGAGAATTTACTTGCTGCTTAACCCGATGGACTCCACATTTGACAGGACACCTCACCGCACCATGGTGGCTTCATGGAATGAAGCATCTACCGGCGGGAGGCTTTTATACGCCAAAATACTAGCGAGCCTCACATTATGACAATGAAGAATTACCGTATGGCTGATATAAAGGATCCTAAGCAATTGAACTCAAACTCATCTTCAGCGCACAACAACTCCGCTCGAATATTTCCACTCTTGTATATTAAAAGTGAGCAGCAAACTCGCTCAAAACTGTAAAGTAA
>CAZXBP010000039.1:0-17945 GCA_964639015.1 uncultured Nitrosomonas sp.
GAAATAAAAATCAACGCACTCTAAATCCCATTCAACTGAGGTTTTTAGGTTAAAAATGCAGCTTTTAGCGATGCGCTAAAGCGTGGCGTACTATAATCGGGGTTTGAAGGAAATAATGAAGGAAACCGGATATTTTGTTCGAAGAAATCAAAAATAACGTCAGTCAGGCATTGGCGGAAGACATTGGAACTGGCGATCTGACCGTGCTGTTGATTCCTGAGCAACAGACGCTTGTGGCGGATGTCGTGGTTCGCGAAAATGCGGTGTTGTGCGGTGTGCGGTGGTTTGATCTATGTTTTCAAATGCTTTGCCCGGATACTCGCATTGAATGGTTTGCCGGCGACGGCGATCGCCTTGCGGCGCAGCAGAATATCTGTCGGATTTCCGGTGACGCGCGGGCTTTATTGACGGCTGAACGTTCGGCATTGAATTTTTTGCAGCTGCTGTCCGCCGTGGCGACGCAGACGCGGCGGTATGTGGATGCTGTTGCCGGTACACGGGCGGTGATTGTGGATACCCGCAAAACGTTGCCCGGCCTGCGGCTGGCGCAGAAATACGCAGTTCGCTGCGGCGGCGGCGTTAACCATCGCCTGGGTCTGCACGACGGTATTCTGATCAAGGAGAATCATATTGCCGCAGCCGGCAGCATGCGTCGGGCGCTTGAAACAGCGCGGACAGTCGCGCCGCAGAATGTTTTTATTCAGATCGAAGTAGAGTCAGTGCTGGAGCTGCAAGCTGCCCTCGATGCAGGCGCTGTCATGGTGCTGCTCGATAATTTCACCCTGGCGCAGTTAAATGAAGCGGTTGTGCTGCGCGCGCATCACACTGATAAAACCGGCCGAACCATCATCCTGGAAGCATCGGGCAATATCGGGCTTGATACGGTGCGCAGCGTGGCCGAAACCGGTGTTGACCGGATTTCCATCGGCAGTCTGACGAAAAACATACAGGCGGTAGATTTGTCGATGCGGTTTGTGTGAACAGGTATTCGAACGTGGTGGTAATGTCACCGTCAGTTGCGATGCGCTGTACAATCATTTTGAAAATAATACGTACAAAAATCCTGCGAATTGCGCTGGATTCCTTAATCTATGTCTGAATTGCTGTTGATCTATCAGGATGACTATCAGTTGGTGCGAAGCGGCGCGTTAATCGCGGTAATTCTCTCGCTGCGGATTTTTCTGGTCTATCTGATTAAGCGCAACCGGGCGATCCTCACGGAGGGCCGCAGACACTGGATCACCAGCGTGAAAAACTTCAGCTGGCTGATTATTGTTTTCGGGTTGCTGGCCATCTGGTGGCCGGAGCTGAAAAATTTCGCTTTTTCGATTGCCGCGGTGACGCTGGCGCTGGTGATCGCGACCAAGGAGCTGATTCTGTGTTTCAGCGGCGCCATGCTGCGCGCCGGCACGGGCGCTTTCACCATCGGTGACTGGATCGAAGTAGGCGCGAGCCGGGGGGAAGTGATTGATTTCAATCTGTTCTCCACCACGTTGCAGGAACTCGACAGACCCCCCAACGATTACAGTTTTACCGGCAAAGTCATCGTGATTCCCAACAGTCTTTTTTTATCGGAACCGATCAAAAACCTGAATTTCTCCAAACGTTACGCTTTTCACCGCTTCAACATTGCAATTGATGCGCATTTCAATGTCGCTGATATACGCGAATGGATCGTAGCCGAAATCGATCACTGTTCAGCCGATTTCGTCGAGGTCGCGCGGCGCTATAACGCATTCATCGAAAAAAGAACTGGCATTGACATTCCCGGTCCGGAACCGCGCATCATGATCAGTACGAGTGAGCTCGCTAAATGCATCATTACCGTCGTCATTTTCTGTCCCACCGAAAAGGCCGCGGAACTCGAGCGGCATATCACGCAGGGCGTGCTGGAGCGGGTTTATCCAAAATGAAGCAGTGAACCGGGTTGAGTTTTCAGGATAATCACAGGCTACGTTGAGGATTCACGCGTAACCCTCAACGTATTGCTCTTTGTCAAATTAATGCCATGAATGCGATTGATCCGCTTTGTGTCAGAAGCCGGAAGCCACATCCGAAGCGGGTATGAAGCCGCCATTGACGTTCACCCACGATTCGCCGGTGAATATATCGGTGATAAATGCCGCGCTGGTGGCAAAGCAGTCCGCTACGCGCTGATTGGTGCTCGACGTGACGGTTGTAACGGTAACCGGTGGATTGATGGTTACGCCTGGAAAGCCGGACAGCTGTGAGAGCTGATCGGTGATATCGAGACAGATATTGCTGTTCACCACTTGATTGGCTAACTCTTCCTGAGCATTGATGATGCAGGTCGATGTGTTTTGTGCGAAGAAATCCACCGGATTGGGGATATTGGGCGGCAGATTGAGCGTAATGCCGGTGGTTTGGAATGAATTGACATTATTGGTGCTCAGAATGGAAATGTTGGTTGCTTGAAGCGGTGCGGGCGGTTCGCAGAAATTGGTGTTTTCTGGATTGTCGACCACAATGCATTGGCCATTCGTAGTGATATTAATCACATTGCCGCTTTGGGTGATGACCATGCCTTCGGGAATCGTTGCTGTATCGCTGCATGCCGGGACGCTGCCGTTGCCGCCGCTGCCCTGTATCTGCGCGAGCAGGCTGGGCAGTGTGTCGATGAGCGTTGGGTTGTCTGTTCCCCACGGACCGCCCAGTACGTAGACCTCGTCATTTCTGACGCCTGCGTAAATGCCTGTGGCAGGATAGTGCCGGAATACCCAGGGATCAACCGTCTGGGTGATCTGGTGGTCTGGAAACAGTTCAGGGAAAGTATTTTCCGCCCAGTTGAACAATGTTTCAATCTGCGGAGTTGTCGCAGCGGTAGCCGGATTGAAGCTGAACAACAGAGCCAGCAGGCATGCTGTCGAGATGATGGATTTTATACATTGTTTCATGGTGGTGCCTCCCTTGTTACGTGGCGTGGATGAAAAATCGGCTGTTTATGCACAAGACAACTGAGCGGCCGCGCAATCAATTTTGTCTGTAGTGTTCGCGTTTGTCGCAAAATCGGGTGGTGTCTGCATCAGCTGCATTATTGGAACATTCCGCCTGAGTAGCTGTCAAGTTAACCAGCCTCGCTCTCGCTACGATCGCTATTCTCGGACAGACTCCTTGGTATTTGCCGTGCAATCAAGCTGTATTTATGCTTCCGTGAAAGACGTAATCCAATGCTCTCCGTCAATTATTCCCGCCAATCACTTGATATGGTGTCACGTATTTTTAGTCGTCAGGACTACGCTATACCGACGTTGGTTAATTAAGTGATTGAATATTAGATATTAACGAAATGTTAACACAGATTTGGCATTGCTTTAACATTGAATATGTTATTTATCTGTCAAGTATTCGCTGTCTGGATTCAGGCATACGCATTTAGAATATTAATCAAATCAAATTGGAGAGATAAATATTATGGGAACCCAAACGGAAGACAGGCCAGCACCCAATGGCCAGCAAACTCAAGCAGTAAAGCCTCCTGCTACCCACAGAGGCGCGGCGGCCTTTCAATCGCAATATTTTTTGCGCGACACTGCCGCCGGATTGATAACCGGCGCCATGGCCATTCCGTTGTCGATCGGTATTGCCATCATGTCCGATTATCCGATCAAGGTTGGACTGGCGACTGTGGCTTTTGCCTGTCTTGTCGGCTGGATCAACGCCTGGTTTAAACCCGGCAACTATATCGGCGCGCCGGGCATTGCTGCGGGGCTGGCACCCGTGCTGGCTTTGGGTGTGGCAACTTTCGGCATTCAAAACATGGCATTTTGTATCTTCCTGACCTCGGCCATGCAGGCCGTTATCTGGTACTTTAACTGGCAGAAATATTTGTTGATTGCCGTACCGGCTTATCTGGTCGAGGGATTGCTGGCGGGCGTGGGACTGAAGATTTTTCTGAAATTTTCTGAATTCACCTACGAAATAGCCGACGATGTGGTCACAGAAGAGTTCTGGAATGCCGCGCGTATTCAGATGGTTATTATTTCCGTGGCTGGTTTGGGGGTGTTTTTATATCTGTTTTCCAAATTCAAGGATACCCAGCCGGCTATTCCTTACTTTGCCTTAATCGTCGGCGGCGCGCTGCTGGCGCAGGCTATTGCTGTGCCGATGATTCATGTTGAAGATGTGCCGCTTTATCTTAGATTACCGTTACCAGATTCCGATGTCAGTGTGACAATCCTGATTTATATGGTGCTTTTTTGTGCGATGCTGGCGGTGATTGATGTGATCGAGCAGGTGATGAGCAATGCAGCGATTGAAAAGATCGATCCTTTGAAACGAAAAACAAACAGTAATAACAGCCTGCTGGCGATATGGATCGCGAATATGGGATCAAGTTTCTTCGGTGGCATGACCAATCTGGACGGACTGGCGAAAAGTACGACGAATAAGCTGGCCGGCGCCTATACCAAATTTTCGGTACTCGTGATCGGTTTTTTCATTACTTTCTTCATATTCAATACGGAATATCTCGATTATCTGCCGAAATTCGCGTTGGCGGCGATCATGATGTTTACCGGTTACAAGATGATTGCAGGTTTGGTTCATGTTACACATTACGGCCCTTATGCACTGATGCTGGCTTTTGTGTGCGGCGGCCTGGTCTTTATGGTCGGCATTTTTGAAGGCTTGTTGATTGCGATGACCATACATGGCTTTATTCATTACATGGTGTACACCAATCATGAAAAAACGCCTGGAAGAGCGGTTATCAAGCGATACTTTGAGAATCTCAAGAAAGACAGTTCCAACTTGCAGTAAAATCATTTCTATCGCTGGCACTGGATTGCAGAGCGCAGCAGAAGATCGGGCGGGCGGAAGAATATCCGCTCTGCCGGAATCAATAAATGTTTTGTCAAGGATAACGTGATGTATAAAAAGATAATGGTCGCTGTTGATGGCGGCGAGACGGCTAACCAGGCGTTAGCGGAGGCGGAAAATATCGCCAATATCTATAACGCGGCGATATGTATTGTTCACGCTTTACAGGGCGACACCGCAGCTGATACAAACGCGGGTAATGAAATACTCGCGCAGGCTGAGTCATCCGTCAACGCGCTCAATATAGAAACCCGCCTTGTCGGTGCGAATATCGAATATGGATTAAATGGCATTGTTGAAGCCATTGCCGCGGCGGCAGACGATTGGGAGGCTGATTTACTGGTGGTGGGAACCGCCAATCGCCGGGGACTGGAGCGCTTTTTTATCGGTTCGGTTGCCGAACAGCTTGTCACCCATGTCAATGCATCGATACTGCTGGTGCGTCCGCAAACAACCTGAGAAAGGCTGTCAGATACAGCGCGCTAAAGAGGATAAAGGGCTTCGCAATGGAATTTCAGTTACGGTGCCCGGAATGATCATCCTAAAAACTTCAGTTGAATGGAATTAAAAAGCGGCGTGCTATAAATACCATAGTGTGAATCACCATCCGGGTAAACGGGTATTGCTCAGGTTGTTCTGTTTATTTTCATGCCGTTAGTCATTGCGGATAATGTGGTCAGCTGAGGTTTTTAGGATCATGGGTTGGGATTAAACAGTACGGTAAACCGGGATCCCTGACTTTTATCACTTTCAAAAAATACCTTCCAGCCATAACGCTCGCAGATCCGCTGAACAATGGTCAAACCTAAACCAACTCTGCTGCTGTCGCCCGATTTGTGTGTGATATAGCCTTTAAATAATTGCGTCTGTATGGTCTGATCGATACCAGTGCCGGTGTCGCTGACTGACAGCCGGTCAGGTGACAGCGATATTGTGATGGCGCCTCTGTCCGTGTGACGGAATGCATTGCGTACCAGATTGGCGACCAGCACGCTGAGAATTCCTGCATGCGCGGCAACTTCCAGCTGGCCGTTTACCGAAACGCTTACATTGACCGGCTTGTCGCCCAGCCATACACGTTGCTGTTCAATTACTTTGCGTACGATTGGTTCCATGGCGCAGGCTGCATTGTTATGCGTTGATGCATCGTTAATCTGGGCCAGTATCAGAAAAGTTTCGATCAACTCGGACATTTCATCCGCAGCACGCTGGATGCGCTGAATCCGGGCGTATTCCGGCGTGGCCGGGTCGGCTTTCGCTGCCAGTACTTCGGCGGCCATGCTGATGCTGGTTACGGGCGTGCGCAATTCATGGCTCACATTGCTGGCGAATTCCTTTTCGCGAATCAGCAGGTATTGCAGTTGTTCGTGATAGTGTTTCAGTTTGCGCGCGAGCACACCTATTTCATCATCGCCGAACTCGGATAAATCAAGCGCCTCGCCTGGCTGATTTTTGAAAGCCATGACCTGGTAAGCGAGACGTTTTATCGGGCTGATGACGTGATCGGCTACCGCCCAGCCGATAATCAGCGCGACGAATAAGGTCAGAATTGCGCATAACCAGACAAGGCGGATGAAATCATTTTCGCGTTTGTGAATACTGGTGTCATCGAACTGCACGACATACCTTGTATCGTTGACATGCTGAACCAGAACGCGATAATCCCGGTCGTCAAACACGATATCGTGGACTCCCTCCGGGAGATTGCGCACATGCTCCGGAAAATGACTCTGCTCAGCAAGCGGAGCAGTGTAAATGATGATTGTTGAGCGCGAGCGCGAAGTGGCAGGAAAATACGCAGTACTTCCGGCTTGCGTCTGCAGTGCTGTCAGTTCTGTTTTGAGAATGTCATCGAGTATTTCCGTTTCAATGGACTTCAACGCCGCAACAAGACTGATGCCGAGTGTGAGCGTCAGAAAAACGCCAAACAGCAGGAACGCAAGTGTGATACGTCTTCGCAGACGCTTAGTCCTCTGCATTGTTGTCTGTTAATTTGTAACCGAAGCCGCGTATAGTGCGTATCAAAGACTGATCAAAAGGTTTGTCGACGGCCTGACGCAGATTGGACAGATGTGTGCGCAACGCGTCGCTGTCGGGCGGGTTGTCCTGCCAGACAGCGTATTCCAGTTCTTCCCGCTTGATCACGCGGTGCGGATTCTGCATCAAAAAGGTCAACAAGCGGAATAGTGTCGGATTGAGATTAATATGTTTTCCCGCACGATACACATCGTGTGTTTCCATGTTGAGCGTCAGATCGCCAATTTGCAATTGCGACGGGGGTATGCGTCTGATGCGCTCGGACAGCACTTTTACCCGCGCCGCCAGCTCTTTTAATGCGAATGGTTTAATGAGATAGTCATCAGCGCCGGATTTAAAACCTTCCAGTTTGTTTTCGAGAGAATCCCTGGCGGTCAGCATGATCACCGGAATTGCCCGCTTCGCCTCCTGCCGGAGCCTGCGGCAGAGATCTGTACCGTCAATGCCCGGCAATCCCAGATCGAGAATGATGACGTCATAGTCTTTGGTAAGCGCCAGATGCAGTCCTGTTAAACCGTCGCGTGCAGCATCAATCGTATAGCCCAGGGTTTCAAGATAGTCATAAATACTGGCCGCAATATCCTGATTATCTTCTACGATCAATATATTCATGAATGCGATCCTGATAATAGCTGTGAATCCGGCAGTTGCTGGAGGCAGTGAGCGGATTGGCGGGATGTGTCGGTCCTCATATGGTCGCTTTTCAGTATAAATAAATTAATGACCAGAAAGCGTATCCACTCGATTGAATACTTTTCTGAATAATGCATTGGAAATCATTTGTGCGGCAATTTTTCCCGTGATCAGTAAAATGCCAGCGTAAAATATTATAGCCAAAGCAATGTAAAATTAATGTTAAGAACAGATTAAAGTTTTGCAAAGTAAGTGATTGTATGATGACTCATTTTCTGGTTTTCTGAATCTCAGTTAAGTGCGTGTTGACCTGGTTTTGCGCAGCGCAGCGGAGCGCGTTATCCAGAGAAACTCGGGATATGGTAGAGTTGTCAATTTGTCAATCTGGTTGGTTATGTTTAAAGTGAACTGTATATGAATGATTATAAGAAAATTCTTGTTGCAATTGATTTTTCGGATTATGACGGCATCGTCATTAAACAGGCCGGGCATCTGGCCGGGAAGTTCAATGCGGAACTCAGTGTGATTCATGTTCTGGATAATATTCCCATGCCGGACACGCCTTACGGAACCATTATCACTTTGAGTGCACAATCCGGTGATCCGCTTCTGGAAGAAGAAAAAAACAGATTCAATCAGGTATGCGATAGTGTTGATATCGCCCCGGCCAACCGTTGGCTGGTCTGGGGCAAACCGCAGGAGGAAATTACCCGGCTTGCGATAAAAGAGGGAACCGATCTGATCGTTGTCGGTTCGCACGGCCGGCATGGGTTGGCGGCACTGATGGGGTCAACTGCAAAAGGCGTTATTTTTAATGCTGAGTGTGATGTTCTGACAGTGCATTTGAAAGATAACCAATAGACTTGCGTTACCAGAATTTCCACCAGGATGGATTTTCAGAATCGTGTATATCGCTCAGGAAGTCGCTGTCGGGAAAATTTCTTTTCAAAACACGTTCGGCGTCATTGCTTAAATCCGGCATGCCAAGCGCATTGTAGGCCTGGGCCATAATATAGAGCGCCTCCTCGGCAGCGGGCGTGAGCGGATATTCCTTAACGGCATACTGCGCGCGATTGGCCGCGGCGACATAAGCGTGTCGTTTCATGTAATAACGCGCTACATGCACTTCATTCATGGCAATGACATTCAGCAAATGCGCCATGCGCTGTCTGGAATCGGGCGCGTACTTACTGTTAGGAAAACGTGTCACCAATTCCTTGAAATTTTCAAATGATTCGCGTGATGCCTTTGAATCGCGCTCGCTCATGTCCTGTTTTAAAAAACCGCGCATCAGGAAATTCATGATCCCCCAGTTGTCATGATAATTAACCAGTCCCTTGATATAATAGGCATAATCGACGTTGGGGTGATTTGGGTGCAGTTTGATAAAACGATCGGCTGCGGCAATAGCCGAAGCCTGTTCCTGATTTTTGTAATGCGCGTAAGCCGTTTCAAGTTGAGCCTGTTGCGCATAACGGCCATAAGGGTATCGGGCTTCCAGTCCTTCGAACAATTTAATCGCAGCTTCATAATTTCCGCTGCCTAATTTTTCTTTTGCTTCTTCATAAAACTTGCTCGCCGACCAGTTATGTGTATCTTCTTTCTGATCGGGCAGTAAGCCGCATGCTGATAGTGTAGACGTCAGAATTAAAATCAACGCAATGTTTTTGAACATCATCATAAAGCCAGAAAAACATGGAACCAAAAAAAGATTATAACGTAAAGCCGTCATCAGCCGCATGGTTTACGTCAGGTATATCGGCTGTGCAAGTCGTGATTCCTGGTGAAAACGCCGGACAGCGGCTTGATCAGGCGCTGGCAAAATTATTACCGGACTGGTCGCGCAGTCGCATTCAGTCCTGGATACTCAATGGGCGCGTAAAACTGGATAATCAGGATTGTACGACTAAACAGAAAGTCTGGGGCGGGGAGTGTATTTCAATTTTTCCAGACGCTCCGGTTGCTGAACAACGGTATATGGCCGAGGCTATTTCTCTGGATATTATTTTCGAGGATGAAGCGTTAATGGTGATTAACAAGCCGGCCGGTCTGGTGGTGCACCCGGGAAATGGCAACTGGCGCGGCACGCTGTTGAATGCGCTGCTGCATCATTCGCCGCAGCTTGAGCATGTTCCGCGTGCCGGCATAGTTCATCGGCTGGATAAGGACACCAGCGGACTGCTGGTCGTTGCAAAGACAATTGAAGCGCAAACCAGTCTGGTGCGTCAGTTGCAGCAGCGCACGGTTAAGCGCGACTATCTGGCGCTGGTGCTGGGTAAAGTTGCCGGTAGCGGCAGTATTGATGCGCCTGTCGGTCGACATCCGGCGCATCGCACAAAGATGGCTGTTAACCCGCGCGGGAAGCCGGCGCGAACACATTATCGCATTCTTGAGTATTTGGCGGGTTGTTCATTGTTGCAATGCAGTCTGGAAACGGGGCGAACGCATCAGATCCGTGTTCATATGCATTCAATGGGCCATGCACTGATCGGTGATTCTGTCTATGGCGGCAGGCCGGGGAAGATGGCGCCGGAAATCGGAATACTCTTAAATGCATTTCCCCGGCAGGCGCTTCATGCTTGGAAGCTGGCGTTATGTCATCCAGGAAGTGCGCGAATGATGGAATGGTGCTCTGAATTGCCCGGGGATCTGACAACCCTGCTTGAGCAACTCCGGTTTTGTGGTCGGAATGATACTCAGAATGATTTTTATGAGTCCTGATCCCAGTAGGGTATTTTGCCAATGCGTGTGGCAAGAAAATCAATAAACGAGCGCACTTTGGCAGGTACATGGCGGCTGGGCAAATGACAGGCGTAAACATAACGCTCCACCGCGATGTATTCGGAAAGCACTGCCAGCAGCTTTCCGCTTTGCAATTCTTTACCAACAGTGAATGTCGGCAGTAACGCGATACCCAGGCCGCCCAATACAGCCTGGGACAGTGCGTCATCATCATTGATGCGCAGATTGCCCGAGACGGGCACGGTAATGGTGCCCTCGGGGCCGGTAAAGTTCCAGTGTCCCTGTTCTCCTGAAAGTGTGTAATCCAGACAATTGTGTTTAATCAGGTCTTCCGGTGTTCGCGGTATGCCGTGTTTCTCAAAATACCGGGGGGTTGCGCATAATCGGCGCCGTGCGGGTGCCAGTCTGCGGGCGACAAGGTTCAGATCCGGCTCATTGGTAACCCGAATGATTACATCCTGGCCTTCTTCAACCAAATCAACCGGGCGGTCAGTGATGGTTAAGTCAATCCGGATTTCCGGGTAGCGCGCCAGAAAATCAGCCAGTGCAGGCGCTACATGCAGTGTGCCAAAGGCGACGGATGCGCTGACTTTCAGCATGCCGCGCGGCTCGGCTTGCAGGCTGTTTACAAAGCGTTCCGCCTGTTCTGCTTCGTCAAGAATGTGCGCCGAGTGTTCTGCCAGTACAGCGCCCGCCTCGGTCAGGCTGAGGTGTCGTGTGCTGCGGTTTAGTAATTGCGCGCCAAGATTCTTTTCCAGTTTGGAAATCGCCTTGCTGACTGCGGCGCGTGAAATACCCATGCGTCTTGCAGCCTCCGCAAAGCTTCCGGCTTCGACTACACGCGCATAGATACCGAATAAATTCAGATCCTGCATTTTTGGAGCATTGTCAACCTGATGGAATCAATGTAATTCAGTATACAGTACTTATCGGAAATTATTTATACCTGTATCATTCGCCTAGGTTTGAAAAAAGAAGATTCTGAATCGTTTTGATAACATGAATTGTATCTGAGATTAGAAAGATTTATTGATTCCGGTTTTATTGAGATCAGCTTTCTGTTTCCTCGGAAGGCATTTTTTTTCGCAATAAATTTGGTAAATATCCCGACATTATAGATCAATTGAGAGCTTCTATTGTCAACCAGCAGAATCATGCCCGTTTTTGATCTGTTGAGTTTGTAACGAAGAAATAAGGCGAACGGGTTTTCTTGATTTTAAGGTGTTAATCGTGACGGGAAATAAGGAAATAGTATAACTGAGTCCCGCTTATTGCTTTTCTTGGATGCTAACTAACTGAACACATTGAAAACAGCTCTTCAATCGTAAGTGAAACAGCCATTAACAGTTTATTCGAGAATAGTCTGTTAATGGCTGGTTAGACAGCAAGATGGAAGAGAGGGGAGTTTTTCTCTCTCTTCTTTTTTTTGCAGCAAGATATGGCGATTAAAAGCGGAAAATACCGCTTACAGACAACAGAATTTGGTCATTGTCCTTTCCGTTATTGAATGCCTTGTCAATTTTTCTGTCCGAAGTCGAACGATCATAGCGGACTTCCGGGCGAATGGTAAATCCTGCGATCGGCGAATAGTTCAGTCCACCTGTTACGGCGATATAATTATCGGTGAACCCGTTAACACGTACGCCGTCGTCATCGCGAAACCATTCCATGCGTAAACCGGCTGCTAGATTGTGGAGTATATCGTAGAAAACATACTGATTTACCCCATACCACTGTGCGGCACGGCCAAATGCGGTTTTTTCCTGATTTCCATGATCATGCTGTAATACGTAATGCAATCTGTCTGTGAAGCTGTGTTCCAGTACCAGGCTGTATAAGGTACGGTTATGATCGACTTTTGCGGTGCCTGTGCCTGCTGCAAACGCTGTTTCCGTGCTGCCGGTGATCAACGAGCCGGTTAAAGTCGTGCGTTCATTATCCGTGGTATAGCTGATGCTGCCAAGAAAATTTGCCGGTTGATTGAAATGCGCATCCCATCCGCTAACAACACCACCTTTGACTGTGATGTTATTGTTCACAGGATATATCGCCAGTGCGCCGGTATGCGTGAACGGTTCGCCATATTGCATGGTGTAGGCGTGCGAGAAAAAGAAGTTACCGACAGAAGGTACAACTTCATACCCGATCAACGTATAAAAATGCCCGACCTGGAATGTCAGGCCGTTGCCAACCGGAACGTAAATATTGGCATAAGCCTGCGGGAATGCCAGTTGATGCTGATTGTTGGGGTCCAGAACCCGGCCAACGAAGTTTTCATCAGCATCGAAATTTGATGCAAATGTATATCGCGCGTCAGAGCCGTATAATAAATCCGCACGGAAACCAAAGCTCCATGTATCGGTATTCTTGTTGACTTCACGTTCGATGAAACCGTAGACCTGATGCAATCTGAATTCATTCGGGCCCCTGTTGAATGTGACCGGACCATTCGAGCCGCTTGGGTTATCGGGGTTTCCGGTAAATCCGATATCAACCCAGCCGCCGAATTTAACGCCCAGTGATTGCATAAAAGGCGTTTCATTGTATTTGAATCCGGTCAGGCTTTCTATTAAACCTTTGTCAGTATCTGCAGGCTCTGCATAGGTTTCGTGCCCGAAAGGCGCGGTCGTTGTGTCGGATGCGGTCGCGGAAAGTTTGAGTGCTGAAGCCGCAACGGTGGTATTGGATGAAGCATATGTTGTTGAATTGACAATGAACACGCTGCAAAGAGCAAACATTGTCCCGGTTGTTTTTAGTTTATTATGAGCAATCAAAGCGCAACCCTCCATATTCGGTAATTGTGATTCATTAAAATTCCAGAGCGCAACATGACGCCAGTCCGTGGTAGCTTGAGGCGCAAGGAAAAAACCATACTTGACGCGAGGTCAAGCATACTGAACGGATAATGAACGCGCAAACTTTTTCTTTATTTTTCAGCAAAATTACAACACTATTCCTGCGGAATGTTCTTCATCTCGATTTGATTTGTTTCAGCTGTTTTTCAGAAAACATGTTAATCGTATTATTCGGGCAGTGGTTGATCTGTCGCATTTTGTTGGTAAAACTGGGAATAAGGGCAATAATTACAATTTGATTGATAACGGGTGGCTTCTGATTGCTGGGCGACTTTTCTGCCATGCGTATGTGCTCGGTTCCGGTCGGGTTTAATCATAATTTCTAAGTCGGATCTGTATGTCAGGTGCTGTACGCTCTGTAACCGGAGCAATAACGATTCGGTTTAGTCCCAGAACACTGATGCGATGCACAGCGTTAAAGCCTGGGGCGCCGTTTCGATCACGGAGAATGGATGAGACTTTGTATTCCAGCGCATTGGATCTCGCATCAAAATGGATGTCATGTATCCAGATGCCGGCGCGCTGCACACGCTGATCATCGCATTCATAATTCAAGTCCCATCCGGTCAGCATGGGTATGGCATAATCATACGGCAAGTTGTTGATACGAAATGTTTCTGTGCGCACGATGCCTTCCATGCCGCTGCGACAGATGTTACTTTTGCCGGAACGTGGATTCAATGCCAGAAAATCGGCGCTGAGCTTGACGCTGTTCCCGCCAATCAGTGCCGCACGTGTTTTAACCCAGTGTGGGCGGATACTGTTGTCTTTAAAGAGGGTTTGCGTCACCCAGTGCGGCTTGCCATCGGGATTGGGTGATGCGCCAATCTGGTAAAGGCTGTAAGCAATCTGACGCAGATGATAATCGGATGGATCTTTCCAGCGGCATGGCGGAAAGCGCCATTCGCATTCAAATGCATTGTCGAACTGGAAGTCAAATCCACGTGGCATGACAACGATTGAATCACTGTTTTTTAACAAACCTTCATTCCATATGCTTTCCAGTGTGGCGGCAGGGCCTTTCGCAGCGGTCTGCAAAACCTGGGCGTCAATGCCGTTATAATCACCCTCAATGCGCGCATCAATCCATGTGGTGTTAAAACCGAAGCCGGTGTAATGCGCGCAAAATTCATAAGCATCATCCCAGTTTTGGTCGCTGATTTCACCGGTTACCTCAAAAACAAGCGTAGTGGAACCTGAGCCGCTTACCAGTTTACTGTGCTTGATATCTGCGCGTAATGCGCGAATCTCTTGATCCCTGTTTAAATAGCGCAAGTCCCAGCCACTCAGGATCGCTGTCGCTTGACTGACATAAGACGGCATGTCAATAGTGATCAGCATGGTTGCCGGTTCCGGCCCTCCGTCGCGCACCGCGCATTGATTTCCTTCAACCATGATGAATTTACCGGGATCTTCGTAACTGGTTCTGCGGTTTGTTTTGAAAAAAGGAAGATTCGTTGGCGTAGCGTTTTGTGATTCGGAAGGAGGCATCATGTTTCGTTCTTTTTTGCTTGTCATGCAACCGGACAGAACAGTTGCTGAAACCAGCAGAACAAGAATTAACGTGATGTGATGATTACAATTCATTTAAACGCTCTTTATGGCAAATAAAAGTGATCCGTAAAAATTAATCACTTGTTATTGTTATGATTAATATATGTCAGTCTAACGTCTAATTGACTCGAAGAGAAGGGCTATGCAAAATGCAAATACTGATTTACATCGCCCAGGAGAAGCAATTGCGGGTGTTGCAAAAGAATTCCGGATGCCGGCTGAAAAGTATGCTACGTTCTGCCTTTCATTGCATTTGTGTAACGATAATGTAAGAATCGACCAGATAGTCATACAACAATGTGCTGTAAAGTAAACTAAAGTGATGCGGCTTATTCTATCAGGCATTGAATCGCAAAACCTCTAAGTCGTATCTGATCGAGTATTGAATATCCTTTTTAGACTGTTGTTGTTTTTTTTGAAACTTGTTTTTTTGATAATCAGGGTTGAAACGTTAACGATGAAAAAAATTATATCTGCTTTAATACTGCTGCTTTTCATGATTCCGGATGTAATGGCTGAGTGGATTGCAGTGGGGGAAAGCGATGAAGACGGTGGCTATACGGTTTATGTGGCTCCGGTTTCTGCACGTCAGGCTGCTGGTAAAATGTGGATTTTGATCGACTATAAAACTGAACGGAAGGCATCGGGGACAAATTTTTTGTCTAAAACAATCCGTCGTGATTATGATTGTAAAGAGAGGTTGGTGAGGGATCTGGCATTTAAATTATTCAGCCTGAATATGGGAAAAGGCGAACTTTTACGGTCTTATAATCAACCGCAGCAATGGCAGGCAGTGTTGCCCGAAAGTCTGGATGAGGCAGAATGGAAAGCAGTCTGTGAGCAAAAATAGCAAATACGGATTAAAGCAGTAATCGGCTGGTAAGCAACAAAAATCGTTGTGACATGTTTTTCCGCGATGCGGCAGGAATGAAATAGGCAGGTTTTTATTTGAGATTTAGCGAAAAATATATAAAAGCAATTGATGTCCTATTGCCGCAGATACAGTGCGGCCAGTGTGGTTACTCAGGTTGCGAACCTTATGCGGCGGCTATTGTGGAAGGCCGCGCAGATATCAATCAATGTCCGCCGGGTGATGCCGAGGGCGTTCGTAAAATTGCAGCGTTGCTGGGTGTTGAGCCTAAACCGCTGAATACGCGGCATGGATTACCCAAGCCGCGCGCCGTAGCAATCATTGACGAGAATCTGTGCATCGGTTGTACCTTTTGTCTGCGCGCCTGTCCGGTGGATGCCATTGTAGGCGCGGCCAAGCAAATGCATACTGTTTTGATTGATGAATGTACGGGATGTGAATTGTGCGTGGCGCCTTGTCCGATGGATTGTATTGCAATGGTTCCGGCGGTGGAGTTGCAGGGCACTGCTGCGCAAATTGCGGATGCGTTAAAGACAAAGGCGGACAGTGCCCGTTTACGCTATCAATTCAGACTGCAACGTCAGTCGCTTGAAAAAACAAAGCACAAAGAAACAGTCGTTTCGCATTCAGCCGACGGAATGAATCCGCGCGATAATCTATCCGAACCACTTCTCCGAGACAGCCGAAAACACGATATTGTGCAGGCGGCGCTCAAACGGGCTGCGGCGATGCGCGCACAGATCGATCAATAAGAGCAGGGTTTGCGGTATGAATTCAGCGAAACGCCGTGAAATGTTTACCTGTCTGCAGGCGTCCAATCCGCACCCGACAACCGAGCTTGAATACCAATCGCCTTTTGAGTTGCTGATCGCGGTGATTTTGTCGGCGCAGGCAACGGATAAGAGTGTCAATCAGGCGACCCGGAAACTGTTTCCACGGGCAAACACACCGCAGGGAATCGTTGCTATGGGTGAGGCGGGTTTGCTCGAATATGTCAAAAGTATCGGTTTGTATAAATCAAAAGCCAGGAATATTCTGGTTACCTGTCAACTGCTGATCGAAAAGTATGCGGGCGATGTGCCGCGTACACGGGAAGCGCTGGAGGAATTGCCCGGCGTAGGGCGCAAGACAGCAAATGTCATATTAAATACGGCTTTTGGTGAGCCGACAATTGCTGTTGATACGCATATTTTTCGCGTGGCCAACCGAACCGGGCTGGCACAGGGTAAAAACGTGCTGGAAGTTGAGTTGAAGCTGCTCAAGGCGGTTCCCAAGGAATTCAGGCATGATGCGCATCACTGGCTGATTCTGCATGGGCGCTATGTGTGTAAAGCCAGAAAACCTGAATGCGGTAAATGTATTATTCAGCATTTGTGCGAATTCAAGGAAAAAACGATTTAGAATTTAATAACATTGAGCTATGTTCAAACCGACGAGAGATCAGGTGCGCCATCTGTTTTTTGACAGCTGGGCGAAATACCGGCAACAGGAAGTGCTGACAGGCGTTGAGCAGATTGCACTGGAAGTCATTCTGCAGCATCCGGAGTACCACGAAATTCTGGAAAACGCCGAATCCTATCGCGATAGGGACTATCTGCCGGAAATGGGAGATACGAATCCTTTTTTGCATATGAGCATGCACGTTGCCATCAAAGAGCAGCTTTCGATTAATCAGCCTGTTGGCATCTGTGACCGTTTTATCCGGTTGCGGCAACAGACCGGTGATGAACATGAGGCCGCGCATCGCATCATGGAGTGCCTGGCCGAAATGCTTTGGCAGTCTCAACGCAGTCAGACGGCACCTGATGTGGCGGTCTATTTTGACTGCCTGGACAGGCAGGGTACATTGAAAGAAAAGCAGCATGAATAGCTGCGCATCTACTTTGTGGAAACTTCCCGATTGTCTGCGAAATACCGCAAAAACCCTTTAATCTTATCAAGCACGCCGGTCACCCCCCACTTCAACCGTGATATGCATAAAAAATATTTTCCTGATTTGATCATAGTGCATGCGCTGATTGCGCTGATCGTATGGTTTATTCCGCCGCAGCCGGTTATGGCGTCAGCCGGCGGCGATGTGGTTTTTCATGATATGGACATTGTGTTGCTTCCCGAGCGCAATGAAATCCGAGTTAAAAACCAAATCCGCTTGCCGCAGCTGAAGCAACTGAAGTTCAGCCTGCATGCGCACTTGACAATTGACAGCGTAAAAGACGGACACGTTGCGTCATCACCATCGGGGGCGATGACGCGCTCTTCCCCTGTGCCTTTAAAGCATTACACATTAACTGTTGCACCTTCGGCTGAATCCGTAACGTTGCATTACAGCGGCAAAATCAATCACGCGGTGATGGAGCCGGGGCAGGAATATGCACGCAGTTTCAGTTATACGCCGGGCGTGATTTCCGAAGAAG
>CAZXBP010000040.1:0-17920 GCA_964639015.1 uncultured Nitrosomonas sp.
GATTCACCATTTGGGTAAGCTGATATTGTTCAGGTTATTCCATTTATTCATGCCGCTAGTCATCGCGGATAGCGGTCAACTGAGGTTTCTAGGTTCAAAGTCATTGTGCTGTTCATGGATGATAAAACGCCCGTTGTGCGATGAGTTGCACCCATTCCAGCGGACTGAACCATGCGGATGCCAGCAACCCGGCAAACAGTGCAAGCAGCGCGGTAATCACCGGCGGCAGCAACAGGGCCCAGGCGGTTTCCTTATCGCCGAAATCACGCGCCGTATCATGCATGACGGGCCAGTTGTCCGGCGGTTCGCGAAACCAGACGCGATGCAGTACGGGCAGAAAATACGCCGCATTGAGCAGACTGCTGCCGACCAGTACGGGAATCACCCAGTGTTCTCCGGCTTCCAGTGCACCAAGTCCCAGATACCACTTGCTGATAAAGCCCGCGACCGGCGGGACGCCAATCATGCCAAAAGCGCCGAGCGTGAATGCCGCCATGGTCCATGGCATGCGCCGTCCGACGCCATTCATCTCGTGCACCTTGTGAATGCCCAGCGTTTCCGCAAGATTGCCAGCGCAGAAGAACAGTGTGATTTTCATCAATCCCTGGTGTACGAGGTGTACGACGCCGCCGATGGTGGCCAGCGGGCTGACGATCGCTACACCCAGGATAATGTAGGATACCTGGCTTACCGTGGAATACGCCAGCCGTCGTTTCAGATTATCCTGCGCTAGCGCGCGCAGGGAGCCATAAAGAATGGTTGCAGCCGCCAGCGCCGCCAGCGGACCGGTAACGCCCAATGTGGTGGCGAAGTCAATGCCGTAGATATCGTAAACCACGCGCACAATGCCAAACGCACCTGCCTTGACGACAGCCACCGCGTGCAGCAGAGCGCTGACCGGTGCTGGTGCCACCATCGCTTCGGGCAGCCAGCCATGCAGCGGCACGAGCGCCGCCTTGACGCCCAGACCGGCGATCAGTAACGCAAAAATCGCGACCAACGCCGGATAATAGGTTTCATCCAGGCGATACAGAATGCCTTGCGGACTGAATTCCAATGTTCCGGTGATGGAATAAAGCCATACCGTACCGAGCAGAAGGAGCGCGCCGCCGAAGATGGTATAAGCGAGATAGAGTTGACCCGCCCGGCGCGCGGCTTCCGTACCGCGATGGACAACCAGCGGATAAGTCACCAGCGTCAGTAATTCGTAGAACATCAGGAAAGTGATCAGATTACCGGACATTGCCACACCGCTTGTACTGGTTACGCATAAACTGAAAAAACCGAAGAAGCGGCTACGGTGCGGCGAGCCTTCCAGATAGCCAATCGCATAAATAGTGGTCAGCAGCCAAAGCACGCTGGATAGCGCGATGAATAGCAGCGACAGCGAATCCGCGCGCAGCACCAGATCAAGTCCCGGCAGAAAAGCCACACGCATTTCATACTGATAGCCGTGATAAACACCCCACAACATCCATCCGGTGAAGAATATTTTGGCAAACGCGCCGGACAGATTGAGCACTGTGCGCAGGCGCACTTTATCTTCAGGCAGACCGAAAATAATCAGACCCGGCAGCAGCGCGCTACTCACGACCAGTAGCGGCAGCCAGGCGTTTCCGCTCATGCCGTCCATGTCATCCCGGCTCCGTTGACCATCAGATCCGGATGGATCAGCGCAAAAATTTGGGATGCCACGAACCCAAGCAGTATGGCGCCAATGGCCAGCAGCAGAGCCGCCCATTCCATACCCGCAGGCACGGCTCTTGCCTCATGCGGTGCTTCGGCCTGAGTAAATGCGTACCCCAGTACTTTAAAAATGTAACCGGCGGCCAGCAATCCGCCGATAATCATCACCACGGCAAGATCCCACCGCCCCAGCGACATCGCCGCATCGAGCAGCAGCCACTTGCCGACGAATCCACTGCTGGGCGGCAGTCCCATGATACTGACGCCTGCCAGTGCAAACGCAGCGACAGTCAGCGGCAGCCGCTGCACGGCGCGGTCCAGATCGGCAATACGATCATGTCCGCCAAACTGCATCAGATTGCCGGCGGCAAGAAACATGGCTGATTTTGCCAGTGCATGCGAGAAAGCAAGATAGGCCGCCATGCCCGCTGTCATGCCATTGCTTGCCGAAGCCAGCGGATAAATCAGGAACAGGTAGCCGATCTGTGCCACAGTGGAATAGGCGACCAGCAGTTTTATCCGGGTCTGGCGCAAAGCCTGAAGGGAGCCCCAGAGAATTGCCGCTGCGCCGAGCAGACCGAGCAACATTGAAACGCCTTGCGCAAAGGTGCCGAATATCTCCAGCCACAGTCGCAGCAAGATATAAAACGAAGCTTTTACCACCAGCGCGGACAGCAGTGCGCTGACCGGAGCAGGTGCGCTGGCATGCGCTGGTGGCAGCCAGAAGCTCAATGGGAAAAGCGCGGTTTTCAGCGCCAGACCGGCGCTCATCAATCCCAGCGCCGCCCAGACGGTTGCATTGGGTTCTATCCGTTGCGCCAGTGTGGCGATATCCACGCTGCCGGCATCGTGATAGAGCAGCGCGACGCCGAGCAGATAAGCCAAAGATCCCAGGAGTGTCGCCAGCAGATAGCGCATGGCGCTGCCCAACGCGTCAATCCGCCCGGTCAGCGCTGTCAATGCGACGGCGGCGAGTCCGGTGATTTCCAGCGTTACATAGAGATTAAAAATATCTGCGGAAAGAAACAAGGCGTTCAATGCGGCCAGCAGAAACAGCCAGATCGGCCAGAACCAGACGGCGTCGCATGGGCTGAAGTAACTCTTTGCATAAAAACTGACGCCCAGTCCGACCAGCGCGGTCATCATCAACATGAGCAGACTCAGGCCATCGGCAAACAGATCGATGCCGAGCGGCGCACCCCATCCGCCGACGGCATGACGATACACGCCGTTTTCCATGATTCGCCAGCCCAGTCCGGCAACCGCCAGCGCAACGCCAGCTACGGTACTCAATCCCGTCGGTTTTGATATCGCCGGCCAGAGCACACAGATAATGCCGCCCGCCAGCGGCAGCAGGATGACGATAACGCCCCAGTCGATAGCCATAAGGTCAACAGGCACAGCTTCCATCCGCGCTAATCGCCGTGCTTGTCAGGCAACACGGTCTGGCCGGATTGTCCGGTTAATTTCAACATCAGCGCGAGCGCCAGAGCAGTCGCCGAAACGGTGACCACGATTCCGGTGATTACCATGGCGTGCGGCACCGGATCGGATGCCGTTTCCGAGCGACCGGCCAGCGCCACGAGCACCAGGAAAACACCGCTGCCCATGATGTTGACTGCCAGAATTTTTCGCAGCAAATGCGCATGTACGACCAGCGCATGCAGCCCCAGTACAAAAAGACCGATGCCCGCAAGCGCGTAAAGGAATACGTTCGTCATTCTTTATCTCCCTTTTTCACTTTCGCCTGATGATCGGAAGACGCGCCCAGAAACAGGACGGCTAATGTCACGGCGATTGATACGGTGGCCAGACTTTCGAGAAATAGAATCATCCTGCCGGCCTGCGCAACGGGGTAGGCCAGCAATTGTTTTTCGAACAGCAGGGTCAGCAGGCCGAGAAGAATAAAAGCACCCGCACCGGCGGTCAGTGCAAGCCGCAGCGGCCACTGCATGAAGCGGACGCCGGGGCGCCAGCCACTCAACAGCAGCAGGACACCGGCAGCGCCAAGCACCGATCCGGCCTGAAAAGCACCGCCGGGCGCATCCGCGCCCACCCACAGCAGATAAGCCGCCGCCAGAATAAAAACCGGCGTCAAAAAACGCGATAAAGTTTCCAGTACTGCCGCTACGGATTTTTCAGGCGTTGGTGACAACCCGCCGAGCGACCAGACGCCCAGCACCGCCAGTAATAATACAATCATCTCCAGCATGGTATCGTAGCCGCGGAAATTGAGCAGTACAGCGGTAACCGGATTGCCGACGCCGCTGTTGTCAAGATTTGCGGCGACATCCAGGCTTAGGCCGCTGGAGTGTGATGGTAAAGACCAGACTGCATAGCCCAGTCCCATCGCCGATGCTGACAGTAGCAAAATCAGCACGCCGTGCGAAAAACGCGATCCGGCAAGCGGTTGCGCGGGGGGTGCCGGGTGTGCAGAAGCGCCGGAAACATCATGATCTGTGATGGTTTCCAGTTTCGCCAGCGCGGCGAGCAGCAGCGCGCCGGTTAAGCCCGCGCCGATAGCGGCTTCGGCCAGCGCGACATCCGGCGCACTCAGCCGCACCCAGACCAGCGCCATCAGCAGCCCGAAAGAAACAAACAATACAATGGCTTTAAACAGATCGGGGCTGTTCAAGGCGCGCCAGGCCAGCCATAGCAAACTTAGCCCCAGCACGGTATCTAAAATCCATTCCAGCAAAGTTACTCCGTCCAAATGCGGATCCCTTTACGCAATGCCCGTCTGGCGACCAAATGTGCGACGCAGGCGCCGGCAAACAGCACAAGCAGCCAGATCAGCAGCAGTTTTCCAGCGGCGAGCCAGGACTCGGCCTGCAACGCCAATCCCGCTACAATCAGCCCCAATCCTACGTTATCGGCTTTGGTCAGCGCATGAAGCCGCGTGTAGACATCCGGAAAGCGCAGCAATCCTGCGGTTCCGGCGAAAAAGAAAATACCGCCGAGAATAAACAGACATGCGGTCACATAATCAATCGCGGTCATGTTCAGGCTCCTTGTCTTCCGGCCAGACGCGCTGCACGAATGCGACTGCCGTAACCGCCGCCAGCAGTGCGAAAACCAGCGCCACATCGCGCAGCGCCGGGCTGCCGGAAGCCTGCGCGAGCAACAGCAAAATAGCTACAACGGTGGTGCCGAATAATTGCGCGGCCAGCATGCGGTCGGCCGTGGTCGGCCCGCGCAATACGCGCCACATTCCCGCGCAGAGATTGAGCAGGAGAAACAACGCCAGCGCAAAATAAAGCGTCTGCACCGCTATTTATCCCTCGAGTGTAACAGGCGTAACAAACCCGGGCGGCTTGACCGCCAGCACCGAGCAGTCGATCTGATTGAGAATCGCCTCGGCGGTGTTGCCCATGATGAATCCGGGAATGCCTGTGCGGGCTACCGTGCCCATCACGATCAGATCCGCTTCAAGTTGTCTGGACAACACGGGAACTTCCTTGCGCGCCGAACCTTTAATCAAGTGAACCTGCGGCTTGAGAAAGTTTATTGCATCACGTCCCAGACGATGGGTCATTTCGAGTATCAATGCATCCAGATTGTGCTGATGCCGCTTGCGCACCTGTTCAACATACTGGGTGATTTTGTCATCCGTCCCGCTCATGAAGGGCGCGCGCGTACGCATGAGATTCTCGCCGACGGCGTCCCAGGCATGCACGATGTGCAGCTCGGCAAATTCAGACAGCGCGAGAGCGCCGGCCGTTTCGAGCACCTGCTGATTCAATGCGTAACGGGTCTGTAATTCCGCCCGGGGATAGTCGTCGCTGACATCCACCGCCGCGAGAATGCGTCGGCAGGTTTTTGGCGCTTCCGGCTTGATCAGCCAGACCGGGCATGGGCACTTACGTAACAGGTGCATGTCGTCACTGCTGAACAACCGTTCCAGCCAGTCCTGCGCTTCGGTTGGTTTAATCACCAGATCATATTCGCAGCGCAGTACCTCGCGTACAATTTCCAGAAACGGGATGCCGGTAAGCACCTGGGTCTGAATTGGGATTCTGTCTTGATAAGGTTCGATCAGCGCAGCCAGATGCTGTTCATGTCCCTGCACAACCAGGGCCTGCAGATCAGCCGGCGTTGCTTCACTTTCCAGCATCTCGGCTGCTGCGGCAAAACGTTCGATCATGCTGACCACGGTCAGGCCGGCCTGATTGTTCTCCGCCAGCGCCACGGCGCGTTCCACAGCGGGCTGGCAATTTTTCCAGGGAAAGGTCACGCAAAGAATGTTACGGATACTTTTCATTTCGGGTACTCCTGTTGTTCTAGGGGATATGCACACCAAACAGCCGCGCCACACGGTGCTCGACCGTTTCAAGTTCGGTTGTAACAGCTTTCTTTCTGTCCAGTACATGCACTGTCAGAAAATCCCGATTGAGTTCAGTGGTTAATTCAACGCTTAACGTACCCGGCAATAGACTGACTGTGTTGGCCATAAACACCTGCGGCAGTCCCGGCGGTATGCGCAGCGGATACACGACCAGATCCGGCGCTATCGGCATTCGCGGGTGCAGCGCGCGCCAGGCGACGTCAGCGCCGCCGGCAAGCGAGCGGATCAGGAAAAAGCCGATGAATGCCGGTACTTCGGACCATGCCAGAGGCACCGGGGGGATTAACACGATGCTGGCGATGACTGCAAGCAGTATCGCGGGCGCGCCTATTCCCCAGGACGAAGGACTGCCGCCGCTCAGAATCAGCCAGATCAAAGTGAAAAGAAATGCCCGCAATGCTATATCTGCCGGGTTGCTGTTTATTTTTAAAGGGTTTAATTTCATTTTTCCGGATCCAGATCCGCTTCTTCAAATAGACGTTCGGTTGCTTCCCGCGCGGCATCTGCAAACGGTATCAGTACAAGATCGGCACCTGCCTGTTCCAGTCCGGCGATTTCGTCGTGATGATGCGCTGTAACCGCAATCCGGCCTGCATAGCCCAGGTTTCTCAGGGTATGAATCAATATCCGGCTGACATGCTGTTCACGCGCGGTACTGATGACCCATTGGGTGCGCGCAAGCGGCAGCGATGCAATAAATTCGGGATCTTCGGCATCGCCATACAACACCGGATATCCGGCGGGATCACCCGTGCGAACCAGTTCCGGATTGAAATCAACGCTTACTACCTGGCAACCACGCTCGCGCAGCGCTTGCGCGATGCCTGTGCCATAACGGCCGAGACCGAACAGAATCACCTGCTGCACAGCATCATCTGAAATTTCATTTTGCGCGTTTTCCCTGTACGGTTGGCGGCGCTCGAAAATTTTCAGCCATGGCGCGAGCCATTCATATAATGGATGGGAGTAGAGAATCATATAGGTTGAGGTGCTGATGGTAATAATGCCGACCAGCGTAATCAGTCCCATGGTTGCGGCGTCAATATGACCCAGACTCAGGCCGAGCGCACCCAGAATCAATGAAAACTCGCTGATCTGCGCGACCGTGAGACCGGCCAGAAATCCGGTGCGCTTGCGGTAACCCAGCACGCCCATGATCACCATTACAATTAAAGGATTGCCGATCAGTACAAATAAAGAAAACACCGCGGCATCAATCAACTGATCGCCGAGCAGTCCAAACTCCAGGCGTGCGCCAAGGTCAAGAAAGAAGAATAGCAGCAGAAAATCGCGCAGACTGACCAGTCGCGCGCCCAGGGCATCCCGGTACGGCGTCGAGGCCAGGGAAACGCCGGCCACGAAAGCGCCGACTTCCTTGCTGAAGCCCAGCGTATCGCCCAGAGCGGCCAGGGCCACTGCCCAGGAAATGCCGAACAGCACCAGCAGCTCCTGTGAATGGGACAGCAAATGCAGCAGTTTTGGCAAAACATACCGTATCGCCAGTCCGACGACGGCGAGAAAAGCCACGCCTTTAAGCAGGATACCTAAAACTTCGAGACTCATTGAACCTTCGTCCGTGCCTGCTCCGGCCAGGGCATTGAGTCCAATCATCGCCAACACGACGACCAGATCCTGGACGATCAAAAAACCGAGCGCGATGCGGCCGTGCAATGTATCCACTTCACGTTTATCGGACAACAGTTTAACGATAATAATCGTGCTGGAGAACGTCAGCGCAACCGCTACATATAACGCGGCAATCGGCGGCATGCCCAGCGCCAGTGCGATCAGGTAGCCGAAAATGCTGGTAAACGCAACCTGACCGAGGCCTGTCGCCAGTGCTACCGGTCCCATGGTGCGGATAATGTGCAGATCAAGCTTAAGTCCAACGACGAATAACAATAAAGTAATACCGAGCTTGGCCAGCAAATCGACCTGATCATTGGCGTGCATCCAGCCCAGCACTGAAGGTCCGGCCAGAATGCCTGCCGCAATAAAAGCGACGATGAGGGGTTGACGCAAACGCACGCCCAGTGCGCCAACACCGATTGCAAGCAGCAACAGCAGCGCCACTTCAGCGAAGATATCCGGAAGCATTTCCATTAAACGTCTCCCCTGTTCTCAGCGCGGCGGCGCAGCCATTTCTCGACGCCCACCACGCCGTATATTATCAAGCCGCCGGACAGGATAAACGCCCACTCGATCATTTCCAGGGGTGCGCTGCCAAACAGCATATTCATTGTTGGTGAATAGGTGAAAAAAACCTGTAACAGCGCCATTGCGGTTACGCCCAGCAACAGCCAGTGATTGGAGAAGACGCCGAGTTTGAACATGGAGTAACGCAGCGACCGGCAGTTGAACAGATAAAACAGCTCGCCGAAGACAAACATATTGACTGCGAGCGTGCGTGCTGTTTCGATACTTTTTCCCTGCAACAGCGCCCATTCAAAAAAAACAAAAGCGCCGGCCAGCAGCATCAGGCCCACCAATCCGATACGGAGACCAAGTTCGCGGGTGAGTATCGGTGTTTCCGGTTGCCGGGGAGGGTGCGCCATGATACCGGGTTCCTTGCGTTCGAATGCCAGCATCAGGCCCAGCAGCACCGCTGTTGTCATATTGATCCAGAGAATCTGTACCGGCGTGATCGGCAGCGTCAGGCCGAAAAACACGGCGACTAATACCAGTAAACCTTCGCCGATATTGGTCGGTAATGTCCAGGTGATGAACTTGACCAGGTTGTCATAGACGGCGCGGCCTTCTTCAACCGCAGCTTCTATCGTGGCGAAATTGTCATCCATCAGCACCATATCCGCGGCTTCTTTTGCCACTTCCGTGCCGCTCATGCCCATCGCGACACCGATATTGGCCTGTCTAAGCGCGGGTGCGTCATTGACGCCGTCGCCGGTCATCGCCACGACATGGCCTTTGGCCTGAAGCGCTTCAACCAGCCGCAATTTCTGTTCTGGCGCAACGCGTGCAAACACGGTTGCCTGTTGCGCGGTTTTTATCAATTCCTGCTCCGACAACGTTGCCAGCGCATGCCCGCTGATCGCGAAATGTTCGGGTTTTGCCCCAGTCGTTCCGGCAAGTCCGATCTGACGGGCAATTGCAGCGGCGGTAGCAGCATGATCGCCGGTGATCATTTTCACCTGAATGCCGGCCCTTTGGCAGGCGCTGATGGCGGCGATGGCTTCCTGCCTGGGTGGATCCATCATTGCCTGCAAACCCAGAAAATCAAGGCCTTCGGCTACGTCGTCGTGGTTGACGGTCCGGCTGGCTGCCGGTTGCAGCTTGCGCGCAAAGGCGAGAATCCGCAAACCTTGCGCCGCCATTGCTTCCACTTCCTGGTGAATGCGTTCTTTGTTCAGCGGTTGCGGCTGTAATTCATCGCCACTGACAGCTTCGCAACGCGCAAGAACGCTTTCAACGGAACCTTTCAAATAAATCACCGTTGTTTCCGAATCCAGAGCATGCAGGGTCGCCATGTACTGGTGTTGGGATTCGAACGGTAATGTGTCAATACGCGGAAAATCCTGCTCGAGGACGTCCTGCGGCAATCCCGCCTTGGCAGCAGCTACAATCAGTGCGCCTTCCGTCGGATCGCCTTCGATAAGCCACTGTCCATTAGTCTGGATTAGTCGCGAGTCATTGCACAATAAACCTGCTTTCAAACATTCCAGCAAAACGGGCTGTGTGCCGGAATCGATCTTTGAAGCGTCCAGGGTTATTTCTCCGGTAGGTGCGTAACCAGTTCCGGAAATGGCATAACGTTTGCCACCGGCATAAATGTGCTGCACGGTCATCTGATTCTGGGTAATTGTTCCTGTCTTGTCGGAACAGATGATGGTTGTACTGCCCAGTGTTTCAACCGCAGGCATCTTGCGGATAATCGCGTGCCGGTGCGCCATTTTGTTGACGCCGATGGCCAGCATGATGGTCATGGCCGCCGGCAGGCCCTCGGGTATCGCGCCGACAGCCAGCGCTACCGACGCCATGAATGCATCAAGCAGCGATTCGCCGTGTAGTCTGCCCGCCAGAAAGGTCAGTCCCGCGAGTCCGAGAATCACCCACAGCAGAATTTTGCTGAAATGATTTATTTTACGGGTAAGCGGCGTGGCCAGGACGTCGGCGCCGGCAATCAGGGTGTTGATATGACCGATTTCAGTACCGTCCCCGGTCGCGACAACAATGCCGGTTGCCGTGCCGTAAGTCACCAGCGTCGATGAGAAAGCCGTGTTGGTGCGGTCAGCCAGTACGGTTTCCGGCGGCAGTTGTTCGATTTGTTTATGCGTGGGGACGGATTCGCCGGTTAATGCGGATTCATCAATTTGCAGTTCACGGGTCTGTAATAACCTTAAGTCTGCGGGTACCCTGTCTCCGGATTGCAATAAGACAAGATCACCGGGAACCAGCTCGGAAGCGGCGATTTTTTGTTTTTTTCCGCCGCGAATCACGATTGCTGCACCATCCAGTGTGCGGGTGAGTGCCTCGATCGCCTTGATCGCTTTCGATTCCTGGGTATAGCCGATAATTGCATTCGCTAATACGACACCTAAAATAACACCGCTATCCACCCATTCCTGCAATGCAAATGTGATGGCTGTTGCGGCCAGCAGAATATAAACCAGCGGCTGATGAAACTGAAGTAAAAACAAAACCAGCGGGTTTTTGCCTTTTTTAGGCGTGAGCCTGTTGGGGCCGAAGTTTTCCTGACGGCGGGCGATTTCAAATGGTTCAAGACCCTGGGCGGCATTCGATTCGAGCAGGACGACCACCTCATCACGCGGCAGGTGATGCCAGTGTTTTTGCAACAAGTTATTCGCAGTCATTTTATTTTTCAGATGATCATGGGTTGGATTTATTAACAATCATGCGTACGCGGGAAGATCTCAAGGGAGATTCAGTATTGGCTTGAGACATCAGGGTGTGACGGTAAATCAGATTAGACCGAGGGAACGCCGGAGCGATTGTCAGCCGACCGAACCGGGAGGCGCGAAAGATAAAATGCCAGAATGCAGGCAATCGCCACAAGCATGATTTTTTGCCACATTTCTGGAACAATCAGAATTGAGACACTGAATGACAACGCCGTCATGATGTAGGCCATGCGTTTCGTCTTGTGCGTCACGCTGCGATGCAGACGCCACTCGAGAATAACCGGTCCGGTATAACGATTGGTCATCAGCCGGGTATGGAATCGTTCAGAGCCTCTCGCAAAGCACGCGGCTGCCAGCAGCACAAAAGGCGTGGTCGGCAAAATCGGCAGGAGAACGCCCAGAGCACCCAGCATGAGAGCGACACAGCCAGCTCCGAGGTAGAGACTGCGAACTACTGGCGAATGATGCAGGCGTAGAAGATCTGCGCTTTGAGGTGCCGGCGTTTCCGGTTCATTCATGCTTAATGCGGTATTTTCGGATTTTTCGGATGAATGCATGGTCTGGATAAATAGGGTTCGTCTATAAGGATAAATCCATGTTAGGTTATACTACCTAAGAGCAAGCAATTAAAATAAAGTTTTTGTTAATTTTTGAGGAAAATGATGTTCAGTGCTAAATTTTATATCGATTCAGGTGTTTTTATTTTGTCAATTGCAGTGATCGCACTTTTTTTGTTGTCGCAGCCTGCGTATGCCGCTCAGGAGAGTGCCGCGGAAGCAGGTCTGCAGTTTGAAAAAATTGACCGTAAAATCGGTGAGGGTGAAGAAGCCGATGTTGGTAAAACTGTTAACGTGCATTACACGGGCTGGTTATATGATGAAACCGCGCCTGACAACAAAGGCAGAAAATTTGACAGTTCACATGACCGTAATGCGCATTTCTCATTTATGCTTGGTGCTGGTAAAGTGATCAAAGGCTGGGATCACGGTGTGCGCGGTATGAAAGTTGGTGGCGAACGCACGTTGATCATTCCGCCGGCAATGGCTTATGGCGCGCGTGGCGTGGGTAAGATGATTCCGCCGAATTCAACGCTGATTTTTGATGTTGAACTTGTCGGCATACAGGAAAAAAATCCGCATTATTAATCCGATTACGGAATGGATAACCGGCTTGCTATCCGATCGTTTTTATAGCATAACTGGAATCAATCCAACACATCACGCTATCCATCGCATCTCGGTTTCAGGATGCGATGGATATGACAAATCAGATTCACCCGCAGTGCGTAAGCTGTCTTTCTGAATCTTTTTTCACTCAATCCATTGCAGGATTAGCGCTACTTCGTAGCAAAGAGGATGTAGCTATGACGCAAACCACGATACAAGAACCATCTCCCCGCGCAGTGAAACCTGGTGTGATAACACGTAAGCGCCTGATTATCGGTCTGGCTGGCGTGCTGGTCGTAATTGCCTTGTTCGGACTGCTCGGTTATTACTGGTTGCCGGGTTTTGTCAAATCGCAGCTGGAAATGCGACTGTCTGTTTTGCTGGAGCGTCCGGTGACGGTGCAGGCCATTGAAATTAAACCTTACACGCTCGAATTGTCCGTGAGCGGTTTTCGTGTCGGCGAAAAACCGGGCAGCGTGGATGCAGCGGAAACTTTTTTTGCATTGGATCATTTGTATGTCGATATCAACCCTGCCGCGTCCATAACACACCGTGCGCCGGTAATCAGCGTGATCACGCTGGATGCGCCTTATATCCGCCTGGCGCGCGATGATGCGGAAGTGTTCAATTTTTCGGATTTACTTGAAAAATTTTCACAACCTTCCGAAGATGATGCGCCAACCTTATTTTCGGTCAGTAATATTGAACTGAAGAACGGACGTATTGAGTGGGTTGATCGTGTTAAGTCGCATCATCAGTCGATATCCGAAATCAATTTTGCCATTCCGTTTATCGCCAATCTGGATAAAGTTAAGGCTGACTGGGTGAGACCGCATTTCAGCGCCAGAATCAATGGCGCACCTTTTATTCTGGATGGCCGGCTGCGGCCTTTTACGGACAAGCGCGAAGCGACGCTGACGCTTAAACTGACTGATGCCGATCTGGCGGATATCGCAGGCTATTTGCCGCTACCGGCTGGAATCAGTCTGGTGTCGGCTTATTTTGACAGCGATCTGACGGTTGCATTCAGTCAATCCGGCGAAGATTCCGCCGCGATTACGCTCTCGGGCAAGTCGGCGATAAAACGAACCGCTATCCGCAACCAATCCGCACAAATACCTTATCAGGTTGATCTTGGCGGCTTTCATGTCAGTCTGGATCAGTTTGATCTGACCGGTCAGTCGCCTTCCAGTCTGGTGTTCAATTTGAATAATCTTGCGCTGACGTCATTAGCCAGTCTGGCGGAAAGCAAGCCGGCCGTTTTGACATTGATGAAGCTCGCTGCTGATGGTGTCAGATTCGACTTTGCGGGCAAACGGATTGCTCTGGATGCGATTACGCTGGATAAGCTGAGTAGCGTTATTAACCGTAACCCGGATGGCAGCATTGAGTTGATGCATTTTTTTTGTGCGGCGGAGGACTCGGCAGTCGCGGCGGCGATGGCCTCCAATGCTCAGATCGTTTCAGCAACGATTCCGATACCCGGCAGAAAGCCTTCGTCTGAAGCACGGATTGAACAAGCTGCGCAAGCTGAAGCGCTGCAAGCTGAAACCTTGCAAACCGAGGATAAAACGCGGTCGTGGGCCGTAACCATTAATCAACTGCGGTTGAACGCCGCAGCGATCCATTATACCGACCAGACGATGGCGAATGTCGTGCCGATGACGATTGAGCCGCTGGATCTGGTAGCGAACAATATCGACATCAGCGGTGAAAAACCGCTTGATCTGGAGATGACTGCGGTAGTCAACAATCGTGGCAGTATTGAAACCCGTGGTTTGCTGGCCTGGTCGCCCGTCGTTGCGGATTTGAATCTTGATTTAAAAACAGTTGATCTGGTGTCCTTGCAGGGCTGGGCAGGCGATGCGCTGAACGTGCTGCTGACGAGCGGCGATATTTCTTTCAACGGCAGCGTTAAAGCCGGCGGGAGTCCGCTGAATGTAACCGTCAACGGCCAGACCCGGCTGGGAAGCTTTAATATTCTCGACCCCGGAATATCCAGAGATGTGGCGCGATGGAAAAGTGTCGACATCAGCGGCCTGGATTTTACCGGCGATCCGTTGAAAATAAATATGGATGTGGTGAGACTGGAAGGTTTTTACGCGCATGTCATACTTCAGCCGGACGGTGAATTAAATCTGCAACAGCTTGTGCGACAGGATAAAGCGGTAGCCGATGAAAGCAGTCAGGACGGGACGGATGCTGACAAAACGCAAGAGAAACCGCTGCCGCTGCGGATTGGTAAAATCGTACTGCAACAAGGCAATGTCGACTTCTACGACCGCTTTGTTCGACCAAATTATCATGCCAGGCTGACAGGGCTGCACGGTCAGATTGGTCCGATTCAGTCCGGACAAGCGGGGGCGATCGATATCAAAGGCGCCATTGACAAATCAGCGCCGCTGGAAATTAAAGGCAGTATTCAACCATTCGATCCCAGGCTTTCGCTGGATATTGCCGTAAAAGCTAAAGCAATCGATTTGCCGTCATTCAGCCCGTATTCGGGTAAATATATCGGTTATGGTATCGAAAAAGGAAAGCTGTCGGTTGACGTGCATTATCGTGTTGAGGAAGGTGAATTAACCGCGAAGAATAGCGTTTTTCTCGATCAGCTGACGCTGGGTTCGCGTGTCGAAAGCGAAGACGCGTTGTCACTGCCGCTGGAGCTGGCTATCGCGTTGCTCAAAAACCGGCAGGGAGAAATTGATATTCATCTGCCGGTCAAAGGTTCGCTGGATGATCCCAGGTTCAGTCTGGGCGACATTATCCTGGAAGCGTTTGTCAATCTTATCACGCGTGCGGTAACCGCACCTTTTGCCTTACTGGGTTCAATGCTGGGAGAGGATGTGGAGTTGTCTGAGATTATGTTTTCTCCGGGCTCCGCGGTGATTGAAGCTGAAGCGGAGAACCGTTTACAGGCTTTATCACAGATACTCAGCGACCGTCCTGCGCTGCGTCTGGAAATCGCGGGTCATATCGATCCGGCGAATGATTATGAAGGCATAAAACAGATGCGGCTGCGACGACAGATCATTACGCATAAACTCGCGGCCGACGCCAAAAAAGGCGAAACACGGGGTGCGCTTGCCGAAATTGAGTTGACACCGGATGAGTACAGTCAATATCTGGAAGTTGAGTACAAGGCGACCGATTTTGAGAAACCGACTAATTTTTTAGGATTGACAAAAAAATTACCGGATCAGGAAATGGAGCAACTATTGCTTCAGCAGGCAACTGTAAGTGCTGATGAAATGAACGAACTTGCGCAAAACAGAGCGCTGGCGGCACAGAACTGGCTGCTGGAAAAAGGCGGTATCGCGGGAGACCGGGTTTTTGTAACCGGCGCGATGCAAAATGGCAATGCGGCGAATGACAAAGGCAGCCGGGTGTTGTTTACTTTAAAATAAATGCATAGAGGGGCCGCGCCAGCGCCAGGCGTTACGCGCGACCATAAATCTTGCCGCGCGGGATGAAAATTTCCGCGCTTGGCTCAAACATCAATCAGCGTACATTCAGCGCAGAATTCAGCAGATCGGCGGTGACCTGGCCGCTGGTGGTGCGGACATAATCCGTCACTATGGGAACAAACTGGCCAACCATGTCGGGGGACAGATTGAGTTGTTGAAATGAGGATGCCAGCGCTGCTGCATTGTTTATCGCAGCGCCTGCGCCCGTATTCCCCAATAAACCGGATACACCGCCCATGCCCAGCGGACTGGATACAGCAGGCGCTGCATTGAGCATCTCCGTCATGCCGGGTACCGATTGCGACAGCGCGGAGAAAGCCTGCGGCGTCATGCTGCCCTGCGCCAGCTGAAAAATTGCGCCGCTTCCGCCCAGCGCCTGCTGTGGAGAGATGCCGAGCTGCTGGACGAGAATATCGACCAGTCCAATCTGTCCTGGCGCCGCGGCCATTCCGGATGCAGCCATTGTTCCGGAGGAGATCGCCTGCCTACCGACCTGGGCGGATTGTTCCACGGAAGCAAGGCCGCTGTCGACCGCGCCCAGAACGTTACCGCCGCCGCTATTTGTCGCGCATCCTGCCATTAATGTTACTAAACAGACCGCACCCGCCGTAGTAAATGTTGCGTAAATGTGTCTTTTCATGAAATTCTCCTTGAAAAAATGGAACAAAATATGAATAGCCAGCCTTCTCGAAGTTATTTCTTCTTAAGAACAATGACCTCGTCCACATGATCATCGTTATCGTAGCTTACTTGAAAAGCCATTTCACTGCCACTAAATACGGTTTCGGTTGGCATGCCAACGACTTCCCACAATCCTAACGTGAAGACATCGGCGACACTGTGAAAGATAACTCTGCCGGTTTTGACGCCCGTGCTATACCCCTGGATAAATCTGAATATTTCAATTTTTTTGCCTTCACGTTCTTCACTGACGATGGGTGAGCCGAACTCACCTAAAAGGAAGTTTCGAGGTGTTCCCGGCTGAAAAAGGCTTATCTTTTTTGCATTGGGTTGTTTCGCGGCCATATAGACAGAGCAACCGGATACGGCGATAAACAGTGACAACAGAGCAAGCAGTGTGATGGATCTGTAAAGGGCGAACATATGGGTTTTGCTTTTTGCCTGCTCAAGTTGAAGATGCATAAAGGGCGTCTCTAAAAATTCAACCTAAAAACCTCAGTTGAAAGGGGTTTAAAGTGCGTATTTTTGGCAAGGCACAGTGCGGGGTAATAACGCGTTATGACAATGAATTGTAACGCAGTAAAAATTAAAAAGCGGCATGCTGTAAACACCATAGTTTGATTCACCATCCGGATGAACCGGTATTGCTCGAATTGTTTCATGTATTCCTATCGTTAGTCATCCCGGATAACGGTCAACTGAGGTTTTTGGGTTGAAAGTTTTAGACAGAAAATGAGCAAAATGAGTGCGAGCAACAAAGTGTTGTGACAAAATCTGGCTTATTAGAGATGCCCATAAGTGCAACTTATTGAGAGAGCAGGTAAAAAGCCTAATATTCAATCCGAACGGACCTGCATCGGCTCATCACACGGACACGACGTACTGCATATGTTGCTTGGTTAATTCAATCAACCTGCTGCGCAGCCGTGGCCGGGATGTCCGCCGCGATCTGTTATACGCCCGAAACTGTCGATTGCATAAAAAAACCCCGGAGAACCGGGGTTTTTTTTAAGCAATAAATCCGATGGATTTATTTAACTGGTTTACTGCGGCCTGATGTTGGCTGCCTGTTTACCCTTGGGGCCGCTGGTGATATCGAATATCACGCGCTGGGCTTCTTTCAGGGTTTTAAAACCTGAGCTTTGAATGGCGGAAAAGTGCGCAAACAAATCTTCACCACCATCGTCCGGTGTGATGAAACCGAAACCTTTAGAGTCATTGAACCATTTCACAATACCTGTGGCCATGAATTTTTCCTTAAAAAAATTATTAATTTACATAGTGTTACGCGCTGTTTTTAAATAAAACAAGTGCAATCTGTCAGCGAATATCAAGAAAAAAAAGACCCATCGAGGTACTGTTCTACTACTTGAATCCATACGACACTGCGGAGTATACGCCAAAAAGTAAAAAAAAGTGCAACAACTTTTTTGTTTTGAAAGCGTAAAAGTGATAAAGGTCGGATTACAGACGGAGATTGGAGATTTCTGTTATGTCAATCGGTGACTTTAACAGGCTGTTGAAAAATGTGGTCGAGGCAGCCGATGCAAGGCAAATACAGGCGAAGAAGCAGATTTTATAGGTGATAAATGCGCATGCTGAGCTTGTTTTTAACCTAAAAATCTCAGTTGAATGGGATTTAGAGTGCGTTGATTTTTATTTCCGGCAAGGCGCAATGAGGCGTAATAACGCGTTATT
>CAZXBP010000041.1:0-17877 GCA_964639015.1 uncultured Nitrosomonas sp.
AAATAAAAATCAACGCACTCTAAATCCCATTCAACTGAGGTTTTTAGGTTGAATAGAGTAACTATCTATTTCAAATGATCGAAAAATCCCGCTCAACCACCTCGCCCTTGCTACGATTGCTATTCTTGGACAGTTTCCTGGGGTGCTTCAATATTAAAGACACTGCCCGTCGAGGTTTTAACGCGTGGAACGTTGCAATGGGGATAAAGGTATGTTCGAAAAAATTAAAATGCTGCTATTTCAGTTCCAAGGTATCGTGTACACCATATAATTTCCCTGCATCATCCGAAAAACGCACACCCGCTGTAAAACCGATGCGAAGAGGCAGTTCGTTGTACGCCGATTCACCGTAAGTAAGGCTTAGCTCACTTCCCAAGGCGAGTCAGGCTAGAAGCCATGGCAAATAATGTTATGCTATTTAATGCCATACCCACTACGATTCATATAGAGCCAAAAAGTGACTTGAATCGTTCGGTCTTGTTTAGTAGTATCTATTTGTCAGCATTGCTTTTTATGAGTATGGTTTTGTAGTTAAAACTATTTGTGTTGCCGCTATGGCGTTAAAAACAGGTTCAAAATGTTCATTTATCAGACATATACTGCATTTTTAACCGGAGCAAGCGCCTCGAATACGTTTTTATAAAGGTAATGCATTATTCAACCACTGCCCACGGGTTCAGCGGCGGGGTGCGCCTTCACGAGAGGTACCAGATCATGAAAGAATCACGAAGCAAGCCGTCTGGTGAAATATTAAAAAGTATTTACCTTTCTGTTTTGTTTGTATTTTTAATTTCAGCGGTAGGAAAAAGCGAAGGTGCCTGGAAACTGAGTCTGGATAGTGAAATTGCTCGCATTCTGGCGCTGGCGCCTGAAAATAGTTGGGTAAGACTAAATGCAAATCGTTACGATGATGTCTGGACGCCGCTCAAACAGCGACCAGCTCCTCCAAAGGCGCCCTCAGTTGGCGCACCTCACAGTATTATCGGCGCATGGAGCTCGATGGCATGGGATTCCAATCGAGGAAATATAATTATCTATGGTGGTGGTCATGCAAATTATCCCGGAAATGAAGTTTATTTCTGGGAATCTTCAACGCTCAATTGGGTACGTGCTTCACTGCCGTCGGAAGTGAAGCATATCGCAGGAGGACAATACGAAAGTATTGATGGCGTTTTTAACGCACCGGTTGCAGCGCATACATATGATAACTCTGAGTTTTTTCCGATTCTGGATAAATTTATTACATTTGGTGGCGCTTCGTTTAATACAGGTTCCCGTTACATTCACACAGATGGTTCTCTGACCGGGCCGTATTTTTTTGATCCTGCCTTGGCGGACGGGAATGCCGTTGGCGGCACAACTGGCTCGCAGGTTAATCCGCAGCTATTTCCAGATGTCATTGGTAAGAACATGTGGAGCAATCGGAATAATTTGATTCCTTCTAGGCCTGACGTCATTTTGCCTACCGAGTTTATTAATACGGTGACCGCATATGCTGAGGAAAATAATGTTGATGTTTTATATCTCCAGGCGAATGGCCGGTTATTTCGCTATTCCGCTTATTCAAGTTCAGATTCCTCGCAAGATACTTATGAAGTAGTTGGTAAGGTAGCATCAGGATCTACGTTTTCTTTTCAGGGTGCGGGTGCTTATGACCCACAACGTAAAATTTTTGTACGAACAGCCGGCAGTATATTTACTTTCTGGAATCTCGACCAACCACAGGGCGTAATGCCGCAGAATGTGATTTTCTCACCCCAAGTATCCGGTGGGATATTTGATTTCAGCAAGTTAATAAACTATGGACTAGATTATGATCATCTGCGACGGGTTTTTCTTCTGTGGGATGGGAATGAGGACATCTGGCAATTGACACCCCCTGCGGATTTGTCTTCTGGACACTGGGTGTTGAACCGTGTGACACCCGAAGGTCTATCTGTGCCTCGACAGAGCAGTGTAGTAAATCCAATTCTTGGGAAATGGAAATATGTACGATCACTTGACGCTTACATAGGATTATTTGACTCGTGGTCCGGGGATATCTGGGTGTATAAGCCAACGAACTGGCAGCCTGAAATTGAGAATGAAGGCGTGTCTATCGCTAATATAAAAGCGGGCGAAACTGTATACTCAAATCAGCCGATTGAAATATCAGTTTATGCTTTGGGAAAAACGATATCACGTGTGCAATACCTGCTTGATGGCAATCCCATTGGTTCGTCAGATGTCGCACCTTATAGCCTGAATTGGACCAACAGAATACCGGGTTCCTACGTATTAACGGCTGCCGCCCTATTTACTGACGGCTCATCGGCTGAATCCAGTCCCATAAACGTTGTTGTGTCCTCTGACACGATAGAAACATTAAAACTGCAGAATGGTTTAAATGGGTATACCGGGGCTATCGATACCTATCTGGATGAATTTTTGAGCACGAGTAACCTATCGGCAGGTCACACTTTATATAGTCGGCCGACCGGTTCTCGTATAGTACCGCTGGTACGTTTTGCAATTTTCGAAAGCGAGGGTGGACCAGTTCCCGATGGTGCTTTGATTCGCAAGGCGAAATTATCACTTAATAAGTATTCCGCATTTGATCATGTTTATGGAGCTCACAGGTTAATATCCGATTGGGGTGCTGGCAGCGTAACATGGCTGCAAAAGGAAACCGGATTATTTTGGGATACCCCGGGAGCTAATACACCTGGCATTGATTTCGCCAGTAATTCGGATGGTGAAGGGAAAGTGGGGTGGGATCCGGGGCTGCTTGAAATTGATGTGACATCGGGTGTTCGCGATATGAGCACAAATGGGCAAAATTTTGGCTGGAAACTGATTTCCAAGAGCGGGAATAATAACCTTATCAGCTTTTCGAGCAGCGAGGCTGGCAATCCATCATTGCGCCCTGCGCTGGAAATAGAATACGTCTCAGGTTCAGGTTCAACCGGTTTTCCACCTGCGGTTAATTTGATACGCCCATCTGCTGGCGCTGAATTTGCAGATGGTTCCCTCATTTTACTCAACGCCGATGCCAGTGACACTGACGGCAGCATAGTTAAAGTTGAATTTTACGCAGATGGTATTTTGCTGGGTGAAGATACCAGCAGTCCCTATGAATTTTCCTGGGCAAATGCGTCGGCTGGCACACATGCGCTGAAAGCTGTTGCCATTGATAATAGTAATAAAAAAACAACTTCTTCAAGTGTGTCGATTACGGTAAATACTTCAACCGCTGTTAATTTGCCGCCGACTGTAAATTTAATTTCACCTGTTTCGGGTACTCATTATCAACTTGGTTCGTCCATTCAACTCAGTGCAACAGCGAATGATTCTGATGGCTTTGTTACAAAAGTGGCATTCTATGCAAATGATAATTTACTCAGTGAGGTTTTGAACGCCCCATATCAGTTTGTCTGGACGAATCCTGCCATTGGCACGCATAATCTGAAAGCAGTTGTGACAGATGATAGCGGAAGTACGGCAACATCGCAGATCAGTCAGATTTCCGTTACTCAATCCAGTACAGGCAATAGTGTAAAAATATCTTTGCAGGAAGGATCGGGTGGTTATACAGGAACTACCGACTCCTTTATGTATGAATATTTTGACGCCGCCAATTATGGAGAAAATGTTTTGTTAATGGACAAGCCGGACGGAAGTCGACTTGCTTCAATCATTCGTTTTGCAATCTTTGACAGTGAAGGCGGTCCAGTACCCGATGGTTCAACCATAACGTCGGCAAAGCTGTTTTTATACAAAACGTCATTCTACGATTATGTTTATCGTGCTCACCGGATTTTGCTCAATTGGTCAGAGACTGGCGTGACCTGGAAACAAAGAGAGTCGGGTGTGTTATGGAATGTGGCTGGTGGACAGGGTTTTGGTCAGGATATCGCCGCCACTCATGATGGAGAGGGTGCAGCGGCCTGGAGCCCCGGCTGGTTGAATATAGATGTAACGGGCGGTGTCCAGGCGATGAGCGCAAGCGGACAGAACTATGGCTGGAGATTTGTGCCAGTGACCGGTAATAATAATACTAAAATATTTGCCAGCAGTGAATATGAAGCTGATCCTGCGTTTCGCCCCATACTGGAAATTGAATATATACCGGATACCGGCATTATAAATTTACCGCCCAGTGTTAGTTTGACGACCCCGTCATCAGGTACGGAATTTGTGGAAGGGGCATCTATTCTACTGAGAGCCAGCGCGAGCGATCCAGATGGCATTATTACCAAAGTTGAATTTTACGCAGATGGTAATTTGCTGGGCGAAGATACCAGCAGTCCCTATGAATTATCCTGGGCAAATGCATCAGCTGGTACGCATGTCTTATATGCTGTAGCTACGGACGACGATGGCAAGCAAGCAACTTCATTAAGCGCATCAGTTACTATTTCAAACTTGACCAATCAACCGCCTGTGGCGACATTGACAGCCCCCAATGCCGGGGATGTGTTTGAGATCGGTGATCGTATACTAATTACAGCAGATGCCAGTGACAGCGATGGCAGCATTACAAAAGTGGCCTTCTACGCTGATGGTACTTTGCTTGGAGAAGTAACTCAATTACCCTATGAATTCGTATGGCTAAATGCAACAGAGGGTATGCATACGTTGCACGTAGTAGCAACCGATGATGGTGCCTTAACTGTTAACTCTGCTTCAGTGGGAATTGATGTGACGCAATCAGTTGATGATAGCCTCCGCGTCACATTACAGAGAGGGCTAAATGCCTTTGCTAATGTCTGGGACAGCTATATCTATGAATTTCATGATTTTGCAAATTTTGGTAACAGTGTAAGATTGATGGACAATCCGACAGGTTCTCGACTTAGTTCATTGATTCAATTTGCAATTTTTGAATCAGAAGGGGGCGTCATTCCTGATCGGGCGGTAATTACTTCAGCAAAATTAAAGCTTTATAAGTCATCTTATTATGATCACGTTTATCGAGCACATTCATTACTATTGCCCTGGCTTGAAAATGAAGTTACCTGGAAAGAAAGTCAACTGGCAGTTTTCTGGAATCAGGCGGGCGCTGTCAGTATTGGAACGGATATTGATAGTCAATTTGATGGTGAAGCTTCAGTTTCATGGAATCCAGGCTGGCTAATTATTGATGTTACCCAGGGGGTACAGGCAATTCAAAATGGCAGACCAAACTTTGGATGGAAATTGGTGCCAATCAGCGGCAACAATAATATGAAAACATTTGTAAGCAGCGACTATGCTGAAGATCCAACGTTGCGGCCTGCGCTTGAAATTGAATATTTGCTGGAATAAGTTATGTTTGTTATGGCATAGTATCCATAGAGCTAGCACCAACCGGCACTGCCAGTTTTGTGTGGATCGGCATTCAAGCGGATGCGGATGGTGTGGTTTTTGGCGGTATGGGACTGATATTTGACGATTATTATCCGTTTCGCACGGCTTTTGAGAGTGCAGGCGTGTTCATCGAGTGATGTTGGTCAAACCAGGCTTCTGATTCGGTTGTCGATCGTTTGCTGGTGCTGCTGCTGGTGACGGACATGACCGCCTTTGCCGATGCCATGAAGGAGACGGGGTGCCGATGCGCCGGGCGCCTTCCAGTCGGTGGCTATATGGCGGTCGTTGTCAAGCTGGTTATATCGCCTGATGCCTTCACCCATCCAGCGCTGCTGTTAAGGCTTCAGCAGTTGCTCCAGTGTTTTTTGATAGATTTGTGATAATTTTTCAATATCAGCGACGGCTACATGTTCATCCAGTTTGTGGATGGTAGCGTTGCAGGGGCCGAATTCAATGACCTGGGGACAGATAGCCGCGATAAAGCGGCCATCGGAAGTGCCGCCTGAAGTCGACAGTTCCGGTTCGATATCGGTGATTTGCGCTATGGCTGTCGACATGGCGTTGGCAAGGTCTGCTCTGGGGGTGAGAAAGGGTTTGCCGGATAATTCCCATTTGAGATCGTATTTCAGTGCATGCCTGTCCAGTATTTCATGAACCCTGGACTGCAAAGACTCGACCGTGCTGGCGGTTGAAAAACGGAAATTAAAAATCAGGCTGACGGTGCCGGGAATAATGTTTGTCGCGCCGGTGCCGCCGTTGATGTTGGAAATATGCCAAGTGGTCGGCGGAAAATATTCATTGCCGTTGTCCCAGGTGATGTCGGCCAGTTCGGCGATAGCGGGTGCTGCGAGATGAATCGGGTTTTTCGCCAGATGCGGATAAGCGATATGTCCCTGTACGCCATGCACAGTCAGATAGCCGGAAAGCGAGCCGCGGCGGCCGTTTTTGATCGTGTCGCCAAGGCGGGTGACGCAGGTCGGTTCACCGACAATGCAATAATCCAGTGTTTCGTTGCGTGCTTTCAGCGTTTCGACGACCTTTGCCGTGCCATTGACGGCAGGGCCTTCTTCGTCGGAAGTGATCAGTAATGCGATAGAGCCATTATGCTGCGGATGTTGCGCGACAAAAGCTTCAATGGCTGTAATAAACGCGGCCAGAGACGCCTTCATGTCAGCCGCGCCGCGTCCATACAAACATCCGTTGCGTATGGCTGGTGTGAACGGATCGCTGCTCCACTGCGCCAGTGGCCCGGTTGGAACCACATCGGTATGACCGGCAAAACAGAGCAGGGGCGAGGCATTTCCGCGCCTTGCCCAGAGATTGTCAACTTCACCGAAACGCATGTGCTCGATTTGAAAACCTGCCTGCTCGAGCCGTTGCGCCAATAACTGCTGACAACCGGCATCGTCCGGTGTCACTGAACGTAATGCAATGAGTTGTCGGGTTAATTCCAGTGTGTCATTGGACATAAAGAATCCTTGTTATGCTTAAAAAGTGGGGCTACCTGTCATTAAGTCGGAGGTTACGCAGTGTATCCAATAGGCAACACTTGATTCAAAAAAATCAATTGGTATAGTGGATATGTGCAGTTATCATGTAAATTTGTAACCTGCCGATGATTTCCGGATTCTACACATGTGGCGTAATTCTTGCACTTGGGAATAAATCCCGGTCTGCAATGCACCATGAAGAAGAACAGAATTGAAACCCGTGCATGCCATTGGACTGAACTCATTCAATCAAGGGGAAAAAGATGCTTCTGACGCTGTTTATCTTGCTGGCTATTGTAGCCCTGATTTTATTCGTACCGGTGATACGCCGCCTGATTGTTTCAAATCAGATTCTAAAACTGTTCCGCAAAATGCTGCCGCAGATATCGCAGACCGAACAGGAAGCGCTGGATGCCGGAACGGTATGGTGGGATGGTGAGCTGTTCAGCGGCAAGCCGGACTGGAACAAACTGCTGGCCTATCCCAGGCCGCAGTTAACCGCTGAGGAGCAGGCTTTTCTCGATGGTCCGGTCGAACAACTCTGCGCTATGCTGGATGAATGGAAAATCACGCATGACCTTAAGGATCTGCCGCCGGATGTCTGGCAGTTTATCAAGGATAACGGTTTCTTTGGTCTGATTATTCCGGAGCAATATGGCGGTTATGGTTTTTCCGCGCTGGCGCATTCGGAAGTGGTGATGAAGATCGGTTCTCGCAGCGGCACGGCTGCGGTCACGGTAATGGTGCCGAATTCCCTTGGACCGGCGGAATTGCTTCTGCACTATGGTACTGAAGAACAGAAAAACCATTATCTGCCGCGCCTGGCGAAGGGACTCGAAGTGCCTTGCTTTGGTCTGACTTCACCGGAAGCAGGATCGGATGCCGGTTCGATTCCCGACTACGGTATTGTTTGCCGTGGCGAATTCAACGGCAAACAGGATGTGCTGGGTATGCGCGTCACCTGGGAGAAACGTTATATCACACTCGGGCCTGTGGCCACACTGCTTGGGCTTGCATTCAGGCTCTATGATCCGGATCATCTGCTGGGACAACAGAAAGATCTGGGTATCACACTGGCGCTGATTCCGACGGATACGCCCGGACTTCATATCGGGCTTCGTCATTTTCCACTGAATGGCGCATTTCAGAACGGACCGAACTGGGGCAAGGATGTTTTTATTCCCATGGAATGGATTATCGGCGGACAGGAGGGCGTGGGGCAGGGCTGGCGGATGCTGATGAATTGTCTGGCAGCCGGCCGATCGATTTCCCTGCCGGCGACCAGTACCGGCGGTGCGAAACTGGCCGCGAGAACCAGCGGCGCATATGGCCGCGTACGCGTGCAGTTTAAAACGCCGATCGGTTATTTTGAGGGTATCGAAGAAGCGCTGGCACGTATCGGTGGCAATACTTACATGATGGATGCTGCGCGCACGATGACTGCCGGCGCTGTCGATCTAGGCGAAAAACCATCGGTCATATCAGCCATCGTTAAATATCATTTGACCGAGCGCGGGCGTCAGGCGGTTAACGACGCCATGGATATTCATGGCGGCAAGGCTATCTGCCTCGGGCCGCGCAACTATATCGGGCGCACTTATCAGCAGATACCGGTGAGCATTACAGTGGAAGGGGCGAATATTCTGACGCGGAATATGATCATCTTCGGCCAGGGCGCGATTCGCTGCCATCCGTACATTTTGCAGGAAGTCACTGCAACGCATGATACCGATTCCAAACGTGCTTCGGAAACATTCGACGCCGCGCTGGTGGGGCATGTCCTGTTCAGCTTGCGCAATACAGCGAATTGCATTGTGCATGGCCTGTTTGGCAAATTCATCAAAAGCAGTATTCCGCAGAAAAGCGCGCCAGAAGTTGCGGTTTACTACCAGCAGTTAACGCGGTTATCGATCAATTTCGCATTTCTTGCCGACATTGCGCTTGTCGTTCTGGGCGGCGCGTTAAAACGCAAGGAAAGACTTTCCGCGCGTCTGGGCGATATTCTCAGTCTGCTTTATTTATGCTCGGCTACGCTCAAGCGGTTTGAGGACGAAGGGCGGCAGCAGGCCGATCTGCCTTTGCTGCACTGGTCGATGCAGGATGCGATTTGCCGCATTCAACAGGCGTTTGACGAGTTTCTGGATAATTTTCCGAGTAATAAGGTTTTCGTATGGCTGCTCAGAATGTGGATCTTTCCGCTGGGTAGACCATTCGCACCGCCATCTGACGCTTTAGGGCATGACATTTCCCGGTTGATGATGGAACCCGGCGCGGTGCGCGACCGATTGACCGGCGGTATTTATGTACCGGCAGCTGCCGGTGAATCCATGGCCGATCTGGAGGAAGCACTGAAATATGCAATAGAATGCGCACCGATTGAAACCAGGATTCGCGGTGCGGTGAAATCCGGTCAGATTACAGCGCAGGGCAGAGAACAGATCACGCAGGCCTATCATTTGAATGTGATAACCGCTTCCGATGCGGAGTCGATGAAGAAGCTGCATGATTTGCGCAGTCGTGTGATCAAGGTGGATGATTTCTCCAGGGATTTTTCCAGTAGCGATCAGATGGAGCTGGCGGAAGCGGATAGCAGCAGTGTCATGTCGGGCGTTGTTTATACTGAAGCACCTGACGTGCAGGATACCGAAGCTGCAGCTTCAGGAAAGCAATCTGAAACACAGGCTGCTTCAGCGGTTGTAACGTCGGCTGGCGATTTTTCCGATGAAATGCAGCATGATGCCGAAGTTGCACCCAAGCCGGAAAGCGAAAACCAGAACGAGAGTCAGGGTGAAGAAAATACCGGTCAGCAGGATGATAAAGGCGATCAGGTAAACATACACCCGAATCAGGTCAAATAAGATGGAACGTATCATATCAGCCGAACAGGCAAAAACACTGGACGGATTATTTGCGGAGCGTGTTCGTTTCACACCTCAGGACGAGGCTTATCGTTACTTTAACGATCAGCATGATGCGTGGGAAGCTTATACCTGGGCGCAAATAAATACACAGGTTGCGTGCTGGCAGGCAGCACTTGAAAAAGAAAATCTTTCTCCCGGTGATCGTGTTGCAATAATGATGCGTAACCGTCCTGAATGGGTGATGTTTGATCAAGCCGCAATGGGATTAGGACTGGTTGTTGTGCCATTCTACGTCGAGGATCGCGCGGACAACATCAGCTACATGCTGGCTGACGCCGGTATCAGACTTTTGCTGCTGGAAAAAGTGGATCAGTGGCAGGAAGTTTGCGCAGCATCGAACAGTGTGAAGAGTTTGCAACGTATTGTGCTGATTGATCCCAATGGAAAGGTTGAAACAGATGCACTGAATAAAATGAATGATCAGCGCCTGATTGCTTTGAAAGAATGGGTTTCTTCCGGGACAGATGAAGTCCGGCATATAAACGATGATCCTAATGCGCTGGCGACGATTATCTATACTTCAGGAACAACAGGCCGGCCTAAAGGCGTGATGCTCAGTCACTACAATATTTTGTCCAATGCTTACAGCAGCCTGCAGGCCGTTCCGGTAGCCTCGGATGATGTGCTGCTTTCATTTCTGCCGCTCTCGCATACTTTTGAGCGCACGGTTGGCTATTATCTGCCGATCATGTGCGGCGCTACTGTCGCTTATGCACGCTCCATTTCGCAACTGCAGGAAGATTTGCTCATCATCCGGCCGACCATCCTGATTTCTGTACCGCGCATTTATGAACGGATTTATGCGGGCATACGCGCCAAGCTGGCCGAAGGCCCGAAATTTTCGCGTCAGTTGTTTGAATTCGCGGTCGAAGCGGGATACAGCCGGTTTGAATACCGGCAACGGCGCGGACCCTGGAAACCGGCTTTTCTGCTGTGGCCGGTATTAGCCAGACTGGTTGCCGCGAAACTTCTGAACAAACTGGGCGGGCGTCTTCGTCATGCCATGAGCGGCGGTGCAGCATTGTCACCTGAAATTTCACGCATTTTTATCGGCCTGGGGTTGCCTATTCTGCAAGGTTACGGCATGACGGAAAGCAGTCCGGTCGCCTGTGTCAACCGGCATGATGATAATGTGCCTTCGAGTGTCGGTCTGCCGATACCCGGTGTTGAAGTCAGGCTTGGAGAGAATAACGCGTTGCTGATCCGCGGGCCGAATGTCATGATGGGCTACTGGAATAATCCCGAAGCCACCCGCGCGGTATTGTCGGATGATGGCTGGTTGAATTCGGGCGATGTCGCATCGATAGATGTGCAGGGACATGTGACGATTACAGGGCGTTTAAAAGATATTATCGTGCTGTCAACAGGCGAGAAAGTACCGCCCGGCGACATGGAAGCAGCCATACTGCGTGATTCGGTATTTGAGCAAGTGATGGTCATTGGCGAATCACGTTCCTATCTTAGTGCACTGGTCGTGTTGAGCAGCACAAACTGGCAGAAATATGCACAAGCGCGCGGTCTGGATGCGCATGCGCGCGATGAAGCAGTTGAGGAAATCCTGCTCGATAAAATTACGTATGAAACACGCGAGTTTCCAGGTTATGCACGCATCCGCAAAATGGCCGTTATGCCCGAGCCCTGGACGGTCGATAATGAAATGTTGACGCCTACATTAAAACTGCGCCGGTCCAGGATTTTAGAACAATACAAAAATGTGGTTGAACGGCTATACGAGGGACATTAGTTGTGGATGTGGGTTTTTGAGAGCGCGGTTTGTTTGTTCTATCGTACTGCAGCGCGCACCGCTTCAATCAACGCGGGATCCAGATATCCATCTGCGATACGCTGTGTTCGTTGTTGAAAAATGCTGATCGCTTTTCGCGTCTGTGGTCCCATGACGCCATCCGCGCCACCGGCGTCAATGCCGAGTGCGTTGAGATCCATCTGTAATTGACGGACCTGATCGCGCGAAATTTTTATGCCATTCTCTACCGGAGCCTGGGATAGTGCAGGGTCGCCGTTGATGCGATCGGCCAGATGACCTACGGATAACGCGTAAAATTCGGAGCGGTTCCAGCGCATGATGATATGGAAATTATCCGTGACGAGAAAAGCCGGCCCTTGATGCCCTGCGGGAACCAGCAAGGATGCTTTTTGATGCGTTGGCAATAATGCGAGTCCTGAAACCGGTGTTACGCCACGCGCTGCCCAGTCATCAAGCGTGAGTTTGTGATGAAGACCGGAAAGCGAGTAATCAAAGCCATGCGGTAATTTGACTTCCTGACCCCATTCAAGGTCCGGATTCCACCCCAGCCGTCTCAGGAAATGCGCGGCAGACGCCATGGCGTCTTCCAGACTGCCCCACAAATCACGGCGTCCGTCGCCATCTGCGTCTCTGGCGTAATTCAGAAATGTGGACGGCATGAATTGCATATGCCCCATGGCACCAGCCCAGGAACCTACCATGCGGTCTGGTGTAATATCGCCTGCATCAATAATACGCAAAGCATTCAGCAGTTCCTGGGTAAAAAAAGTGCTGCGCCGTTGATCGCAGGCCAGTGTTGCGAGTGAATCAGGTACCGACCAGTCGCCGAAATAACCACCGTAATTGGTTTCCAATCCCCAGAATGAAACCAGATATTTGGCCGGTATACCGCTTTCCTGCTGTATTCTGTTCAGTAACCCGCGATGTTCTGCAATAAGTTTGCGTCCTTTGCGTATCCGGTCATCTGTAACGCGAGTATTGAAGTAACCTGCAAAGGTCTGCGTGAATTCGGGCTGGCGGCGATCCAGTTCGATCACGCGCGCAAGATACTTAACTTTACCTAGAACATTGTTGATCGTGTTGTCCGATATGCCAAGCTGGCGAGCTTGTGATTGCAGGTTTGCGACGCATTGACCGAATTGCTGTTTGTCGGCGGAAACAGCCGGATTTAGCGCAAATGTATTTATCAGGAAGAATGATCCTGAAAATATCAGCATCCTATGGTGTTTCTTTGTACACAGCCGCAAAAAACTCATGATGAACAACGCGATGAAAGAAATTGAACAGGCTGATAATGCAAGTGTGCTATTTTCATCAATAAAAATATTTATTTACTGCGATGCGGACAATCTGTCTGTAAACAGTCGGCATATAACGATAAAGAATGCTCCTGCAATTTAAATCCGCGTTCCTTTGCGATTGCGAGCTGCCGCTTTTCGATTGCTTCATCGTAAAATTCCTCAACGCGGCCGCACTGTATGCAAACCAGATGATCGTGATGGCCATCACTTTTCAGTTCAAATACAGCTTTGCCGCTTTCAAAATGATGGCGTTCCAGTAATCCAGCCTGCTCAAATTGTGTTAGAACCCGATATACTGTCGCTAAACCAATATCTTCATTTTCATTAAGCAGTTCTTTATACACATCTTCTGCAGAAAGATGACGCACCGAACTGTTTTCAAACAGATTGAGTATCTTAAGCCGAGGAAGCGTGGTTTTAAGGCCAATGTTTTTTAGATCGATATGCTTGAGTTCCCGAGAATTGCTCATGGTTATCTCTGCCTAGTAAATTATTTACTGTATCATATCGCGCTAAATGAATAAAAGCGTAAAAACTTACGGAGGTATTCAAAATTAATTGCGCGTGTAAGCTTGTTGAGTTTACTACACAAAGATGAATTTACAAAAGATATCAAAAGAATGCCAATAAAAATAATAACTTTGCTGGTTTTTTTGCATTTTTTGGCTGGCTGTTCGTTAGCCCCGCGTTTGCTTTATAAAATCGATGTGCAGCAGGGTAATGTCGTGACTGACGAAATGCTTGAAAAGCTGCGGCCTGGCATGACCCGGCCGCAGGTCAGGTTTGTGCTGGGCTCGCCGCTGATCGTCGATCCGTTTCGCGATAATCGCTGGGATTATGCGTATATTCAACGTATCAGAGGCGGTCTGATTGAACAGAAAAGGCTGACCATTTATTTTGAAGATGATCGTTTGCTACGAACTGAGATGCAGGAAATGTACTCCAGCGGTAGAGAGGCGCCGCAGGCGGATGCACAACCACAATTGAAGTCAGATGATTTTGATAATAAGCTATCGCGTGATCCGCCTGAAAATTCTGCACTGCCTGATGCTGAATCCGGCAAATCGGACAGTACTTCCGGAAGCCCTGTTGATAATTACTGATATACACCATTACACAAGCCATACAAAGAAAGAAACGCCATGACTATCCAAAAAATCGCAATCGCAGGCAGTTCCGGACGAATGGGACGCACATTGCTCGAAGCCGTCACGCAAACCGGTGACATGTGTGTGGCAGCCGCCTTGGAAATTACCGGCAGCCCTTATCTCGGTAAAGACGCCGGTGAATTAATTGGTTCCAGGAGCGGTGTTGCGATAACCAGTGATTATGAAGCGGCATTACGGGGATGCAATCATCTGATTGATTTTACCCGGCCGGTTGGTACACTCGCGCATTTAAAGGCATGTCGGGCTGCCGGTGTCAAAATGGTCATCGGCACAACCGGGTTTTCCGCCGAAGAAAAAGACTTTCTCAGGGCGGCTTCTGAAGATATTGCGATTGTTTTTGCACCCAATATGAGCGTTGGTGTCAATGTAACCCTGAAACTGCTTGAAACCGCTGCCAGAGTGCTTGATGAAGGCTACGACATTGAGATCGTTGAAGCGCATCACCGGCATAAAATCGATGCACCTTCCGGAACTGCGCTGCGCATGGGTGAGGTTATCGCGGAAGCGCTTGGGCGTGACCTGAAGAAAGTGGCGGTATATGGACGGGAAGGTGTTACCGGGGAGCGCGATGACGCGACCATTGGTTTTTCCACTATTCGCGCCGGCGATATTGTCGGCGAGCATACCGCGATGTTCGCCGGATCAGGGGAACGCGTCGAGATTGTTCATAAAGCCAGCAGCCGGATGACCTTTGCCATGGGTGCATTACGCGCGGTTCGTTTTTTGCAGAGCAAACCCAACGGATTATTTGATATGCAGGACGTGCTGGGTTTACGCTGATTGCCATGGCGACCTATGCGATCGGAGATATTCAGGGCTGTTATGCCGCTTTCACGGCGCTGCTTGATTTAATTGGATTTAATCCGAAGCGTGACAGGCTGTGGCTGGTTGGCGATATTGTTAATCGCGGGCCCGATTCACTGGCAATGCTGCGTTTTGCAAAGCAGGCAGGCGATTCGGTAGTCATGGTGCTGGGTAATCATGACTTGCATTTGTTGATGGTGCATGCCGGCATTGCATGCAGTAACAGGAGCGACACCATTCAACCCATTCTCGATGCGGAAGATTGTGAACCAATACTGTCCTGGTTACGTCATCAGCGGCTTTTCCATGCGGAAGACGATTATGCCATGGTGCATGCAGGTTTGCTGCCGTGCTGGTCGGTCTCGAAATCTTCAGAGCTGGCTGCAGAAGTCGAGTGCGCTTTACAGCAAGACAATTACCGTGAAATCTTTACGCGGTTGTACGGCAATCAGCCTGACTACTGGCATGACAACTGGAAGGATTCGGAACGGTTGCGCGTGATTATCAATGCGATGACGCGTATGCGTGTTTGCAGCCCCGCGGGCAGAATGAATTTTTCATATAAAGGAACGCGTGATTCCATACCGGATGGTTATATGCCCTGGTTTGAAGTCCCCGGCAGAGTCAGCAGAAATGATACGATTATCTGCGGTCATTGGTCGGCGTTAGGTCTATATGTCACCGAACATATTATCGCGCTGGACAGTGGTTGCGTCTGGAATGGCCGGCTATCAGCTATCCGCCTGGAAGATAGGAAGGTTTTTCAGACTCAGTGTGGTACAACGGTGGTGGCAACGACAGCGTATTAGCTATAGCGTGTTCGGCCAGACGCGCCAGTTCGCGGCGATTTTTTCCTGCAGGATGAATAGCGTCGCTGAAAGTCGCCACGGCGTCAATACAAGGTTGCTTGAGAATTTTTTGTAAGGAAACAACGAGCGATACGTCAATATACGCGGCATCTCTGGAAATGTCGCCTTTGTGATCCAGATAGCGGATGGCGACAGGATATAAATTAGCCTCTGCAATGATCGCTGATTGCAGCAGAGATGCGTGAAAATGATTGATTTTTGTTCCGTCACTGGTGCCTGCTTCCGGAAATATACAAACCCGTTCTCCTGATCTGAGCGCATTACTGATTTCCCGGTTGATACGCAATGTATCGCTGCGTTTTGCACGCTCGATAAATAGCGTTCCGATTCTTTTGCATAAAAATCCAATAACAGGCCAGTTCCTGATTTCCGATTTGGCGACAAATTGCGTCGGACTTGCAGCCATCATGACACAGATATCGAGCCAGGAAATATGATTGGCAACCAATAGCACGCGCTTGGTTTGCTGTTCAGGTATTTCCCCTGAACACTGCAAATTGATGTGCAGTATTTTTAATATACCGCCGGCCCAGTTTTTCATCATGCACTGTTGTTTTTTTCGGGAACAATGGGGATAAACAATGGCCTGCAAAACGCCCCATACGACATGAGTGATCAGTCTTGCCAGCCGAATCATGCGAATATAACGAGGCGCGATTTGTTTCATGTCGATTGTGAACCACCGGATACGATTATCGTTGAACTCAGGAAGCATTCTACCTTGAAACGAAAGCATTCAATTTAAAAAACTCGGTTGAATAAGATTTAGAGTGCGTGGATTTTTATTTCCGGCAAGGCGCGATGAGGCGTAATAACGCGTTATTACAACGAATTGCAACACAGCCGGAATTAAAAATCGGTGTGCTGTAAATGCCATCGTGTGACTCACCATTTGAGTGAGCGGGTATTGTTCAGGTGGTTCTATTTACTCATACCGTTAGTTATTGCGGATAGCGATTAACAAAGGTTTTAGGTTCAACAGGCTTGGCGGGCAGAGAATTGCAACGTTGCGGTTGAATGTTTCGGGCCTGCTTGGACACGTTCGGCCAATTGAGTCCATGTCCGCTACACGTTGAAAGATCCGCTGTAACGCCATCAACGGGCTACATTATATTTAAAATCCGTTGTCTTCCATTTTAACCCATAATCAGAAATAACCCTGGTCTAGGGTGGTTGTTTGCCTGATGGCATCAAGTCGCGAGCGTTTAATATTTTACGTTATATAAGCGGAAATTGAGGAATTACATGAATATTGTCGAACTGCTTGCATTTGTCGTTAAAAACAAGGCATCGGACTTGCATCTATCTGCCGGCATGCCGCCTATGATACGCGTGCATGGCGAAGTCAAGCGCATTAACTTGCCTGAAATGGAGCATAAGGAAGTACACGCCATGGTGTACGACATTATGAATGACAGTCAGCGTAAATACTATGAAGAAAATCTGGAATGTGATTTTTCGTTTGAAGTACCCAGTCTGGCGCGATTCCGTGTCAATGCGTTCAATACGCAACGCGGTGCGGCGACTGTCATGCGGACAATTCCGTCAAAAGTACTGACACTGGAAGACTTGAATGCGCCGAAGATTTTTGCTGAAATCGCCAATCAACCGAGAGGCGTAGTACTGGTTACCGGCCCGACCGGTTCAGGTAAATCCACCACACTGGCTGCCATGATTGATCATATCAACGAGAATGAGTATGGTCATATTCTGACGTTGGAAGATCCAATCGAGTTCGTGCATCAAAGCAAAAAATGTCTCATTAACCAGCGTGAAGTGGGCCGTGATACGCATAGCTTTGAGAATGCACTGCGTTCAGCACTGCGTGAAGATCCCGATATTATTCTGGTCGGAGAATTGCGTGACCTGGAAACCATACGACTGGCCATGACGGCAGCAGAAACCGGCCATCTGGTTTTTGGAACTTTGCATACCAGTTCGGCCGCAAAAACCATAGACCGTATCATTGACGTTTTTCCGGCGGAAGAAAAAGAAATGATACGCGCAATGCTGTCGGAATCGCTGAGAGCGGTGATATCGCAGACGTTGTTGAAAACAAAAGACGGTAATGGGCGTGTAGCCGCGCATGAAATCATGATTGGCACGCCTGCCATTCGTAATCTGATTCGTGAAGCCAAAGTTGCGCAAATGTATTCTGCAATTCAAACCGGGCAGAATGTTGGCATGCAGACACTGGATCAGAATTTGACCGAATTGGTAAGGCGTAATG
>CAZXBP010000042.1:0-17876 GCA_964639015.1 uncultured Nitrosomonas sp.
TTGCTTGTGATGTGTTTCTTGAGAGACTGATCTACTGCGGACGATTCTGGCTGGCTGGATTTTCCGATCCTTTTCGTTGAATAGAACGACTATTCGCCTCAAATGATCGAAAAATCCCGCTCAACCAGCCTCGCCCTCGCCACGATCGCTATTCTCGGACAGCCTCCTGGTAGAAAAATTGAACAATAACAAAGGGTTTTCCTGGCATTGATCACGCGACAACCCACCAATAACCAGCCCTCAATCGAGACATAGTCCGGTTCCCGATGATTGGGCCGGAACGCTTCAGACAAATAATTAATGCAATAAAAGATTTGCTCATTTTTTTCAGCGAATTTTTTACAGGTATCACTGCAACGGATCGAATCCATCACCCTGCTGAAAAGGATTGATGTGTTGATTTAAATAGACCAGGCTGCGCGGATTGCCCTGCAAGCCGGCTTTATTAACGGGTGGTTACTATGGCTGCAAATGTCTCGTACCAACTGTCCAATCCTCCGGACAACAGTGCTCAAACTTACGGCAGCAAATCATTGCCGCACGCAGGCGCAGCCATCAGCAATTTAAAAGGAATGAATCTTACCGGCCGTACCAACGCCGGTCTGGGTACACTGGGCTTCTTTGCCGCCAGACGAAACGCACCGGACTGGCGAACACTGGCGCTGGTGTCTAACCGGCATGTACTGCTGGCTCACGATGCTGAACGCGATGACCTTATTTTTCAGCCCGGCTACACGGAACAAGGTGCGCAAGTCAAGTTCAGCGCAGCGCACTTGAATGCCATTGCCCGAATTGATAGCGAAGGTCTGTGCGGGCATTTCTCCTATGCCTATCCCGGAGAATCCAGGAAACCCTATTACATTGATTGCGCGACCGCCACGCTGTTGTTTAAACAGGCCGGCAATCCGCTACGAATCACCGGACGAACACAACACTTCACCCAGTTAGCCAGAGTACATCCGCTTGATACTGCAAATGGCCGGGAACTGAAAGTTCGGCAGCTGGGGCGTGCCGATCCGGTATGGGGAAAAATCATTGACAGCGAAGCTACGGTTGAAACCGTCACGGGCGAGCTGTGCCGCAACACACTGGTTATCCGTGCGTTGCCCGACAAGCACGGTGTGTTGCTGCCGTTTTCGCGCAAGGGCGACTCCGGCGCATTGCTTGTTGACCAGTACCAGCGCGCTGTAGGTCTGCTATGGGGCAATCACACACTCGACCCCTATGTTTCTTATGCCTGCCATATCTGTCCGGTGCTCAGTTACCTGGATATCATCCCCTGGCGCTATGATTTTTGTGCGCCCCGGTCAATCGACAAGGACTAGCGCCATGCAACGAAAAAATCATCCTGTTCACTCACTGTCGCCCTAACGGACGGAGGTAACGTAATGGATCAGAAAGAACTGGCTGCATTACATGCGGAAGCCGAAACCGAGTTGAAGAAAATTCCCGGCGTGATCGGCGTTGGCTACGGCTTAAAGGAAATCAACGGCAAAACCACGGATCAGATTGCTTTTCGCGTATACGTCAGAAAAAAAATCAGCCCGGAAGAACTGAGTCCGGCCGACATCATCCCGAAAGAATATAAAGGGATACCCACTGATGTGGTGCTGGTTATTCAACCTAAACCTTTACATTGCGAAGATTTGGATCAGCATTCGCCGCTGATTGGCGGGATTTCAATTACCAATTTCAAAACAGATGCTTCAAACCACCTGGGCGTTGGAACACTGGGATGCTTTGCCACGTTGAACGGCGTCAGCGGACCGGAAAATGTGGTATTGCTATCGAATAATCATGTCCTGGCAGGCAATAATGCAGTAAATGGCGACACCATATACCAGCCGCGTCATATCGATAATGCCGGCACCATCACCATTGACAGCGCGCAGGAACGGCGTAATCCGATCGGCAAAATTCACAACATCGGGCAACAGGGGATTTTTTCCTACACCTATCCCAGTGAAACAGCCCAGGATTATTATCTTGATTGCGCAATTGCCAAGCTGGATATCTGCATTTCAAGCTGGTGCAACACCAATTGCGGTGTATCGTATAAAAACGAAATCCGCGCGTTGAACATCGGTGGTAACAGCAAACTCGAAGACGTCGCGCGCGTCGCGCAAAGCGATTTGGGGAGCGGCGATTATGTTGTCCACAAAGTTGGCCGAACAACCAGCAAAACCACCGGAAAAGTCATTGATACCATTGCACTGGATGCTTCCGGCGGGCGCATGCTCTACATCGAAGCCACACAGCCGGATTGCAATGGCGTCACACAATTTGCCGATCACGGCGATTCGGGCTCCGTGGTAGTCAATGCGCAAAACAGGGTGGTCGGGCTATTGTATGCGAAGGATTCGGCAAATGCCGCCAGAGCGCTTGCTTCACATATCCATCCGGTCATGGCTTATCTCAACATCACGCCCATCACCACCGCCAACCCGCCGGTCGGTCCCGCCGGGCAGACGCTGAACGATGCCGAAGGCATTTTCAGCGGCATCAACCATACTGCCGAAGTACGCGAACGCTTTTTGAACACCCGCAAGGGTGCTGAAATCTATCAGCAGATTCTCGATCACCGGCAGGAAGTGATCGGACTCGTCAATCACCGGCGACCAGTCACCGTCGCCTGGCACCGCAGCAAAGGCCCGGCGTTTCTGGCACATTTCGTCAACAATGCGCGCGATCCTGCGCATTTGATTCCATTCGAAGTGGAAGGCGTCACACGCGATCAAATGATCCGACGCATGGCTGAGGTATTGACACAGCAGGGCGGTCAGGAACTGCGGCGGGTGATTCACCGCTATTTGGATGAAGTCATGGGCTTTATCAGCAGTTTCGACAATCTGCATGCGTTTGTCCGGCAGTTTGAGGATATGCGCGACGAAGAGGAATCAAACGCAAGCACCGTCATCAGTGAGGAAGCCGCCGATGTCAAATGAAGTGAACACCTTACAGCGCGTTCTGCAACAGATCGCCAATGTACTGGAACCGCTGGAGCGCGAACTCAACAGCACGCGCGCCGTAAAGACTTTCGCGGAACTCGGCATTACGCTTAACAGCGGACAGGTGTCATCGCTCGCCTCACCGATGCAGGCGCTGGTGGCCAGCAGTAAAACCGTATTGCAAAAAGCCGGCGCTCTGGCGCAGGCCATTGAAGCGGAAAACATCGGGCAAATCATTTCGCTCAGCACGGAACTGATCAGTCAGATCATTACCGCAATTCAAAAAATCGACCAGCTGCAGACTGCCGTACAGGGTATCGGCAGCATTCCCGCAAACGTTTCCAGCCATTTCGCCGAACGCCTGTTCAATTTTCTGCTGGTCCGCGCACTGGATGCCGCAAACGGCGTCAATGAATTACTGGAACTCCTGGGCATTCTCGAACGTGAACGCCATAACGTCGGTTCAACCAATCCAAGCAACCCTGAATTCGCGATTTCCACTTTCCATTTCGATGAATTGGGCGAATGGCTGCAATCTCCGGTAACGGCGTTGCAATCGCACTACAACTGGGGTGGCAATAATCTCGATGCAGCTACTTTACTGCAGCGGCTCGAACGCCTGCTTCTGCATTTGAAAGCACCGGTATTTTTTGATGACACGGCGCCGACGCCGATTCTGGAAGCGGTGATTTTTCAACTGCGGCCGCGCACCGACCTCAATCCCGACGGACTCAGTCTGTCGATCCGGCAGAATCTCAGTCCAGGCAAAATCGAGTTTGTCGCTGACGATTTAAAAGTCGTACTGGATTTGCAGGCAACGCTGCCGTTCGGCGCCGAACTGGTTATTCAACCACCCGCCCGGTTTACTTTCCATACCACCAATCCGGCCGATACCATTTCCGGTGCACTGAGTCTCAGCGTCACTGCGGACCGCACGCAAGCGGTCACACCTTACCTGTTAATCGGAGAACCGGACGGTAGCCGGCTTGAGGTCGGCAAGTTCGGCGTCAGCTTCGGTGGACAAATTCAAGGCAGCGGCGGCCAATCGGATGCCGATTTCACCGTGGGCGGCGAGATTGGCGCCGGCAAATTATCGATTTCGTTTGCCGATGGTGATGGCTTTCTCACCGACATTCTTGGCGGTATTCAACTCGATTCCGATTTCGATCTGGCATTTGGCTACAACACCGGCGATGGTCTCTATTTTGTCGGCAGCAGCGCCCTGGAGATTCAGCTGCCGCTGCACCTGAATCTCGGACCGGTGGAAGTCAGCGCGCTCACTTTTTCTGTCGGCATCGAAAACAATAGATTCCCCACAGCGATTTCATCGGATATCAAGGCCGCGCTCGGGCCGCTCGCCGCCGTCATTGAAAACATCGGCCTGGAAATTGATTTTTCCCTCGTTGACGACCGCAGCGGCAATGCCGGTCCGGTCGATATTACTCTGGGCTTCAAACCGCCCAATGGCGTCGGACTGTCGCTGGATGTCGGTATCGTCAAAGGCGGCGGCTATCTGTACTTCGATTTTGACAAAGAGGAGTATGCCGGCGCTTTAGAACTCATGTTCAGCGGCATCGTCACCGTGAAGGCGATCGGCCTGATCACCACGCGCATGCCCGATGGCTCCGATGGCTTCTCGCTGCTGATCATCGTCAGCGCCGAATTCGGAACGCCTTTCCAGCTGGGCTTCGGTTTTACCTTGAATGCCGTTGGCGGGCTCATCGGCCTGAACCGCACCATGGAGCTGGAAGTCATTGCCGCCGGAGTACGCACCGGTTCGATCAACAGCGTAATGTTCCCCGACAATATCATCGAAAACGCGCCGCGCATTATCAGCGATCTGCGGCAATTCTTTCCGCCTGCGCAGGATGTGTTTCTGATCGGCCCAATGGCCAAACTGGGCTGGGGCACACCAACGCTGGTCAGCGCATCGCTGGGCATTATCGTTGAAATACCGCCGGGCAATATCGCCATTCTTGGCGTGCTGAAAGTGGCATTGCCCGATGAAGATGCCGCCTTGATCATTATCCAGGTCAGTTTCATTGGCGCGCTGGAAGTGGATAAGCAGCGGCTGTGGTTCTATGCCAGTCTGTACGATTCCCGTGTCATTTTTCTCACTATCGACGGTGACATGGGGTTATTGATCGCCTGGGGCAACAGCGCTGACTTTGTGATCAGTGTCGGCGGGTTTCATCCATCCTTTAAACCGCCCCCGCTGCCTTTTCCCAACCCCAATCGAATTGCGATCAATATTCTGAATACCTCGTTCGCCCGCATCGGCGTGGAAGGCTATTTTGCGGTCACATCCAACACCGTGCAGTTCGGCGCCAAAGCGGAAATTTATTTTGGACTCAGTGCATTCAACATTTCCGGCCATATCGGCTTTGATGCGCTGTTCCAGTTTTCGCCGTTTTATTTCATCATCACCATTTCCGCCTCGTTTGACGTCAAAGTTTTCGGCGCCGGATTGTTCAGCGTGCGCATGCGCGGCGAACTCGAAGGCACATCGCCGTGGCATATCGAAGGCGAAGGATCCATTTCGGTTTTATTCTGGGATATCGACGTGCCTTTCAGTCATACCTGGGGCGAAGACGAAAATACCACGCTGCCGGCAATCGACATCATGCCGCTCATCCAGGCGGAGTTCGAAAAACTGGAAAACTGGACTGCCGAACTGCCGGTATCGAGTCAGTTGCTGGTATCGCTGCGCACGATCGAAAGCACGAGCGATTTGATTCTGCACCCGGTCGGCGTATTGCGCGTCAATCAACGAGCGATCCCGCTCGATCTGGATCTCGACACAGTAGGCAACCAGAAACCCAGGGACGCAAAACGGCTGACTGTCGAAGTGATCGATACCGCCCTGGCCAAGGTGGCGGATACCAAAGAGTCGTTTGCCACCGCGCAATATAAAACGCTCAGCGACGCCAGCAAATTGAGCGCGCCTGCTTTTGAAAAACAAAACGCCGGCATCGAGCTGTCGGTCAGTAATCAGCAGCTGAAGTCATCCGCAGCAGTTAAACGGGTGGTGCGCTATGAACAAAATATTATCGACAATAATTTTGTTTCGCTGCTCATCCGTTTCGTCGCCATCAGCACACAGTTCTTCAATCACTTCTTAGGCCGTAACGCCGCCTCGAAATCCGTGCTCTCGGCAAGCTATAAAACGCAAAAAGCACCGGTCGATCAGAAAATTGCCGTCAAAGAAGCCGGTTACGTGGTCGCTTCGACCATGAACAACAGTCCACACAGCCAGCAAGCCTACTTTGCATCGCATGCCCAGGCACAGGATTTCCTGCGGACGCAAATAAGCCAATCACCTGACCTGCAGGACAGTCTTCATGTCATCCCCAGCACCGAAGCAACGCCACTACAGGAGGCAGCATAATGGCTATTGGAACCTACACCTTCCTGCCTTGGCTGCGTCAGGGTATCGCTAACAATATCCAGTCAGCGGATCTGGACGCTTCGGTCAAGACGCGCGCCAGTGTCGCGGTAAATTTAACGATCAAGGGCAGTGGCGGTGAAAGCGGCGATGTTTCCGCCGCTGTCGCAAAAAATGTCGCGCTCTACGGGCCGGGCGACATCATCGGCATCGAGTCGCGCGCGGTGATCAAGACCGAACCGCTGAACTGGATCACCAATTTTGAGCCGAACTATCTGTGCCACATCGAATTCTACGATGAGGATTTCCCCTGGCGCTACACGCCCGCCGCGCCTTCGGGATCGCGCCTGCGCCCGTGGATGACGCTGATCGTATTGACCGAAGCGGAATTCTCCGACGGCGGCAATATTTCCGGCAAGCCGCTGCCCTTTATTGAAATCAAAGCCAACCCGCTGGATTCGGTGTTTCCCAAGGCTGAAGAATTATGGGCGTGGGCGCATGTGCATGTAAATGAAAATATCGCCGGCAATCAGGATGCGCCGCAAGCGCCGGACATCAACAATGTGCTGTCGCAGTTTCAGAACCTGCTTGCGCAGAATGCCGATGAGGCTTATTCGCGCATCGTGTGCCCACGTAAACTGGCGCCCAACGAACGCTACCACGCCTTTCTGATCCCGACCTTTGAAACCGGCCGTCTGGCGGGTCTGGGCATGAATCCCGACGATGCGCCGCACGCCACATTCTCGGCATGGGGTGAGAACCGCCCGGCACCGGCGCAATTCCCGGTTTATTATCGCTGGTTCTTCCGCACCGGCTCGCAAGGCGATTTCGAATATCTGGTACGCCTGCTGGAACCCAAACCGGCGGACAGTCGCGTTGGCCGCCGCGATATCGACGTGCAGAACCCCGGTTCCAATATCAGTGGCATACAGAATCCCGAACTGGAGGGCGTGCTGAAACTCGGCGGCGCGCTGCTCGCGCCGCTGAGTCAGAAAGCGGAACAGGAAATCGCCAAATGGGAAAACTGGGATCAGCCGTATCCGCATGTTTTCCAGCAGGAACTGGCGGCATTCCTCAATCTTGCCGACGATTACGCCCGCCTGGCCGCAGAAGCGGCCAATCAGCATCCCGATCTGCCTGCCGAAATCCAGGCCGACCCCGATCCGCTGATAACACCGCCGATTTACGGCCGCTGGCATGCGCTCAGAAATCGCGTTCTGAAAGAAGCGGATGGCAGCGATGCGCCAAACAATGAAAACTGGCTGCACGAACTCAACCTTGATCCACGCTGGCGCAGCGCCGCGGGATTCGGTACCGATGTCATCATCGCCAATCAGGAAGAATACATGGACGCGGCATGGGATCAGGTCGGTGAGGTACTCGAAGCCAACCGCCAGATCCGTCTGGCGCAACTGGCCAGAATGGCCGCCGTCAGCTGGTATCAGAAGCAGGTGTTGCCTTTGCAGCAAATCAGTCACGACAAGATCCTGTTCATGACGGCGCCGGTGCAAAAACGTGTGATCAGCCAGGGCATAACGGTTTTTCACCGGATCAAACAAAGCCCGGTCACACCAGCACTTTCATCCGCGCCGCTGCGGCGCATGCTGCGCCCGAACGGCCGCCTGCAAAAGCTTTCTTCCTTTGACGAACGCATTCACCCTAACAACCTGATCACGCGGGTCAATGACGGTGTCGTTACCGCCGCGCCGCCGCATGTGATCCCCGCTACACTGCCCTCGCTGGATAATCTTTCCCAGGATGTGCAACCCGGGGATGTGCCGCCCTGGCTGCTGGATTTGCTCAAACGCTATCCATTTATTCCTTATCTATTCCTCGTGCTTATTTTTTTACTGGTGATCGTACTCGCAATCATCGGCGCTGGTGCCGGCGCATGGGTCGCAGCGGCGCTGGCTGGCGCCGGATTGCTGTGGCTTTATCGCACCGCCCGCCGTTTAATCACACTCAGCGATCAAGCCGATTCGGTTTCCGAAAACGGACAAACTCCAGCCGCAGTGGATACCATGCCGCCGAGCAATGATTTTGTGTTAACGCCCGAGCTCAACGTATTGACACTGGATCCGGCCAATCCACCACAGCCCGCGACCCCCGGCGCAACCGACAATGCACAGTCGGGCCGCTTTAAAACAGCGCTGAAGGATTCCTACACGCTGCTGCAGAACGGCCTGCAAGCCGGTGTCATTCCGCCGGTAATACCGGTAAACATCGCACAACTGGCAACGGACACCCTGGTCAGGCTGAATCCCGCTGTTACTATTCCGAAATGGACGCTGGACAAAATCCTGCTGCCGGCGCATATCCTGAATCTGATCGGTGAGAAATTTGTCGAGGCCATGGCGTATCCGGAATTCGATATTCCGATGTACAAACCGCTGGTCGACAAATCGACCGAATTGTTCGTCCCCAATCTGAATTTTATCGGACAAAACACCATCACGTTGCTGAAGACCAATCAGTCGTTCATCGAGTCGTACATGGTCGGCATCAATCATGAATTCGCGCGTGAGCTGCTCTGGCGGGAATATCCGACCGATCAGCGCGGCTCTTATTTCCGGCAATTCTGGGATGTCAGCGGTTTTCTGAGCCCGACCGAAGACAGCGAACAGCGTCGCGAGGAACTGAAAGACATTCCGCCGATTCATCGCTGGTCCAGATTTTCCAACCTGGGCGATCACGATCACCGCGAGCAGGGCCTGGAAAACGAAGAGGAGCTGGTATTGGTGATTCGCGGCGAATTGTTGAAAAAATACCCGAATGCGGTCATCTACGCGCAAAAAGCCAAATGGCAGCCGCTCAGCGAGACCAATCCGGCGCCCAACAAAAAAACCGAACGGGTATTCGATGACAGTGTACCGATCAAAACACCGCTCTACGAAGCGCAGGTCAAACCGGATATTTACTTTTTCGGCTTCGATTTAACCGAGGAAGAGGCCCGCGGCAATCCCGAGGTCGACGATGAACCCGGCTGGTTCTTCGTCATCAAGGAGCGCCCCGGCGAACCGCGCTTTGGACTGGATATCGACCGCGAAGGTCCGATCCAGATCTGGAACGATTTAGCCTGGGCGGATGTCGTGCCCGGTGTGACCGACGGGGATTTTATCGATATCGCCAATGCGCCCGCGCGCAGTCTGCCAAACACAGAACCGGGCGGCACCGCGCAGGAAAAAGCGGTGCAATGGAAAGAAGATCATCTGCTGAGCTGGACGCAAACCATCAACTCAGCGGAGCTGGCTTATATCCTGTTCCAGGCGCCGGTACTCGTCGGTGTGCACGCTGCCGAAATGCTGCCACCCGATTGAACAGAACAACCATGAAAGTCGAACTTTAACTGACAGAAAATGGCTTATGACAAACTTTAAAGAAGCGCAGGAACAGATCGAACGGGCGCGCCAGCTGCATCAGCAAAGCCGGCAGAGCTGGCTGACGGTCAGCGAAAAGCTGCAAAAAACCGAACGCCGCATCGCGTCGCTGCGCCGCCGTTCTGATGATGAAGCCCGGCAACAATTGCAGACACTGTTACGTGAGCAGGAAGCGCTGCGTGCCGACACCGCCAAACAACAAGCCGAATTCCAGCAGAACCGCCAGATTCTGATCGATCAGGAATTGCTGTTCGAGGTTTTTTCTGACCCAACCCGTAATATCAGTCAATTGAACGACAACCATCCGATCCTGTTATTTCCGATGCGAATCGAAACACGCTTCAAAGCCGTTGCCGGCGACGGGGACAATGGCGATCGGAATCAGTTATGGGTACGCGTCTACCCGGACGATATCAACATCGACACTTTTGAAGCGTTGCCGTCGGAAACAGAAGCGAGTAATGCCCGGATTTACTGGACCAACATCTGGAAAGCCGGCGGCATTGACGCCGAAAAACGCGCGGCATGGCAATCGCTGGTCAAAAGCCACGGCGCGGGACGGGCGTATTGGCTCAGTCAACTGTTCCAACCGATGAATCCGGGAGACGAACCGGTTAAGGCAAGCGGCGACCATATTCTGGTTATTGCATCCGAGCAAGCGCTGTCCGCCGCCGAAAAACCTCCGGTGCGGCAATACTGGCAGGCGGTATTCAGCGCCAATAATGACGCCACGGCGCTGGATGCGGCGTACACCGTCCTGGAGAATGCGCTCGGTGAAGCACGGGCAGAGGAAATTATCGCTGCGTATCAGCCGCAGAATCTCACCGTCAAGCCCGCGCAACCCGAAACCATTACCCAGGTACGTGTGGAATTTCTGGAACTGCCGGTAATTGCAAATGCCGACACGCAATTGCAGGCATGGAGCAATCCCGCACGCGTCGCGCTTCTGCCGGAACGATTTGTGGTAATGGGCTTCAACGGCAAAGAACAGACGTTGTTCCAGATCGGCCGCCCGGTGCCTTCGGAACTCATTGTCGGCCCGAATCCCAATGCGCCGGAAGATCAGCAATTACGGTTGGAAGATGACGAACTGATCGTACCCGACGAGATGAAATGGGTCACCGATTTTGACGAAGCCGTTGCCCACGGTATGGGTTTCCGGATCGATCTCGACGACATTCAGGCGCGGCGCGGTTTCGACCGGCTATTTGTGCTGGGCGTGCGACTCAGTGCGGATATCGCCACAAGCCGCGCACAACTGGAGCAATTGATACAGCATCATCAACGCAGCCGCAAAGGCTTCAGCCTGTTGCCGCAAGGTGCGCCGACCAATAACGTTGAAGACCTGGAGAGCGGCTATACCTGGTTCAGCGATGCAGACGCCAGCTACGCGCACTATTTCAACCAGTATGCCGACGATGGCAGCGATGACGACCCCGGCGAGTGGCGCGACAGAAAAGATGGCCGCTGGCTGGCCGACAGTCTGGGTATAGACCCGGCCATCCTGAAATTATCGCCGCATTATTACGCCGGCGACCAACTGGAAGCCAGAGCCATGAATGAAGCACTGTGGCCGGCGACACTGGGTTATTTCATGGATCAAATGATGGAACCGGTGTTCAGCGACGACACCATCCTCAGCACGCGTAATTATTTCAACCGCTATGTGCTTGGTCGCGGAACGCTACCGGCGATCCGGATCGGCAAACAGCCTTACGGTATTCTTCCGGTCACGCCCTTTTCACGGATGGCATGGATCAATCGCAGGCTGTTCAGCGACGACCGGCTCGAACAGCAGATTTCCGGCTCTTTTCTGTTTCTGTCACGGCTGTACGAACTGATCAAAAAAGTCGACGAACGCTGGACTGCCTTACTGCCGAATGTTTCCTATGTCGGCAAACCGCAAACCGATCCGCAGCAGGCGCTGCTGGATATCGTCGGACTGCATCCCGCGTCGGTCGAGTTTTACCAGCGTTACGCGGAAAGCGCCGAGCAACTGTATAACCGCTATAAAACCTCCGGCATCAACGGCGCGATTTTTGCCGCAATCGTATCGATGACCTATACTCAAAGCGGCCTCAATCTGCTGACGCAACTGGGTTATTCGTCCGGGGAGAACACAAAGATTCCGGATATCCTGACCAAATTCTTCACACTGGCCGCCAACCTGCTAAAGGGCCCATTGATCGACGACCAGGCGTTGTCGGAATTCAATCCAGTCCGGCCGTATCACACTGACGGCTCGAATTACCTCGAATGGCTTGCCGTTGCGGCGCGTCAGTCGCATAACACTCTGCGGCTGCAACAGGGTTTCATCGATGAGCGACCACCCACGGCGCTACTCTATCTGATGCTGCACCACGCGCTTGATCTGTCGTACCTCGATACCAGCTTGCGTCTGCACCTGGAAGCCAACGTGCTGAACCAGCAGGAATATACGCTGGCGAAACGCCAGCCGAAGTTTATGCACATTCAGGAGGCTGAAGACGATACGGGCAGTCCCTGGCGATACCTGTACAAAGCGGAGCCGGCGATTACCCATCAGGCGCAACTGCAAATCGGCGACTTCATTCCGCAGATACTGACATTGCGTAACCCCTACCTGAATACGCAAATCAGCGCACTCGAACGTTTGCAGCAAACGCCCACCGCGCGCCTGGAACGGCTGTTCGCCGAACACATCGATTGCTGCAGCTATCGCCTGGATGCCTGGTGGCTGGGATTGCTGAACGTGCAGCTGGACATCATGCAGCAAATCGCCGGACAGGCCGAGCCGCTTCCCGGCGCCGCGCCAAATGAAAGCAACAGTCCTGATGCTGCTGAACAGCATGGATGCTATCTGGGCGCTTTTGCCTGGCTGGAGGATGTCCGGCCGGAAAACAAAACGCTGACGCCAGTTCAGCTGACTGAAGCACTCGATAAAATTTTCAACAAACCCGGCCAGACGCCACTGGTCGCGGATAATAAAAATTTCGGCTATATCCACGCACCGTCGCTGAATCACGCTGTCACGGCCGCCGTGCTGCGCAACGGCTATCTGGCCAACGCGACGCCCGGCAATCCCGACAGTCTGTCCATCAATCTCACTTCGGAGCGGGTGCGGCTTGCCATGAATGTCATTGAAGGCATGCGCAACGGCCAGAGCCTCTCGGCGCTGCTGGGTTATTATCTGGAACGCGGCTTGCACGATGCCGGTGATCTATTCCTCGACAGCATCATTTTCGATCTGCGCAAACAGTTTCCGCTGGCCGGTGACCGGCTGTCAACGACCCGAAGTTCGAGTGACGAACCGATCAGCGCGGTTGAAGCACGCAACGTTGTCGATGGTCTGGCGCTGATCGAGCATGTGCAGGCGCAGACCGGCGCAAACCGGAACTATCCGTTTGGCATCGCGGCGCTGCCCGCCATTACCGAGCAGGACAAACGCGACGCGATTAACCGTGAAGTCGAGCGCATCATGAACATCAACGATGCCGTTGCCGATCTTGCCATGGCGGAAGGCGTGCACCAGGTAGTGCAGGGCAATTACGCACGCGCGGCCGGGACGCTGGATGCTTTCAGCAAGGGACATTTTCCACCCATTCCGGAAGTGGTGCAGACGCCGCGCAGCGGGATTACGCTGACGCATCGCGTCGGTCTGCATTTGCGCGCGGGTTTGAATCCGGGCGACGCCGCCCATTCCACGCCGCGCGCCAAAGCGGAACCGGCCGTTAACCATTGGCTGACGCCGTTGCTTCCGGCGATGAATGACATTTTCTGCACCGTCGACTATTACCATCAAGGCAACGCACAGCAGGAGCAACAGACGGTTACCGCGCAGAACCTGGGCCTGCTGGCCATCGACCTGCTGTACATGCTGTCCAGCGATCAACAGCAGATGACTGCACTGGACGACCGTATCGTGGCGCATGTCTACACGATTCCCGGCGTCCGGATCGACAGCGATGTCACGATACATTACCGCGGCAAGCAAACCGGAAAATATTCGTTCTTTGAAATGATGCCGATGCTGCACGATCTAAAAGCGTTGGTCACCCAATCGCGCCCGCTGAAAATCACCGATGTTAAACTGCCGAACGAAGCCTCGCAGCAGGAAGACAGCGTTGCCGCGATACGCGCGGAGAAAATCACCGCGGTGCGCGATTTGCTGCTGCCGCAACAAACCGCCCTGAATGCGCTGAAAACCCGGATGGATGCCTGGTTGAACGATCCCGACCCGGTTGTCGTGGAAAGCAATGCAGTCAGCCATCTTGACGAAATGATCGATGATTATCTGTCGATTGCGCAGGGTGTCAGTCCGTTCGGACTGACCGGCGCGGCAAGCGGTTTTGTCTATGACTGGCGGCGAACGCAGTTCCGCGCAGCGCAGGACAAGTTGCAGAACATCATCACGCGCTGGCAGGCGGCGCTCGCAGCATTCGAGCAGCGCATCACCGATTTTGGCACGCTGGATCCGGCCACGCCGGTCGAAAGCAAAATGCAGTATCTCATGGAGGCGGCGCTGCTGATTGTCACCGAATCGATTCCAATTCCGGCATCGAACGATCCCGACGAGCTGCTGACGACGCTGAACACCACGCATAAAATCAATTTCCAGAACAGTTTATCGGATCTTGAAAGCCTGCTGACAGCCGCCGGTCAGGTCGGCGCTTTTCACTCGGCGTTAGGCGCCAAGGCAAGCGATATCGCGTTGCATGATACGCAAACACTGGATCTCGCCGACAATCAAAAAGCCATCGTCAGCTTTACGCAAACCTTACTGACCAAAGTGCAGGGGCTGGCAGCGGACATCGACAAACGCCTTGCCACGGCAGACAGCCTGATCACCGGCGATGCCTCGGCTAACGCAACGCAGCGTATCGACGAATTGACCCAGGCCATCCGGCAGTTGACGCATGACGATTTTGTCATACTGCCCGAGTTCAATCCGGCGCCGGCGCATGGCAGCGAATGGCAGCAAAGTTATGACAACCATGCGCAGCTGCTGGGCTATCAGAAAAATGACCTCGGCGTGGATTTTCCGGAAGACAACTGGCTATACGGCGTCGCCCGGGTACGGGAAAAATTGCAGCGCTGGGAAAGCATTACGCAGTTTGGCGAAGCACTGAACAATATCAGTTTGAGCCTGACCCCGCTGCAATTTCCTTTCCGCGCGGATGATCACTGGCTGGCGCTGGAATATCCCGCCAGCCAGCCCGGCACAGCGGAGCCTTTCGAGATTGAAGAAGATAAATTGCTGTATACCGCGCATTACGTCGATGCGTTTGATCAGACCGCGGCCATCTGCGGATTATTGCTCGACGAATGGACCGAAGTGATTCCGGCCACTCAGCAAACCACGGGACTGACGTTCCACTATGACCGGCCCAATTGCGAAGCAGCGCAGACATTGCTGCTGGCGCTACCGGCAAACTTCACCGGACAGTGGCAGTGGCAGGACCTGGTCGATTCGTTGCATGAAACACTGGATATGGCGCGCAAACGCGCAATCGAACCCGCGCACTGGAATGAAACGGAATACGCACGCTTCCTGCCCGCTGTCATTTCGTCAGTGACACGCTATCCGATCATGATGACGCTTGATCTCGCCTTCAATAACGCAGTGCAATTCAAATCCACAGTAGAGAGTTGACCATGAACGATTTTATCGCGATAGAAAATATCCAGGCGGTTCTCGATCGCAAGGTTACGCTGCCCACCATAGTCATGTGGAACCGGCTGGAAGGGCGACCGCGGACCAGAAACTTTGCCCGGGCGCTGCGCGCGGAAATCCGCGATCCCCTGTGGATGCTGTGCAAGCAATGGCAAACGGGTGAATTCAAAGGCGACGACGCCGGATCGCCGATCTTCGTCAAAGTGCACATGGCCACCACCGAGCTGACCAAATATCAGCCCGGCGATGCCGCCGTGACGGAATTCGACAAATCCGCGCCGCTGGAGGCAATCGTGGAACAGCGGCCATTGCCGTACAGCGGGCAGCAACACATTCTTTCACTGGACATCCGTTTGCTGATGGGCCGTCAATGGCTGAAGTATCTGCAATCCGCAGGTTTGGACGCGTTAAAGCCACAATATTTGCAGCATGCACGTTACCGGATCGCCGAGCCCGATCCGGACAATCGCAATGATGCCTTTATTACTGCCCATCCCATGGTGTGGCAAAGCTTTTCCGCAATGGCCAGTCGCGCCATGGACGGCGCTAATTTGTATTTTTACCTTAAGGCGGACAGCCAGAACCACGCCTACGATGGCATTGCTCTGGCGGATGACGGTAACAAGGCAATACTCGATGGCCTGGCCGGCAAATTCATGCAGTGGTACGAACAGCTATTCTATCAGCCGGGTGAGGGCGAGAACGATGCCTGGCAACCGCGTCAGCTCGAGTACCAGTTTGCCGTTTCAGCGCCGCAAAACGATGCGGAAAAGGTGATGGTCGCTGAAGAATACTATCAGGGCCGGCTGGATTGGTACAATCTGGACGTTGATCAGAACCGGCAGAGCCTGGGCAACGCCAATGACAGCGCGGTGGAAGGGAAAACCACCCTGTCTTTTTTTCCCACCTCGATTCAGTTTGAAGGCATGCCGCATACACGCTGGTGGACTTTTGAGGAAGGAAAAACCAATTTTGGCGATATCAAGCCCGATACCACGGATATCAACAAGCTTCTGCTGATGGAATTCGGCCTGATCTACGCCAACGACTGGTTTCTGGTTCCCTTTCAGCTGCCGGTCGGCGCTATCGCCAATGTAGAGGGACTCGCGGTCACCAATGTGTTCGGTGAAAGAATCTGGGTCACGGCGTCAGGGTCGGGCAGCGATGAAAACTGGCAGCGCTGGGCCATGTACAATCTCTCGATTAAAGGCAGCGAAAATGTCCGCGCCGACACCTCGCTGGTATTACTGCCCACCGTGCCCAAAATCCAGGAAGGCCGGCCGGTTGACGAATTATGGTTGGTCCGCGACGAAGTCGCCAATATGGTATGGGGCATCGAACGCAGCATTCCGCTGGCGACAGGGCGCGGCAAACCCGGCAATGAAGCGGGGCGTGAACTGTTCAGCCGCCTGGAGAGCATTCTGGACAATGAAATAGAAGGCGGTCTGGTGACTCCGGAAATTCCCGAATCGAGCGCGGCCATACGCTACCAGTTGATGCAGGGTGTACCGGAAAACTGGATTCCGATGATTCCCGTCCATCTCGACAACAATAACCGCGAAATCCAGTTACAGCGCGCTTCAATGCCGCGCATCATCCTCGGCGATCCCAATCCGCCGGAAAAAATCAAACCGCGCACGGTATTATTGCGGCAGGGTCTGAATGATCAGCCACCGCAACCCTATTATCTGCATGAAGAAGAAGTGCCGCGGGCAGGCGTGCAGATTACCCAGGCCTATCAACGCACGCGCTGGCATAACGGACAGGTATACTGCTGGCTTGGCGTGAAAAAACAAACCGGCCGCGGCGAAGGCCAGAGCGGACTGGCCTTCGACCGCGTACAATCCACTAAGCAGCGCCTGCGCCGAGCGCTGCGACCGCCTGCTGGGTAATTTGTCCGGACGGCTCAGACTACTTCGCACGAGCAACATTTACTTGGAACGATTAGTTTTTTTGTGCCACCATGCTGCTTCGGCAATCATCACTCAATCGCATCGAGAACTCTGCTGCCCGGATAGTAGATTTTTCCCCATGTAACCAGTGCCTGGAGCACCGGTCTTAAGTCTTTTCCTTTTTGCGTCAAAATATACTGGCAGCGCACCGGTTTTTGTTGATAGATCTGTTGCCTGACAAACCCGGCGGATTCCAGTTTTTTCAGCCGGTCAGCCAGGATATTTGTAGCGATACGCTCCGGAGAAGCCAGGAATTCTTGATAGCGCTTCTTACCCAACAATAAATCCCTGATGATCAACAGCGTCCATTTGTCTCCCAGATCATCCAGTGCACAGGCGACGGGACAAAACGACCGTTCGAAATCTTGCCGGGTTATGTTGTTTGTCATAGTCAATATCCGATAAATTTTTATCACTTGCAATAAGCAAGCTATATGTTTATATTGACTTGCATTATACAAGCCAATCTTTATTTGTTGAAAAGAGGGGATGCAATGCTGAAACTTTATCAATTTGAACGCACCTGGGGTATTCCCAACTTAAGTCCATTCTGCTGCAAGG
>CAZXBP010000043.1:0-17785 GCA_964639015.1 uncultured Nitrosomonas sp.
GTCATCAGAATCTGGTACATGAAGAAGCACCGATGACGGATCTGGACGCCAGTCGGGCGCAGAAGAAGCTGGTATTAAAGGCTGACGGCTGGGATGACTGGGATGAGGAAGACGATGACGACGACGATGATGATGATGACGACGATGATGACGATGACGACGATTAGCTTTTTGTCTTAATGTTAAAGGATTATCGTTGAAGTTGATAACAGATCACAATTTAATTGTATAGTTTACAAACAACCCGCATAAATTAAATTTATGCGGGTTGTTTTATTTCATCAACATATTAATAAAATATTTACAGACTTGAGAAGGAATGTACAGGAGTTCTATAGATGTTATTTGAACAGCTCGGATTATCCGACGAGCTTTTAAAAGCGGTTTTAGATTCGGGGTATAAACAACCCACACTCATACAAAGTAAAGCGATTCCAGTTATTCTTGAAGGTAAGGATGTTATGGGCGCGGCTCAAACAGGCACTGGAAAAACAGCTGGTTTTACTCTTCCATTGCTGCGACGCCTTGAAGCTTATGCTAACAGTAGCATGTCGCCTGCAAAACATCAGTTGCGCGCGCTAATTCTTGTACCTACTCGCGAATTGGCCATGCAAGTCTATGACAGTGTCAAAAATTACAGTAAATATACGACTTTAAAATCAACGCTTGTATTTGGGGGCGTCAATATGGAAGCTCAGACTGTAATTTTGCGCAGTGGTGTTGAAATACTGGTCGCTACTCCAGGGCGATTGTTAGATCATATACAACAAAAAAATGTGAAGTTATCCAGTGTTGAGATTTTTGTGCTGGATGAGGCTGATCGTATGCTAGATATGGGATTCTTACCTGACATAGCCAAAATTTTTAACTTCTTGCCGGCTAATCGTCAGAATCTTATGTTTTCAGCTACTTTTTCTGATGATATTAAAAAACTTGCAAAGCAATTTTTGAACAACCCGGTTTTAATCGAGGCTGCTAAGCAAAATGCGGTTAGCGATTTAATAGCGCATTCAGTTTATACGGTTGATGCGGCGCAAAAAACAAAGGCCCTGATTCATTTGATTAAACAACAAAAATTAGACCAGGTATTAATTTTTACGAAAAGGAAATCCGAGTCTGATCGATTAACAAATGATTTAATCAAAGCTGATATTACGGCTTCTGCGATACATGGGGATAAGAATCAACAACAGCGATGCCAAGCTTTAAATGATTTTAAGTTGGGAACTATTCGAGCGCTTGTGGCCACTGATGTGGCTGCAAGAGGGCTCGACATCGCAGAATTAACCTGCGTTATTAATTATGAGCTACCAAATAATCCAGAGGATTATGTTCATCGCATCGGTCGTACAGGTCGGGCTGGAATGAAAGGATATGCGTTATCATTAGTTAGTCAGGAAGAGAAAAACCGTTTGAAAGATATTGAAAATCTTATTCAAAAAAAAATAGAGGTCAAATCAGTCATTCTCAATGATATTCCATTGCCGCGTGCTGATGAACTTCCAGAGAAAAAAATAGCTAAAAACTCCGGCAAAAGCGATCACTTGCCCCGAGATCGTAAAAGTGCTGAAATAGCTCAGCCTTCTTCTGTTGAAGTGATTTTTTTTAACGGAGAGCGTTCTATTCGAAAAAATGCTCAGGCCATGGCAAAACAGGATCCACTGTTTACACAACCGTATGTTTCACACAAATCGGTAGCTAGTCCAAAATCGAAATCGAAGAATACGCCTTCAGACTCTAAAGAGAGAAAGTTTCCTTTTAAAATGATACCTGCATTATTTTTTCCATCTGTTAAACGTAACAAATGTGTCGATAAATCAGAAGTTTGAGATAATCTTTGAAACTATACAGAAAAACACTTAAGTGACTTCTCGCCTGTCAATCATTTTTAATTGGCTGAGAATAGTTTTTTTTTTAATCATTTCCACTGACCGAGTTTATGAAATGGGTGTTTGCTGATGATCAAATTTATCTAAATTAACCTGTTTAGTTGAAAAAAACTTATTCCCGTAATCTGACCGAAGGTGTGACACCCCGCGAAGTATGGTCGTGGGCAATGTACGATTTTGCCAATTCAGGCTATACCACCGTTGTTATTACCGCAATCTTTAATGCATATTTTGTTTCAGTTGTCGCCAATAGCGAAAGCTGGGCGACATTTGTCTGGACAGCATCTCTAGCAGCATCGTACGTTCTCATTATACTAACTGCTCCTTTAATTGGCGCCTATGCTGATGCGTATGCAGTTAAAAAACCCTTACTTGCTATCAGTACTATCGGGTGCGTAATATTTACCGCATTACTTTACTTTGTTGGGCAGGGGGATATCTGGCTGGCTGTAGTACTTATCATCGCGACTAATTATTTCTTTGGCTGCGGAGAGAATCTGATTGCGGCATTTCTGCCAGAGCTCGCTAAAAACCAGTCGCTCGGAAAAGTTTCAGGATGGGGATGGGGGTTGGGTTATTTAGGAGGTATTTTTAGCCTGGGGAGTTGTCTTGCTTATATTACATGGGCAAAAACATTGAATCATGAACCCGATGAATATGTGCCTGTGACCATGGCCGTCACTGCTGTGATTTTCGCAGCTGCCAGTTTGCCCACCTTTATCTATCTTAAAGAGCGCGCAGTTCCGCAACCGCATCTCTATGGCAGTAAAATAATCAAGGAATCCTTTTTGCGACTGAGAAGTACCGTAAAAAATGTGCGACGATATAAGGATTTGATGCGTTTTCTGATTTGTATTGTATTCTACCAGGCTGGTATTCAGACGGTTATCGCACTAGCTGCAATTTATGCGCAACAAGCGATGGGGTTTGATACACAGGAGACAATTCTAGTGGTATTTCTGGTGAACTTCACGGCAGCACTCGGTGCTTTTTCTTTTGGCCATATACAAGATAAACTAGGACATCTTGCCACTATTGCAGCGACACTGGTCGGGTGGATTGTCATGATAATATTAACTTGGTTTGCGGAAGATCGAGCAACATTCTGGATAGCCGCTAATCTTGCAGGCTTATGCCTTGGCGCTTCTCAATCCGCAGGTCGTGCACTGATAGCTCTATTCAGCCCGGCCTCTCGCCGCGCAGAATTCTTTGGTTTATGGGGACTGGCTGTGAAATTTTCTTCCATTCTTGGTCCACTTACCTATGGATCAGTGAGCTGGATCACAAATGGAGATCATCGTTTGGCAATGTTGATAACCGGTAGTTATTTCATCATTGGGTTATTGATTCTAAAGCAGATTAAAGTAGATCGAGGGCAGCGGGCGGCGTTATGTAGCTGACGTACACGCTCAATTTATTTCTTCAGCGAGTTAGTGGCGATCGAAGGAAAAGCTCTTTTACTACTGAGTGCTAATCTGTATGTCAACATCTTTAACGCCATCGACCATCCATGAAAGCATGTTTAGACGCATAATCTGATTTTGATTCATAACAGTTCCAGTCAATAAGACTTTACCTTGGTCAACCTTGATATTGATGTTGCTGCCCTGTAATGCATTATCTGTATTGACTGCATACGCAATTCTTGCATAAATCGTCGAGTCATCATAGGCAGCACCGGATGGTGCTTCAATCCAGGATTCATGTGTTCTTTCTGCGTAATTTTCACACCCGCCGAGGATTAACGAGACGATGACTGCAACAGCAGGGATTAGCAAAAAATTATATCGGCCGTGCATAACATTTTTCCTATCGTATGTATTTGTGTATTTACCTTTGATGTGCTTAATTTTGTGTGTTTCTTTCTGCTTATCATAACGCTAATGAATAATCCTAGACAAGTAAGGAACTTCGAATTTAAGTTTGAACAGCCAGAAAAAGCAAGGCAGCCTGTCCATAAGTGATAAAAGAGAATCGTCAATAACTCGAAAAACATCGACCAATGAAATGGCTACATGAGACTTTATCACAAAGGTGGTGGAACATACATAGTTCGTTATTTCCTTGGTTATCTGAGGAATCAGGCGCACTAACGAGTAAGGTTAGATTGTGGCTCGCTTCGCGATCACAATCTAACCTTACTCGTTAGGCGTCACCTGGTCGATGCATTCGCGCTCTTGTCTTTCTGTTGGGCACGTTTCGGCGCAACAATGTCGCTGTACCAATTCAAGCACTTTCCAAGTACAAGAAGAAACGACCCGATAACAAGAAGGAGCTTGTACCGCCGAGAGATTTTCGTTCGATCTGCATCGAGCTGGGAGAATGCAAGCTTAGATTCACTTCTGAGCTGCTCCGCTAGAGCTGGCACTTCGACCGTCGCCAACTCGATACAACGATCAGAAGTGGTTGTAGTGCGCGAACTCAATTGCTGGTTTAACGTATCGAGATTTCGTGAAGGACTCAACTCGATGCGCTCGCGGAACCTTACGAGCTCTTCTGAGAAATGCTCCAGTGTTCTTAGTCTAGTCTCGATCCCCGCGGTACAAGCGTCTAGGTCGCCAACTTCCTGTGTTGCCGAAAAGACCGCAGTACTAATGTCGTATCGAAGCATCTGGATTGAAAGTCTTAACTGGTAGTCTTGCTTTAGCGCATCTCTGCCTCGCAGACCAGAGAGTTCCATGGTTAAGCCGATCAAGACCAGCAACATGCCAGCAGCTTCAAGTAGCCGGAAGTGCCTGATTGCCCAAGCAAGCGCAGATCTCGGCGACATTGGATCTCCTGCTGCCATTATTAGTGCATCGATAATGTGGTGTGCTCGTATAGTGAGCTACGCATTGTCGGAATAGCTGCCATGATGCCCAACTAGAATTATACGTCCGAAATGACACAATAGTTTACGTCACAAATGAAACCTGACACGTCCGGTTGCATGCTATCTTCTTCAATTTTTTGATAATACGCCAATTTAGATTTCATCATATCAAACTTTGCTAGATCCACAAACAAACTCGATGAATAGACCCACAAAGTAGGAGTCACCCATTAGCCGTCCTGAGGTCTTGCGTTCATACTCCGCCACGTTCCGCTCGCCTGATACGCCGGCTCACCGTCGCATCATGGACAGTCTTTGGGCGGGGAATTTGATTTTTTGCCCTGTAACAATGTGGCGTAGTATTGGGATGCTATTTTATTGGGAGCTGCATGCAGGAAAGCGAGCAGTGTTCCCTCCAGCGAATCCAGATCCGCGCATCATTGATGGGCATGCAGTGCCCGATACAGTTTCCTTGCTTCTTCTTCCTTCAGCGCGTCATCAATTTCCCGGAGAACGCTTTGAAGGTTGACTGGTATATCAATATTTTCGAAGTGCCCGGTCAAAACACTGTCCGGATGGAGTTGTCCGCTTTGGTAAAGTGACCATATTTCCAGACCATAGCGGGTCGTTAACAATTCAGGCGCAAACTGACCGAAATAAATTGCCAGGTTCTCGACATCGCGCAGCAGCATTTTGCACGCCTGGTTATTGGCGGCTGCGTCGATAGCTTGTGGCAAATCGATGATCACCGGCCCGTTGCTGTCGACCAGCACGTTATATTCCGACAGATCGCCATGGATAATCCCCGCGCATAGCATGCGAACTACCTGCGTTATGAGTATGCGGTGATATTCGCGGGCTAACCCGGCAGTCAGCGCCAGTTCGCTGAGCCGCGGGGCGGCGTTGCCATTGCTGCCGGTCACCAGATCCATCAGTAATACGCCCTCATGAAAATAATGCGGCCTGGGCACGCGCACCCCCGCGGCAGCGAGCCGGTACAGGGCATCCACCTCGGCGCTTTGCCAGGATTCTTCCTGTGCTTTGCGTCCGTAGCGAGTGCCTTTCTCCATGGCGCGTGCGCGGCGGCTGTTTTTTACCTTGCGACCTTCGGTGTAATCCGTGCTTTGACGGAAACTGCGTTTGTTGGCTTCTTTGTACACTTTGGCGCAACGTATCGCTTCACCGCAGCGAACCACATAAACCAAAGCTTCCTTGCCGCTCATTAATTGATGGATAACTTCATCAATAAAGCCATCCTGGATCAGGGGTTCAATTCTTTTTGGGGTTTTCATTGGTGTAAATACTACGCTTATATTTTGAGAGTCATTTTAGTGAAACACGGGTTAATTCACTGAACGAGGGAATCGCTTTGGCTTGGTTGAGACAAGCGACAAACGGGGTTTTGGTTGCTGGCCGGGCAATGTCGTAAATCCCGGCGGGTGAGCGTTCCGCCCTGGTAACTGCTCGCCACATGCCGGGTATCGAGCCTTGCAGATCATATGGTAACAGATGACGTGATGTGCAGGCGCGAAAACAGACGAGGAGCAATGGTAACGGATAAAGCCGATCAAAAGGAGGTTAATTTAGAACTCAAAAAGACAATATAAATTCATACGTCCAGGCGACAATTAGCTTGACAATGACCGATACCTGAAAACCTCAGTTGACCGTGATCCAGACTGACTAACGATATGAACAAATGAAACAATCCGGGCAATGCCAGTTCATCCGGATGGTGAGCTTGCTATTGCGTTTGTTTGAGATGCAGTCCCAGCCGCTCCATGCGATAACGCATCGAACGTACGGTAATGCCTAAAATCTTTGCGGCGGCTGTCCGGTTGTAACGAGTTTGCTCCAGCGCTTGAATAATGGAGTCTCTTTCCAGCCGGTCCAGGTAATCTTGCAATGGGAGATTCCGGTCAGTACCGATAGCGCCTGTCGTCGTATTTTTTGAATCTTCTCGGAATTTCAGTAGCAGCTCGTTTTTGCCAATAACGGTTCCACTGCTGAGCGCAAGTGCGCGCTCCAGAATATTTTCCAGTTCACGTACGTTGCCCGGAAAGTCATAGCTTGTCAGCACTGAAAGCGTTTCTTTGTCCAGACGGCAGATCGGTCTTGCCGTATCGCGGCAGATTCTTGCCAGAATATTGCCGGTGATCAACGGTATGTCCTCGCGCATGTTCCGCAGGGGCGGCATATCCAGTTCGATAACATTAAGCCGGTAATAGAGATCCTGGCGAAACAGACCGCTTTCAACGCATTCGCCGAGTTTTTTGTGCGTTGCGCTGATGATACGCACATCGATGCCTTTTTCCTGCGCTTCACCCAGTCTGCGAACCTGTTTTTCCTGAATGACCCTGAGCAGCTTGACCTGCATCGTCAGCGGCAGGTCGGCGACTTCGTCGAGAAATAATGTGCCGCCGTTGGCGGTTAGAAAAAAACCGTCGTGATCTTTGTCTGCGCCGGTGAATGCCCCTTTTTTGTAGCCAAAGAACTCGCTTTCCATGAGATTCTCCGGAATCGCGCCGCAGTTGACAGGGATAAACGGCTGGTCGTGACGCGCGCTGCGCTCATGAATCATGCGGGCGGCGAGTTCCTTGCCGCTGCCGGATTCACCGCTGATATAAACGGCAGCCTGACTGCGGGACAGCTTTTCGATTGTGGCGCGCAGCTGGCGCATTGGCTGCGATTCGCCCAGTAAAACACGTTGATTGTCCGGGGTTCTTGCGGATGTTTCCTGGTTCCGCATGGGCGGCAGGCTTAATGCGGATTTGACCAGCGCCCGCAATTGTTTGAGCGACACGGGTTTGGCCAGATAATCGAAAGCGCCTGCCTTGAGCGCCGCCACCGCATTTTCAGTCGTGCCAAAAGCGGTAATGACGGCGACGGGCAGGGCAGCGCAATGCTGCGTGATGTATTGCAGCAGATCCAGTCCGCTACCATCCTGTAACCGCATGTCGGTGAGGCATAGCTGGTAGGATTGCGATTGCAGCATTGCCTTGGCATTCGCAATGCTTAATGCGCTGGACACGTGCATGCCCATACGCGCCAGCGTCAATTCAAGTAGTTCGATGATGTCCGGTTCATCATCCACGATAAGCACATGGGGTGTTAAATCTGGGTTAATCATGGAGGTTGTCGGTTATTCTTTGTCTTTATCAGATTGGCTGTTTATCCGGCAAGTCATTCTGAATTGAGCGCCGGCGGCAGGGTTGATAAATTCAAGCGAGGCATTGTTTGCTTCACAGAATTCGCGCGCGATGTATAGGCCAAGTCCGGTGCCGTGCCGCGCTGTGGTGAAAAAAGGTTCGAAAAGTTGTTTCTGTTGTTGCTCTGGAATGCCTGCACCGTTATCGCAGATATCCAGATATAAATGATCTCCGTTATGCGCCCGAGTGACCTGGATTACGATGCTGCCTTTCTGTTGCAGGCAATGCCGCCACGCATTGCGGCATAAATTCCACAGTATCTGGTGAAGATGATTCCGGTCGAAATGGATGAATCCGTCGTCGATAAATTGCAGAGAAAATACATCAATATCAATTTTTTCAGTCAGACAGAAATCGCCGACAAATGTGCGGAGAAATGCCGTCAGGTCAAAATAATCGATTCTGGCGGTATCGCGCCGGTTCAGTTGCAATACATCCTGCACGATTTTATTGAGCCGCTGGGTATTGTCAGTGATGATGCGCGCCAGACGGCGGCTGGTGCCGTCATTAAAATGTCCTTCATGCAGCAACTCTGCGGCGTGACTGATTGATGACAATGGATTGCGTATTTCATGGGCGATATTGGCGGTCAATCGCCCCAGCGCGGCCAGTTTCAACTGCTGCACCTGAGTCTGAATATGGCTGAGGTCTTCCAGATAAATAATGGCATCGGCAATGCGGCTGCCGGGAATCGGTACCAGGCGGACGCGGACCGGATGACCGTGAATACACAGGCTTTGCGGTTCGGCGTCAGCGCTGAAGCGATTGCGCTGCTCCGGCAACAGCGCCGCCAGCTCCGGTGCATGCTCGGAGAGTCTGGTGGGATGGAAATAATCGGGCTGCGAGTCAAGATGAATCAGTCTGCCGGCGTGGTCATTACATTGACGGATATCACCGTTTTTATCAATAACCAGAATGCCTTCCTTTAAATCTTTGATGATCAGCTGATTGACCTGCGCCATACTGACCAGATCAATGCTGCGTTCACTGGCCAGTTTTTCACTGGCGACAGTGCGTGCTGCCAGCCGCTGCGCCAGCCAGGCGACCGAGAAGTAGCCCAGGCTCAGCAGCGCGGCATGCGTGAACTGCGCGGCATGGATTGTTTCGAAAGTGAGCAGCGTGTAGACTTCCTGCAACAGAATGCCGATGGATGCGATGGCCGCATAAAACAACGTTAGTCGGCCTTGACTGATAAGTCCCGCGCCTGCCAGCGATATCATCAACAGTATTCCCAATCCGCTTGTCAACCCGCCGCTGGCATAGATCATGACGCAGATCAGGGCGACATCAGTGCACATCTGCTGCGTAAGCTGTTCGTTAAAGCCGGGTTTGCGCCGTTTGATCAGCGCCAGGAAAAAAATACTGATGATCAGATGTAATCCGGCGGCCTGAAAAAACAGCGTATTGTTATAAGAACCCAGATTCGTGAACGTCAGTGACCATGCCAGGATGACAAGCCCGCTGGTGATGGTGATGCGGGTGATATTGAACAGTAGCAATGAATGCCAGAACGATTCCGGAAAACCGGTGCGTCCGGCATCAGCGTATGCCTGGCGGCTGAATCCAATGAATTGTTCTGTTGGATGGGGATTGAATGTTTTCGCGGTGTTTGAGATCACAATGCGTTTAGGTTGATGTATCCGAATCCTGATGTTCTATGCGATGCTCGTTGCAACAGAAAAAATCGCCCTGACTGGTGACGCTTTCGCTCCTGGGCAGATGGACGCCGCAATGCACACAACGCACCATTTCTTCCAGCGCCTTGGGTGAGGCGTTACTTTCTGCGTGTTCTTCAGTTTTTTCATCGATGTTTTCGGTTTCTTCCGATGAGCGGGCCTTGATCAGCCAATAAACCAGTGCAGCGATGATTAGAAAAAAAACTAACTTGCCAAGCATCATGTTTCTCCTTTAAGACAATGCGCGTTAACGATGAAAACAAAACCGGCTTCCGGCGGTTTTATGTTGGTGGTGTTTCATGCGCTGATTGTACTTGCCAAAGGAATACTGGCAAGCATAATCGCAAAGTCAGGTATTTTATCGCCGGATTAATCGGGAAAATCCCCTGTTAATAGAAAATCCTGTCGTTGTGTGTCTGGAAATCAGGGCGGGTTTTAACAGCCTGTTATGGTTGTGAATACTGAAGAATGAATGACTGTTGATGGCTCCTGATGACTTCAATAGTCCGTTAACGGTGAAAGTTGGCAGTCAGATTTGCTGTTTCATTCAGATAGCCAGTGCGGAGTGGTTGATCCTGCGATCATCACAATTTTTTGAGCATTGTAGTGATACATTCTCATCTGTTTAAATTCCTGCAACAGCAGATTCGGGCAATGATCATGTCGGTACCATCATGATGTGGCGCAGTGTAATAAGCAATGGTGTAAAAAATTTCCATCCGGTCTATTTTGCCCTGGTGATGGCTACCGGTATTGTATCGATCGCCTTTGAAGCGATGGCTTTTCCTGCGATAGCCTGGACGCTTTTTGCGCTGAATCTGGTTTTTTATCCGCTACTGTGCGCGTTCCTGCTTGCGCGTATCCTGTTTTTTCTGCCGGATTTAATGGCCGACTTCACGGTTTTCAGGCGCGCGCTGCTTTTTCTGACGTTCGTGGTTGGTACTAATACGATAGGAATGCAGTTTGTTGTTTTCCATCAGGCTGTATCTCTGGCAATCTGCCTATGGTTTATCGCGCTGATCGGCTGGTTTGTCTGCGGCTATTTCATCCTGTCCAGTTTCATCGTCATGCGGGAAAAGTCGGTGCGTGAAACAATCAACGGTCCAGCGCTGTTGATCGTGGTCAGCACTGTTTCAATCGCGTTGCTGGGCGTCAACCTTCTGAGTGCGATGAGCATAGCCGATGGTTTTGCTTATCTTATTGCCGGAGGATTCTGGCTGCTGGGTTTTGTCGCGTATGCGCTGATCATTACCTTGCTGATTCGCCGTCTGTTTTTCAGGCGATTTGAATGGATGGACTGGGATGCGCCTTACTGGATCAGTATGGGCGCAGCTGCTATTCTTACTCTGGCGGGCTCGGAGTTTGTCATGCGCATGCATCTTCCACCAGGATGGGAGGGTTTGCGGGAGATCGTTTTGTGGATGACTGCATTTGCATGGATGATAGGAACAATGTGGATTCCCTATCTGTTGCTCATGGATACGCGAAAATTCACGCGTGCGGGGATCCCGGCGTCAGCGCCGCTCTGGTTAAAAATTTGCCCGTGGCTGAGACTGGCATCCGGCAAAGAATATCATGCCTATGATCCTGCTGCGTGGAGCCGGGTTTTTCCGATGGGCATGTATACCGCCGGCCTGCTGGCGCTGATGAACGCATCAGGCTACGGTTTTCTGGCGCAGATTGCCCAGTATTGGGGATGGTTTGCCTTGTTCGTCTGGCTGTTGACGTTGATCGGCATGCTGCGTTCCGTGATTTCCCTGACCCAGCGTTTGTTGTCATGAGGATTGTGCGAATGATTCTGTACACGTCATTTTTTTGTATTGGAGTTGCGCCAGAGACTCAACCAGGGATTTTCGAAGGATTATAAGCGCTTTGTTCTTACCGGTAGTAAAATTTAAAATAAGTCATCAATCGATTTTTCATCATAAAAACTTATGCTCAACGCCCTGTTAGCCATCAGTGCAGGCGCTTCGCTGGGTGCGGTGCTCAGGTGGTTGCTGGGTATGTCGCTCAACGCGTTGTTTCCAACCATCCCACTGGGCACATTGGCGGCGAATCTCATTGGCGGTTACCTGATCGGTGTCGCGCTTGCCGTATTTGCCCATCACCCCGGCTTTTCGCCTGAGTGGCGACTGTTTATCGTGACCGGCTTTCTCGGCGGGTTGACGACGTTTTCCACTTTCTCCGCCGAGGTCATGGTGCTGATCCAGGAAGGTAGAATGCTCTGGGCTTTCGGCGCAATCAGCGCGCATGTACTGGGTTCGCTGGCGATGACGATGCTGGGATTGGCGACCGTTTCTGTTTTTAAGACCGTTTGATACAGGACAAAACCATGCAGGGCTTTCAGTTGACTTTCTATACGCAGCAGGATCGCAAACACCGTCATACGCCGCTCGGGGAATGGCTGGTGCAGGCGGCGATGCAACTGGATATCAGCGGCGCAACATTGACTGTCGCCACCGAAGGTTTCGGGCGTGACCGCAAGCTACATTCCGCGCATTTCTTCGATCTGACCGATCAGCCCGTCGAAGTGACGATGGCTGTCAGTGAACAGCAGGTTGAACGTCTATTCGAACATCTGAAGGCGGAGGGCGTGAAGGTGTTTTACGTCAAGATGCCGATCGAGTTCGGCATGACCGGAGAATCCTGATGCCGGAGAACGATAATCAGGCGTCTGATACAAAAGGCTGGTTTAACCGCACTGTAGCGGGCGCGGGCATTACCAGCGCGTTGGGCGATTTCTGCTACGAGACAACCACAGTAATTTTGCCGGGTTTTCTCGCGGTTCTCGGCATTCCGGCGGCGGTGCTGGGTCTTATCGAAGGCATTGCCGATGCAGTGGCGAGTTTTACCAAAATGGTCTCGGGCTACATCGCCGACAAACTGGGGCATCGCAAAATGCTGGTGTTGATCGGTTACGGATTGACGCCGCTTGGCCAGATATTGATTGCACTATCTTCAGGGTGGTTGCTCATCCTGCTCGGACGCATGGTGTCGTGGTTCGGCAAGGGCTTGCGTGGTCCGTTGCGCGACGCCATCGTGATCCAGGCGGTAAGCCCGGCCACGCGCGGGCGTGCATTCGGCTTTCATCGCGCGGCGGATTCAGTGGGCGCGGTGCTCGGCCCCCTGATGGGAGTGGCATTGCTGGGATTGGCGCAAGGCTGGCACTGGGAAGATGCCGCCGGGCCGTTCCGCTTCGTATTGTGGCTGTCGATCATTCCCGGCCTATTGGCGGTACTGGCGTTTCTGTGGCTGGTGCAAGACCCGCAGCATACGCCGAATCCGGCGATGAGATTTTTCAGCACGCTGCGCGGATTGCCGGTACGCTTCAAGCGCTATCTGAGCGCGGTGGGTGTGTTTGGCATCGGCGACTTTTCCCATGCGCTGTTGATCCTGGCGGCCACCACATTGCTTACCCCGTCGATGGGCGTGGTGCAGGCGGCGCAGGTGGCGGGACTGCTGTATGTATGGCGCAACATCGTGCAGGTTGCCGTTTCCTGGCCGGTGGGGTGGCTGGCCGATCGTGCCGGCCGTTTGTCCGTCCTTGTCGCCGGCTATTTCTTGGGTGTCGCCACGGCGGCGTCGGCTGCGCTGGCGTTCTGGTTCGCGATTGACAGCGTTGCGGTGCTGGTCGGCATTTTCTGCCTCGCCGGTTTGTACGTTGCCGTGCAGGAAGCGCTGGAATCCACTGTAACCGCGGACATGGTGCAGGCGGAAACGATGACGATGAGCATCGGCGCGCTCGGCATGGTCAATGGAGTGGCCAAGTTTATCTCCAGCGCAACCGTCGGCCTGGTCTGGACGGTAGTTTCTCCGGAATTCGCCTTTACCCTGGCGGCCGGATTCATGCTGGCCGGTACATTACTGATCTCGCGAGTGCGCGGCTGATGGATCGCCTGGTGCTCGAACGGCGGCAGGTCTGGGTCTATCTCGTTGCCATCGCTGGCGGGTTGGCGCTGGGCGGTACCCGGCCCGGCATAGCGCCGTATCTGGAAACCTTACTGTGGCCGGTACTGGCTGTGCTGCTTTATACCACCTTCGTACAGGTACCATTGCTGCATATCCGCGAGGCCTTCCGTGACCGGCGCTTCGTACTTGCCGTGATGATGGGCAACTTTGTGTTGATTCCCCTGGCGGTCTGGCTGATGCTGCAATGGCTGCCCGATGATCCGGTTTTGCATCTCGGCGTGCTGCTGGTGCTGCTAGTACCCTGCACCGACTGGTTTATCACTTTCGCGCAACTCGGGCGCGGCAACACGGCGCGGGCGGTTGCCGTCACGCCGCTGAATCTGCTGATGCAGTTGCTGTTGCTGCCGGTTTATCTGTGGCTGATGCTGCCCGCTGCCGATTTCAGCGCCGCGCTGCAGGCGGAAGACATGCTGACTGCCGCGCTTACCCTGATCGGTTTGCCGTTGCTGGCCGCGGTATTCACCGAACAGTGGATTGAAACACAGCCGGGACATACAGTCTGGCGCGATCGTCTTGGCTGGTGGCCCGTGCCTTTGCTGGCGGTGGTGGTGTTTCTGATCGCCGGTGCGCAGGTTGGCGCGGTGCATAATGCCGGTCCGGTGTTGCTGACGGTGCTACCTGTTTTTGCAGGCTTCTTACTGGCGGCGGCACTGATTGCGCGTCTGCTTACCCGGATGCTGCGGCTGCCGATGGATTCCGGGCGTACATTGGCTTTCAGTCTCGGCACACGTAATTCCTTTGTCGTGCTGCCGTTCGCGCTGGCGCTGCCAACCGCCTGGGAGACGGTCGCGGTGATCATCGTATTCCAGTCACTGGTTGAGCTGTTCGGCATGGTGTTCTATCTGTGGTGGGTGCCGGATCGCTTGTTCAAGGAAACATCCGCCGCTGTTACTGAACCTGAAAATCTGTAGCTTGAAAGGAATGCTTTATGAACGCTGTCATTCTTGAATCCACGCTGACTTGTCCGATGTGCGGTCATGCCAGAACGGAAACCATGCCCACGGACGCTTGCCAATGGTTCTACGAATGCGGACAATGCCACACTGTACTTAAGCCGAAGCCCGGCGACTGTTGTGTCTATTGCTCCTATGGCACCGTGCCATGCCCACCTATCCAGATGCGGGGTAAAAACAGCGGCGACGGCTGTTGTGGCTAAGCTGTTACCAATCGGATTTTTAATCCTGCTCACAGGGCTGATGTGATATTGTTGAGTCGTTTTGAATAGCTTTCGTGTGGGAAGGGTTTCCGGGAAGCGTAAAAATACGACAGACGGATGCTACTCTTTGTGGAGATTGAATAATGAACAGACAGCGCGTGCTTGAACTGCTGAGTCGCAGCAAACCGGAGTTGCAGGTTCGTTTCGGTGTGACCCGGCTGGCGTTGTTCGGCTCGATCGCCCGCGATACGGCAACCAGCGGCAGCGACATTGATATTCTGGTGGCCTTTGACGGTCCAGCCACTTCCAGACGCTATTTCGGTACGCAGTTCTACCTGGAAGATCTTTTCGGTTGTCCGGTTGATCTGGTTACCGAAAATGCCCTGCGCCCGGAACTGCGTCCTTTTATCGAACGGGAACGGATCAATGTCTGATGCCAGCCAGCGTGAATGGCGTTTCTACCTCAATGACATGATCGATTTTGTCGGAAAGGTGCTGGCCTATACTGAGGGACTCGATCAGGCCAGTTTCGTCGCAAGTGGACTTACCTATGACGCTACACTGCGCAATCTGGAACTGATCGGCGAAGCTGCCACCCATATTCCAGACGCAGTCCGTGACGCCCATCCCGAAATTCCGTGGCGGATGATCATCGCTACTCGCAACCGCCTGATTCATGGCTATCTCGGTATTGACAACGATACTCTCTGGAGCATCATCCGGGACGATATTCCGGAGCTGCTGTCGATGCTCCAGAAATTGAAAAACGAAGCACAGAGCGGGTAAGCTTGAGAGTCCCAACACAACATGACATTACCGTTGGTGTCGTAGCTCATTTCAGTCATTCCAACCTACCTGCCTACCGTATTTTTTATGCACTATTTTATGCAACATTACGCTTCAGCCGATCAGCACAGAAATTGGTTGAGCTGAAACAGTTAATCCTTGAGGAATTATCGTGACATATCTTGCCGGAATGGAATTTCATTTCGATATAGAATTCAGCGAACTTGACTTACAAGAAATTGAGCAATATTTGAAAGAAATAGTTTCTAAGTACTCAGACCTTATTTACAGGCAGCAAACCGAAATTTATGTACATCTTGAAGATGGAAGCCTAAAAGTGAGGCTTGCAATAATCGGTGCTATTTATATAGGAATCGGACAGTATGGCTCTTTTCGATCAGGTATTGATTATCTGATTAAAGACGCAAAATCTTTGCAAGAGATTGTCACAAGTGAGATTGTGAGAAATGGTCTCAATGAGTCAGATATTATTGAAGGTAAGCGGGTGCACTGTGATCCTGATAAAATTCGTCGAGTTTTACTATCCATCGATCGACTTGAATCCAAAAGCAGTATAACTGAAGTAGACCGCCTTAAAGAAATATCGAAAATAAAGACCTCGGTTCGTAATATATGCAACTCCGTTAAAGAAGTTGATGCGGGCTTGTTTGCGTCCTCTATATCAAAGAAGTACTGGCCAGAAGATCGAAGAATTCCAGAGTATATAGAAAGGTACAAGCTTGTCGCACGGGAAGAAGATATTGTTCATCATCCTGTAGAGAGTCTTGAGTCGAAGAAAGTTAACTCATGACTCTCCGTTCATCCTCATGAAAATCATGCGTGCGAAGCTGATATGGTTATTTTTTCTGGCTATTCCGGGCGTCGTCATGCTCAGCGGTTGTTCGAGTTTTTTCTATTACCCGGACAAAAAAAGTCTCTACTATGATCCGAAAGCAGCGGGATACGCGCCAGAAGATATTTTTTTTACCGACGCCGCTCAACGAAAGCTGCATGGCTGGTGGTTTCCTGCCAGAAAATCCCCTGCAAAGGCAACCATCGTTTTTTTTCACGGCAATGCCGAGAATTTGACATCCCATTACCTGCAACTAGTCTGGATAACCGATGAAGGCTACAATCTTTTCATTTTCGATTTTCCAGGTTATGGCCTGTCGGAAGGGAAACCCACGCCCGGAAGTTGTGTCGAATCCGGCCATGCAGCAGTTGATTGGGTGGCAAAAAACAAATCACCTGGTGAACCGATGATCATCTATGGGCAAAGTATGGGAGGAATCGTTGCGCTCCGGACGGCAATCGATAAAAAATCCGAGCTCAACGTAAAACTTGTTGTTGCGGACAGCACTTTCGATTCTTTTCAGAAAATCGTCAGGACAAAACTCGCGCATACCTGGCTCACATGGCCGCTGCAGCCACTGAGCTACCTGTTAGTAAGCGATCGATGGGCGCCGCAGGATTTGGCAACGATTTCACCGATTCCGGTGCTGGTCATTCACGGACAAAACGATAGCGTGGTGGAGCCCGAGCTTGGCGAGATCGTTTTTGAGAAGCTGGCCGAACCCAAGACCTTGTGGCGGATTCCGCAAGGCGCTCATACCGATGTATTCTGGCGTCATGATCGTCAATACCGCGCCAAATTCATCACTTTCCTGGAAAAATTGGAGCGTCCTTAGGTTTTCAATATATCGATGCCGGAGATGCTATGACAGAAAATTATCCAACCATCCTGGCTGCCTTTTTGACGATCTTCTGGAAATAACCTGTTTTATGTTTGACAACCTGTGGAAGTTTCAGTAGATTCTGGCCAGGTTCTAACGAACTTGGCATTGCCGAAGTGTTCATTTGGTTTGAGGTAGAAACAACCTTTTAGGTTTAATATGGAGAGAATAATATGAAACGATATCACCTGATTGCAATCGCGGCTTCTCTGCTTTATTTCCCTGTTTCCAGTTTTGCGGCCGGATATGGCGCGGCAGGTTGTGGGCTAGGCTCCATGGTCATCGGATCAAAATCAGGGGCGCAACAGATTTTTGCGGCCACCACCAATGGTACCTTTGGGTCGCAAACACTCGGGATTACTTCCGGTACGTCAAACTGCGGTGACCACGGCTTGCTTAATTTGAGCAAGGAGCGAGAAATATTTGCGCAGGAAAACTACACCAGTCTGATCAAGGAAATGGCGCAAGGAAAAGGTGAAAATCTGGCTACCCTGGCAAGCCTGTACCGATGCCCTGCGGAAACACATGGGGAATTTGGTGCGATGACCCAGGAAA
>CAZXBP010000044.1:0-17634 GCA_964639015.1 uncultured Nitrosomonas sp.
AAACACCATCGTTTAACTCACCATCCGGATGAACCGGCATTGCTCGAATTGTTTCATGTATTCATATCGTTAGTCATCCCGGATAACGGTCAACTGAGGTTTTTAGGTTTGAAGAAAGCGGCTGACATTCCATCAATGCGATTTATCCAAGACCACGTGCCAGATCCGATTGGATATCTTCGACGGCTTCCAGTCCGACTGCAATACGTAACAGGCCGTCGCTTATTCCGGCCGCATCACGCGCCTCCTGACTGATTCGCGCATGCGTAGTTGTTGCAGGGTGTGTCAAAGTGGTTTTCGTATCACCGAGATTAGCCGTGATCGAAACCAGCCGTGTTTCATCTATAACACGCCAGGCGGCATCCTTGCCGCCTTTGACTTCAAATGTCACGATGCCGCCACCGGAATTCTGTTGCCGCCTGGCCAGTTCGAATTGCGGATGCGATGGCAAACCGGGATAAAAAACACGATTGACGCTGGGATGTGATTCCAGCCATTGTGCGATATGCAGCGCATTTTTTGAATGCGCTTCGACGCGTACCTTGAGCGTTTCCAGGCCTTTCAGAATAACCCAGGCATTAAATGCGCTTAGCGTGGGACCTGCGGTACGCAGAAAACCATAAACACCACCTTCCATCATTAATTCGCGTTTCCCCAGAACGGCACCGCCAAGTACCCGACCCTGGCCATCCAGATATTTGGTTGCTGAGTGTATGACGATATCCGCACCCAATTCCAGCGGCTTTTGCAATATCGGCGTGCAGAAACAATTATCGACAACCAGATAAACGCCTGTTTTTTTTGAAATTTTTGCAAGTTCCGTAATATCCGAAATTTCAGTTAACGGATTGGAAGGTGTTTCCAGAAAAAACATCCGGGTATTCGGTCTGACAGCGTTTTCCCAGCTGCGCGTATCGGTTGCTGACACAAATGTCGTTTCAACGTTGAATTTTTTAAGTATGGTATTAAACAGATTTACCGTAGCGCCAAAAAGACTTTGCGAAGCGACGATATGATCACCGGCGGACAGCAACCCCATGACACAGGACAGAATTGCGGACATACCCGAAGCAGTTGCCACACAGGCTTCGGCGCCTTCCATTGCGGCCAGACGCTCTTCCATCGCCGTAACCGTCGGATTGGTGAATCGCGAATAGATGTTGCCGCTTTCTTCTCCGGAAAAACGGGCTGCAGCCTGCGCAGCACTATCGAATACGAAGCTTGATGTTAAATAAATTGCTTCGGAATGTTCGTTAAACTGACTGCGATGAATGCCCGTACGCAGCGCTAGCGTTTCTGGCCTGAGCTGATCTGACATTTGGAATGACTTTTCCTTCAATGATTTTCTATCGGTGAAACGATTAAATGGGTGACTAAGTGAATCAGCGCATCATTCGGCTACAGCAAGACTTAAGTCCAGCCGGGTTCTGGAGCCCGATGAATTATCCGCGTGCTCTGTCTGCCGTAGGGTTTCCAATGCGTTCAAATATTCAGGTGTTACCGTGCCGGTAATATAATTGCCGTTAAAGCAGGATGTCTCAAAACGGGTTAATACCGGATTGACTTTCGACACAGCCTGCGTCAATGCGTCGAGATCCTGAAAAACCAGATGATCCGCGCTGATTTCATGGCATATTTCGTCCGGATCGCGCTCGGTTGCGATCAATTCCTGCCGTGTCGGCATATCAATGCCGTAGACATTCGGGTAACGAACCGGAGGAGAAGCCGATGCAAAATAAATCTTGTTAGCGCCAGCTTCCCGTGCCATCTGCACGATTTCACGACTGGTTGTGCCACGCACAATGGAATCATCAACCAGCAGGACATTTTTTCCTTTAAATTCGATACTCATGGCGTTGAGTTTCTGGCGAACGGATTTTCTACGCTGTTGCTGACCAGGCATGATGAATGTTCTTCCGACGTAACGATTCTTGACGAAACCCTCGCGAAACTTGACACCCAGGTGATTTGCCAGTTGTAATGCGCTTGGCCGGCTGGATTCTGGAATTGGAATAACCACATCAATATCCAGATGCTGCATATTTTTCTGGATCTTCTCAGCCAGCGATTCGCCCATATTTAGCCGCGTTTCATAAACTGAAACACCGTCTATCATTGAATCCGGGCGTGCCAGATAGACATATTCAAAAATACAGGGATTTAAGGTTGTGTGCTCAACGCAGTGTTTATTGTAGAAATGACCAGTTTCGTCAATAAAAATGGCTTCGCCTGGCGCAATGTCGCGGATAAGCTGGAAACCCAGCGTGTCAAGCGCAACGCTTTCAGAAGCAATCATATATTCCGTTCCTTGTTCGGACTCGATAGAGCCGAACACCAACGGCCTGATGCCAAAAGGATCACGAAATGCCAGCAATCCATAGCCTGCAATCATGGCGACTACCGCATAGGCGCCCTGGCACCGCTTATGAACCCCCGCTACTGCCTGAAATATAATGCCCGGATCAAGATGACAGTTGCGTGTACTTTCCTGCAACTCATGCGCCAAAACATTCAGCAATACCTCGGAATCGGAATGCGTATTGACGTGCCGTAAATCGGTGCGAAAAAGCTCCTGATTCAGTTTTTCCGCGTTGGTAAGATTACCATTGTGTCCAAGCACGATACCGAAGGGAGAATTGACGTAAAACGGCTGCGCTTCTGCGGGTGATCGGGATGATCCGGCCGTCGGATAACGCGCATGCCCTATTCCCATATTGCCTAATAATGCGCGCATGTTGCGTGTCCGGAAGACATCGCGCACCATGCCCAGTCCTTTATGCATGTGAAAGGTATTGCCTTGCGCTGTGACGATACCGGCGGCATCCTGCCCGCGATGTTGTAACATAAGCAAACCATCATAAAGCAACTGGTTTGCTGGCGATTTAGCAACGATGCCGAGTATTCCGCACATATCGATACTCCGTAGACTTAAGCGGGCTGGTAAAAAATAAAATTCATAATTATCTGTTTTTACTACTGTTTGAACTGAACAGACTTATCTGTTTTGTCATAGCTGATATATTTTGATAACTCGTCCGGCAGCCAGGACTTCACTTGCCTGGCCATTAACACCAGTGGCTCGCTGAACAACGCCTGCTGCCAGAACGGTTGTTGCGGCAACGCTGTAAGTCCTGCGACTAAAACCAGTGCCAGCACGATAAGCAATGCCCGTGCGAATCCAAAAACGGCGCCAAGCACACGGTCGACAAATCCCAATCCCACATTTTTAATCAGTGAATTAAGTAGCATGGTGATGAGAACTGCAATAAGCATCGTGCCAACAAAGACCAGAATGAAAGCAGCCACAATGCGCAAAGAACCACCGATTTCGTACGGCACAAACGGTTCAAAATCGGCTGCGAATGTGCCTGCCGCTATAAATGCCATTATCCATCCTGCAATCGACAGAACTTCACGAATAATGCCGCGCATGATGCTTAAAATAATCGAAATGAAAAAAATAATCAGTACAACATAATCAAATAGGGTCATTGACAAAACAGCGATAGGGTTACAGCGCCCGCTCTATTTATTGCGACGTAATAACGCCATCCAGTCCAAACCGGCGAAGTTTATCCAGCTCGGCCTGCGCTGCGGGACGATTGACAAATGGTCCAATACGAACGCGGGTCATCATTTTGCCATTAATTTCAAGTGGTTCGGTAAACGCATTAAAACCTTTTGATAACAATATATTTTGTTGTTGCTGGGCTTTTGCCTGATCTGAGAAAGCGCCGAGCTGCACCACAAATGTGCCCGCTTGCTGCACGGGAGATTGTCTTTCAATTGGAGGCGCGACAGCAGGCGGCGGCGGAGCGACATCATTGACAGGTTGTCTGGTAATCGGGATCGTCTCAATTTGTGTCTGTGCTGTTTGTGTTCTTTCAAACCGGGGCTTAATGCCAGGTATAGGTATATGCCTTTTACGGGCATTTTCCAGACTGTGAACAGACTGTACTTCCTCTTCAAAGGGTTGTGGTGTATCAGAATAAGCAGCAGATGAGTCGGTTGAAAGCTCCATTTGATCGATAAATTCAGGTACGGCATCTTTTAAGGCATTATCCGGTGGAACGATCAGCGGCGAAATATCGGTAATCGCATCTTTGGGAAAAAGATGGATGTCGATTTCATGCGTTTCCGTATCGGGCTTGGGTTCATCGAAGATGATCGGCAGAACAATAACTGCGGTCAATACCAGCACAACAGCTCCGACCAAACGTCTTCTGGCGCGTTTCCTAAGCAATAATTCTTCTTCGGTGATATTTTTATTCATTGATAAATATCCAGGCATCACTGACACTTTTTTCTTTCCAGATACTGCAAAACAGCACCGACAGTATGGAAAGATCCCACAACGCAAATTCTATCATTATTGCTTGCCTGCTTGCAGGCATATACGTAAGCTGCCTCAGTATTTTCGAATTCATGAATGGTGTGATTTTCCCGTGATATTCCCGACTTGTAAAGATTTTGCAGCAAATTCGGCGTGCCTGCGCCCCTAGGTAGCTCAATTGGCGCAATCAACCAGATATCGATGTCATCTTTCAGTGCTTTTATGACACCGGAAATATCTTTATCCTGCAGCATGGCAAAAACGGCGAAGGTTTTTCCGCCCGTATTTCCCTGCTTTACCAATCTCAGATTAGCTGCAAAGACTTCCGCAGCAGCCGGGTTATGCGCCACATCAAGAATAGTTACAGGCCGTGTGGCCAGAACTTGGAAGCGCCCAGGCAAGCCGACATTGAGCAAGCCCTGGCGTATCGCCTGCATGCTGACCGGCAGGCGATCGTTCAGCGCATCAAGCGCCGCTAAACATGTACTTGCATTGATCAATTGACTGTCGCCGCGCAGCGCCGGTAGCGGCAAAGCACTACGCTTTCCCTTTTTACTCCAGAAATCCCATTGATCCATGCCAGCGTCAAAACCAAAATCCTGGCCGAATTGAATCAGCTGTGCACCGATTGCTTGCGCATGTTGCTGAACAGTTACGGGGACATTTGTATCTGCACATATTGCCGGTTTTCCGGATCTGAATATTCCGGCTTTCTCAAAACCGATTGCTTCACGGGTGTCGCCGAGATAATCCATGTGATCAAGCGTAACATTGGTTAATACAGCACAGGCAGGATCAAAAATATTAACCGCATCCAGACGTCCGCCCAATCCAACTTCGAGAACCGCCACATCTACCTGTTGTAATTCAAACAGATACATTGCCGCCAGCGTACCGAATTCAAAATAGGTCAGTGAAACACCACACTTGTTTCGACTCTGATTGATAGATCCGAAGGCCTCGGTAATCAGTCGATCATCAACCGCTCTGCTGCTTATCCGGATACGTTCGTTATAACGCAGGAGGTGCGGCGAAGTATAGCAGCCTACACGATAGCCTGCCGCGCTTAGTATGGATTCAGCCATGGCGCAGACGGAACCTTTGCCGTTCGTTCCGCCTACGGTTATTATCGGAAAGTCCGGAGACAGCTGCAAATCGGCGCGTACATATTCAATACGCGCAAGCCCCATTTCAATGGTTTTAGGATGCAACTGCTCGAGATATGCCAACCAATCCGAGAGTGAATCCAACTGATTATTCAAATGAATACTTCTTCTTAAAAACGAGAATAATCGGTAGAAAAAAATTATTTTGCAGAAGTTGTTACCGGAACGGGAACGCGCATCAGCAGAGTGATTAAGTGGGCAATTTTCTCGCGCATTTTCCGGCGATCAATAATCATATCGATGGCACCATGTTCAAGCAGAAATTCTGCGCGCTGAAAACCATCCGGCAGCTTCTGGCGAACAGTCTGTTCGATGACGCGAGGACCGGCAAAGCCGATCAAGGCCCCCGGCTCAGCGACAACAATATCGCCGATAAAGGCGAAACTTGCCGATACACCCCCCATGGTCGGATCCGTTAAGATTGAAATGAAAGGTAATTTTTCACGACTTAAACGGGTGAGCGCTGCAGATGTTTTGGCCATCTGCATCAGGGAAAAAAGACCTTCCTGCATCCGTGCTCCACCACTTGCCGTAAAGCAGATAAACGGCGTTTGATGTTGTATACTGGCATTAATGCCTCGAACAAACCGCTCCCCGACAACAGATCCCATCGATCCTCCCATGAAACCAAATTCAAATACCGCCGCAACGACGGGGATGGATAAAATGGCACCTTGCATCACAATCAGCGAGTCGTCTTCGTCAACACTGTTTTTTGCCTGCACCAGACGATCAGCATAACGTTTGCTGTCTTTAAATTTAAGCGGATCTGTAGGCAAAACCTCAGCGCCGATTTCCCACCGGTTTTCCAAATCCAGAAAATAGTCGATGCGCGTCCGGGCGGATATGCGATTATGAAAATCGCATCTTGGGCAGACATTAAAGTTTTTTACCAGGTCGGTGTAATAAAGCACCGCTTCACAGGAACTGCACTTACTCCATAGTCCTTCTGGAACAATTTTCTTCTCGCCATTTTCTTTGCGCTTGATTTTCGGCGGTATGATGTTCTGGAACCAGCTCATAAATGCGCTACCCTACTGAAGATTTAGTTGTAATAGGTTTTTCATCGATTGCCTGGCGTAAGGATCGAACAAGTGTTTTTACCTTATTCAGGACTTCGTCACGGGATGAATTCTCGATTTCTTCAATAATTCGACTGCCAATGACCACGGCGTCAGCCAGTTCGGCAACGGCACGGGCTGTCGCGCCATCTCGAATGCCAAAACCGACGCCGATAGGGATTGATATTGATCGCCGCAATTTTTCCAGCATTGATTTTACATCCTGCAAATCAAGATGTAACGCACCGGTTACACCCTTGAGCGAGACATAATAGATATAGCCTTTTGCCAGTTTTGAAACCTGTTTAATGCGTTCCGGCTTAGTGGTCGGTGATAACAGAAAGATTGCATCCATACCCTGCTCCACCAGACAGCCAACCCACTGCTCGCATTCTTCAGGGGGATAGTCAACAGTCAGAACACCGTCAACGCCGGCCTCCCGTGCTTTTTTTGCGAAAACCGCATGCCCCATCGCTTCGACCGGATTGGCGTAGCCCATTAATACCACAGGCGTATATTCATTTTTGCACCTGAATTGAGTTACCATTTCAAGTACATTTTTTAATGTGACATGGTGTCTCAATGCGCGTTCAGAAGATCGCTGAATCGTTGGACCATCGGCCATCGGATCGGAAAAAGGAACGCCGAGTTCAATAATATCCGAGCCCGCTTCCACTAAACAATGCATCAAATCGACAGTCAGAGCCGGGTCAGGGTCACCGGCTGTAATAAACGGAATGAGTGCTTTTTTATGACTTGCTTGCAGTGCATTAAAAGTTTGGTTAATACGATTCATATCAGTGTTATAAATGGAATCCGACAAATACACTAAAAAAACGGATTGATCAGGCTCATTGGTCAGTCGGAATCAAACACGACGGAATAACTTTAAAAAGTTATTCCCGACAGTTGTGCTACGGTTGCCATATCCTTATCACCGCGGCCGGACAGATTGACCAGCAACAGCTTGTCTTTGGCAAGCGTCGGTGCGTATTTGGCAGCATAAGCCAGTGCATGGCTGGATTCGAGTGCAGGCATAATGCCCTCGTAGCGACATAGCGCATGAAACGCTTCCAGTGCTTCATCGTCCGTAATTCCGACATATTCGGCGCGATGAATATCTTTAAGCCATGCATGTTCGGGACCAACGCCGGGATAATCCAGTCCAGCTGAAATAGAATGCGTTTCAATGATCTGACCGTTGTCATCCTGAATTAAATAAGTCCGATTGCCATGCAATACGCCGGGCCTGCCTTTAGTTAAAGTAGCTGCATGTTGATTTGTCTCCAATCCCCTTCCGGCAGCCTCCACCCCGATCATTTTAACAGTATCATCATCGATATACGGATAAAACAAGCCTATCGCATTGGAACCTCCGCCAACACAGGCAATAAGTGCGTCCGGTTGTCTGCCGTAATCTTCCAGCATTTGAACTCTGGCCTCTTTGCCGATTACTGTCTGGAAATCCCGCACCATCATTGGATATGGATGCGGCCCGGCAACTGTACCGATAATATAAAACGTATCTTCGACATGTGTCACCCAGTCGCGCATGGCTTCATTCAACGCGTCTTTTAAGGTACGCGAACCCGATTCAACCGGAATAACTTCTGCGCCGAGCAACTTCATGCGATAAACATTGGTTGCCTGGCGACGGACATCTTCTGCGCCCATGTAAACGACACATTGCATACCATATCTTGCCGCAACTGTTGCAGATGCAACGCCATGCTGCCCGGCGCCCGTTTCGGCAATTACGCGTGTTTTTCCCATGCGTCGTGCCAGCAGCGCTTGCCCAACCGTGTTGTTGACTTTGTGTGCGCCTGTGTGATTCAAATCTTCGCGTTTCAGCAGAATCTGCGCGCCACCCAAATGTTCAGACCATCGCTTTGCGTGATAAATCGGACTCGGGCGACCGACGTAATGTTTTAATTCGTAAGCGAATTCTTCCTGAAATACAGCATCATTCCGATAATGCTCATACTGTTCGCGGAGAACATCAAGCGCCGAAATCAGCGTTTCCGCAACAAATACGCCACCATAGGGACCGAAATGACCGCGCTTATCCGGCAGATCATAAACATTCACGATTTTCGTACTCCTTGCATGAAAGCTGATATTTTGTATTTATCCTTGATACCTTTTGACACTTCAACACCACTTGATACGTCGACTGCCCACGGATTTACGTGTTTTATTGCCGATGCAACATTTTCAGCTGTCAGGCCGCCAGACAGGATAACCGGCAGCGACAGGTCATGAGGGATCAAGTTCCAATCAAAAACATGACCGGTTCCGCCCGGCATGTCCGCTGCATAGGTATCCAGCAGCAGGCCTCTGGCTGTTCGATATTGATCTGCGTATTGTATCAAATCTGCATCACCTCTGACGCGCATTGCTTTGATATATGGCAGGCTGAATTGCGTGCAGAATTCGGGCGTTTCATTGCCGTGAAACTGCAACAGACTTAATTTTGCAACCGCTGCGGTTTTATTTACCCAATCCGAAGATGGATCGACATACACTCCGACAGTATGTATAAAAGCAGGTATTTTTTTTGCTATCTCACCTGCCTGCTCCGGTGTGACATAACGCGTACTTTGCGGCCAGAATACAAAACCAATGGCGTCAACGCCGGACTCCACTGCGAATAAAGCATCCTCAACACGCGTAATTCCACACACTTTTACTCGAACAGACATAGTCACCAGGAAAATAAAGTCATGTTATCTGTAATAACCGGCAGTACTGGAATTCTGATCCGGATGAGGCAAATTCCATTTTGAATCATAGACGATGCCTGACAAGTATAAACCGGCAGGTGAAAAAGTCGGGGCGGCCATCGATCTATCGCAGCTTTTCAGCAAAGTCCGGATCCAGTCCGGCGGATATTTACCTTTACCCACATAAACCAGGCAACCTACAATATTTCGCACCATGTGGTGCAAAAAAGCATTAGCAGTTAAATCAAAAACGAGCATATTACCATGCTGTGATATGTCCAAGCGCGTGAGTTTACGTATAGCCGATTTGGCCTGACATTCGGCGGCGCGGAAAGCGGAAAAGTCGTGTTCACCGATTAATTTCTCCGCCCCGTTTTTCATTCGATCCAAATCGAGCGGCTCATGAAACCATCCAACCTTCTGGTCATGGCAACCTGGTCGTGTCGGGCGATTCAACAGTATGTATTGGTAGCGTCGCTCAAAGGCGCTGTAACGCGCATGAAAATTTTCTGAAGTTTCCGCGGCCCACAAAACGGTGATATCTTTAGGAAGGAATGTGTTAACACCGCGTACCCATGCACTTAAAGGACGCTTGACTAAAGTATCAAAGTGGGCAACCTGATAGAGCGCGTGAACTCCGGTATCGGTACGTCCTGCAGTGGTCACACGAATATTGTCTTGCGCTATTCTGGACAGCGCCAGCTCAAGCTGATCCTGTACTGAACATCCCGCCGGCTGACTTTGCCATCCACAATAATTGCTGCCATTGTATTCCAATATCAGTACGATTCTCACAATCCACTACGATTAATTTGGATCAATGCTGCAGCCAATGAAGATATACCCTAGAAATTAATTTTATCCCGGTCAATTGCTACAGATCTTTCAATAATGCCTTAGCGGTTTCCTGTTGCTCGGAATTACCCTCCTGAATGACTTCTTCAAGCATTTCCCTGGCACCTTCCTTATCTTCCATATCCAGATAAGCCTTTGCCAGATCTATTTTTGTTTCCACTTCATGCCACTGTTCGCTCTTAGCGTCAGCATCGGCTGAAGGTAATTCTTCCCTAATGCCTGTCGACTGCGTGTCGGAAGTATTCTCAAGATCAAGATCAATACCTGAAAAATCGATTTCAGCACTTTTCTCCGCTTCTGTTTCGGATTCCTTTGCTTCAAATTCCAGTGTATTTGAATCGAGTAAATCCAGCATGTTCGTATCATCATCCGCTGCAATTCCGGATGATTGATCCCGGGATATATTTTCGTCAGAGAGGTCTATGGCTGAAGGATCGATGGAAAATTCAAGGGAATTTTCCATACTGGCGTTATGCATTGTTTCAGCAGAAATTTCTGCTGTCGAATCGGGTTTCACACTATCATCGGCCAGATCAATTTCCAAAGCTTCAATTTCTACCGATCTGTTATCGTCCGTAGATTCAGCGGATGTTTCAAAGTCTATATCCAAAGCAATCGTGGATTCTTCATCCGGTTGATCCGATACTTTTTCTGGAAAATCAAGCAGATGATCATTAATATCTGCGTCCTGTTCAATCTGTTGAATTTCCGGGGATTCCTCTACAGCATCATTCTCGTTAATTTCATTAAAAGACTGATTGCTGATCGGTTCGTGCGCGATAGATTCCGATAGATCGAAATCGGAAGTATCGTCCGACGTTTGAGATGAAGATTCTACGCTGTACCTATCGATTTCCTTGGAAAAATCAAGTGCCATCGATTGCTCGACAACCGATGTGTCATCGGCCGCTTCCGGTTGATTCTTTACGCGTTCTTCCTGCAAAAAATCAGACTCATGGTCAAAAGCGCTGAAATCTTCCTGAGTACTATCCGCTTCACTGGTGCCGACATGAACGGCCGCAACCGCAGCTGCTGCTTTATTACGCAGAGCAACGGCATTTTCCTCAAGCCTGGCTTCTTCCGCCAGCGTTTCGTTATCTTTGCTTCTGCTGCGCATTCTGAATGCGAGCCATAACAGCGGTAATAGAATTAAGGCTGCGCCGAGATAAATTAAGTTATTCGTACTCAGACTCGTGAAGTCATCAAGCGCAAATGGCTCATCAACTGATGATTCCGAATGCATGAATGGATTTGCGGCAGCTGGCGGTGCATGTTCGACCGGTGCTGCCGCTATATTCGATGCAACGGATTCAGTTGATGCGGAAGGTGCAGATCCTTCGAGTTCGAAACCTTCATCAGCCAATTCTGAAAGCAGATCGTATTCTGAATAATAGGTTGTATCCGATTCAGGCGTGAGCACTTCAATAGATTCTATTTCTGCATAGGTATCGGAATCTTGTTGCGTTATAGGGGATTTCCCGGCTGCGGAAGACTGTAACTGGGTTTGCGCATCAGTCTGGGCTTTTGCCAGTTCAGCGTTCTGCAATGACAACAGTTTTTGCAGATTATCGATATTTGTTTCCAGCAAAGCAATACGCTCATTTGCCTCTTTCAGCGCCATGCTTCGCGCAATGGCGTCTTCCTCCATCATGCGTAAACGCTGCAAGGCATTCTCGCCGGATTGAGCATCCGATGAATTCGATAGATTCTCTCCACTGGATAGCCGTAACACTTCCTGAGGATTTTCACGTGAAGACTTGGCAGTATCATCCAGCGTTGTTGTGATTTGTCCTGAATCAACCTGCTTCAGTGCTGTCTGCTCTTGCGATTGCTGTGCCGTCCGTGCGAGATTCTGGCGGTAATTTTGCCAACTACTGACCTGCAACTTGACCTCAGCGTCTGCCTGCTGTCTGGTGATGGTAGTTGATTCTTCAACACCAGGTATTTTCAGGACAACACCGGTTCTAAGCAAATTCATGTTGTTCGCGATAAAAGCCTCTCGATTAGCTCTGAACAAAGCCACAAGCATTTGATTGACATTGACGCCATCAGGTTTAACCTGCCTTGCTATGGACGACAGCGTATCGCCCTGAAGAACCGGTCCATAAGTGGTATCGGCGGATTGATTTGCAGTTGAACGGGAAGCAGGCACTGGTGGTGTTTGCTGCGGTTGCTCAAATGGAATTACGGTAGCGGGCGGTGCAGGGGGTGATGCTGTTTCCGTTCCGACGGTATCGGCCAAACTGACGGGATCTGCCGGTTCTGTTACAGTACGCACAACAGGGGCCACCGGCGCAGGTCTTTTCGTATCAACCGGGTCCAGCAGAACGATATATTCACGCAACAAGCGGCCGGAAGCCCAGTTCAACTCGATCAACAAATTCAGAAAAGGTTCATTAACCGCCTGCGGTGAAGAGATTTTGATATAAGGCGCGCCATTAGCGCGTGGCTCTATTGATAATCTGAAAGTGGAGAAATAAGGATCATACTGTAATCCTGCTTGGGCATAGGCTTCGAGTGAGGCTATATTTGCTATCAGGGAAGAGAGCTCTTCGGATTCAACGGTAACCAGATCAATTTCCGCATTAAAAGGTTGTCCTAAAGCAGAATTGATTGTCAGTTTGCCTAATCCTGCCGCATGCGCTGATACCGACAGAATGAAGACGAATAATATCAAGCATGCTCTAACAAAAGAAGTGTACACAAAAGACCTCTCTTTAGTTCACAATAGAAAATAGCTGAAAGCCTATCATGCACTTGTTCTGTGCATGATCTAAATACTCTTTGAATTACCAGTTAATTCGAACGAAACTGAACCGGATTTTGTGATAAGACAATAGCATTCGTCTTATTAATCAGTCAATAACTGTTTAAATTTAATGCTGAACAAGAATCCTGAGCATTCGGCGTAGAGGCTCCGCGGCCCCCCAAAGCAATTGATCGCCGACTGTGAATGCAGTTAAATATTCATCACCCATGGCTAATTTGCGGATACGCCCGACAGGTATTGTCAGCGATCCGGTTACCGCTGCCGGTGTTAACTTTGTCGTTGTCGCTTCTCTTTCATTCGGCACGACCTGCACCCAATCATTGGCATTTGCGATAATGTCTTCAATTTCATCCAGCGGGATATTCTTTTTTAATTTCATGGTCAACGCCTGGCTATGACAACGCATGGCACCGATTCTTACGCAGGTACCGTCGACAGGAATCGGATGGTCTTTTTTGCCCATAATTTTATTGGTTTCCGCCAGCCCCTTCCATTCTTCACGGCTTTGCCCGTTCGCCACCGCTTTATCGATCCAGGGAATAAGACTTCCAGCTAATGGCACACCAAAATTTTCAACCGGAAAATTCCTGTCGCGCAACGTACCGGCAACTTCCCGGTCGATATCGAGAATACTTGATGCCGGATTGTCGAGCAAATCCTTGGCGACACGGTGCGCTTCACCCATCTGTTGCAGTAATTCACGCATGTTACGCGCACCGGCACCTGATGCGGCCTGATAGGTCATCACATTAACCCATTCCACCAGGCCTTTTTCTATCAGACCGCCTACCGCCATCAACATCAGGCTGACGGTACAATTACCACCGATATAATTTTTTATGCCACTATGCAATGCCTGTTCAATCACCGGTTTATTGACCGGATCAAGGATAATTACAGCGTCATCGTCCATCCGCAAGGCTGAGGCGGCGTCAATCCAGTACCCCTGCCATCCTGATTTGCGCAATTCCTTAACAACTTTATTAGTGTAATCGCCGCCCTGACAGGTAATAATCATGTCCATTTCAGCCAGAGCGGACAAATCATAAGCATCTTTTAACGGCGGAATCGCTTTACCGATATCAGGACCGCTGCCGCCTTGTTGTGACGTTGAAAAAAATACGGGGTCAATCAAGGAAAAATCATCTTCCTCGCGCATACGCTGCATCAGCACCGAACCCACCATACCACGCCAACCGACAAAACCAACCTGTTTCATTGTTTACCTGTTTTTCAAAAAATCAAAAATAAAAGACTGGCCGCATGTAGACTAAAACGACTGTCGTCCCACAACCTCTGCTGTTACAAGTGTGACAATACCGCATCGCCCATTGCCCGGGTTCCGATGACCTGCAAGCTCTCTCCGGCAATATCGCGCGTGCGCAGTCCCTGCGCCAGGACCATTTTGACAGCACTCTCAATACGTAGTGCTGCTGCTTCCTGATTAAACGTATAACGCAACATCATGGCCACCGAAAGAATCGTTGCGAGCGGGTTGGCCACATCCTGTCCGGCTATGTCCGGCGCCGAACCATGAATGGGTTCATACAGCCCCTTGTTATTACTGTCGAGCGAAGCCGACGGCAACATGCCGATTGATCCCGTCAGCATGGAGGCTTCATCAGACAGAATGTCACCAAACATATTTCCGGTAACAAGTACATCAAACTGTTTTGGATTGCGTACCAGCTGCATCGCCGCATTGTCCACCAGCATATGCGACAATTTGACATCAGGATAATCCCTGCTGACTTCTTCAACCACATCCCGCCATAACTGGGTGCATTCCAGCACATTCATTTTGTCCACAGAGCACAATGACTGGTTTCTTTTTTGCGCAGCCTGAAAGGCCACATGAGCAATTCGCCGGATTTCCGTTTCACTGTATATCATGGTGTTATAACCGACACGCTGACCATCGCGTATTTCGATTCCACGTGGCTCACCGAAATAAATATCACCGGTTAACTCCCGCACAATCAAGATATCCAGGTTGGAAACTACCTCTGCTTTCAAACTGGAAGCTGCCGCAAGTTCAGGATATAGAATTGCAGGGCGCAGATTGGCAAACAGATTTAATGCCTTGCGAATGGCGAGCAGTCCCTTCTCGGGACGCTGTGCGCGCGGCAGTGCATCATATTTAGGACCGCCGACCGCGCCAAGCAGAATGGCATCAGCCTGCAAAGCCAGTTGGTGTGTCGCTTCGGGATAAGGCTCGCCTGTGGCGTCGACGGCACAACCGCCAATCAATCCGTGTTCGAGTGTTATGTCCAGTCCATCCGATTTCAACGCATCGAGTACGCGCACGGCTTGAGCAATAATTTCCGGGCCGATACCGTCGCCCGCCAGAATAGCAATGTTCATGGTCATTATTTATATATCAGTTAAAAAAACAACCAGGGTTGTTCTGCACGTCGCTTTTGCTCGAATTGCTTTATCTTCTCGGCCTGTTGCAGCGTCAACCCGATTTCATCCAGACCATTAAGCAGACAGTGCTTGCGAAAAGCTTCTACTTTAAAGGTGAATTGTTCACCTTCTGGGGTTGTCAGCGTCTGTGCCTGCAAATCCACTGTTAAAACGTAACTTTCGGTTTCGTCAACCGCGCTGAATAACCGATCCATCAGCGTGTGATCCAGCGTTATCGGCAGCAGGCCGATTTTAAAGCAATTATTAAAAAAGATATCCGCAAAACTCGGTGCAATGATGACCTTGAAGCCATAGTCCTGCAACGCCCAGGGTGCATGCTCACGACTGGAGCCGCAACCGAAATTGTCGCGCGCCAGTAATATCTGTGCGCCTTGATAGTGTTTCTGATTTAAAACAAAATCCGGATTAATTTGCCGTTTCGACACATCCATACCCGGTTCGCCATGATCCAGATAGCGCCATTCATCAAACAGATTGACGCCAAAACCGGAACGTTTGATCGATTTAAGAAACTGCTTGGGAATAATGGCATCCGTATCCACATTCGCGCGATCAAGCGGCGCAACAATGCCAGTAAAGGTTTGAAATTTTTCCATCGGTAAGTGATTTATTGCGCGGTGCGCTCCAAGGCTTCTCCACCTTGCTGGATATCCTTGCCGAGACCAGCCATGGTATTGCAGGCCGATAGACTGACAATTATGAACAGTGAAAGTATAACGCTTATTGGTTTCATAATTTTTACCTCGAAAAATAATTATAAATAATAAAACCCCTAATTCATCATTCTAACATCGACAAATCGCCCTGCAATAGCCGCTGCGGCAGCCATCGCGGGACTGACCAGGTGCGTCCGCCCGCCCGGCCCCTGCCTGCCTTCAAAATTACGATTGGATGTCGATGCGCAGCGCTCGCCTTTATTTAATCGATCGTCATTCATCGCCAGACACATTGAACACCCCGGCTCTCGCCATTCAAAACCAGCCGCCAGAAAGATTTTATCCAGTCCTTCCTGCTCCGCCTGATGTTTTACCAGACCTGAACCGGGCACAACTAACGCCAGTTTAACAGAAGGGGCCACATGTTTGCCGCTGACCACCTGCGCAGCTGCGCGCAAATCTTCAATACGCGAGTTTGTGCATGAACCGATGAATACTTTATCAATGGCTATCGTTTGAATCGGCATTCCGGGTTCCAGTCCCATATACTGCAGTGCTTTTTCCATATCCTGACGCTTGACCGTATCACTCACATCGGCGGGATTGGGAACAAACCCGTCGATCGTGGTTACCATTTCCGGAGAAGTACCCCAGGTGACTTGCGGCCGGATGCCGGCAGCATCAATCACGAGTGTCCTGTCGAATGCTGCGCCGGAATCACTATGCAATGTTCTCCAGTACTTGACAGCCCGCTCCCATAATTCGCCGCGCGGCGCAAAAGGCCTGCCTTTGATATAACTGATCGTGGTTTCATCAACGGCCACCATTCCTGCGCGTGCGCCGGCTTCAATAGCCATGTTGCACAGTGTCATCCGGCCTTCCATACTCAACGCTTCAATCGCGCTGCCGGCAAACTCAATCGCATAGCCTGTACCGCCCGCCGTACCGATTTCACCGATGATCGCCAGCGCGACATCCTTGGCTGTTACGCCCAGTCCCAACTCGCCTTCAACGACGATACGCATCGATCTGGATTTTTGAGTAACCAGGCACTGCGTAGCCAGTACATGCTCGACTTCTGATGTCCCGATACCAAAGGCCAGACATCCGAATGCACCATGCGTGCTGGTATGTGAATCGCCGCAGACCACGGTCATGCCGGGTAATGTGGCGCCCTGTTCGGGACCGATGACATGAACGATACCCTGGCGCTGATCACCCATCTTAAATTCAGTGATACCCAGCGCATCGCAATTCTGGTCCAGTGTATCCACCTGCAAACGTGAAATTGGATCGCTGATGCCATGTGCACGATCCGTTGTCGGCACATTATGATCCGCCACAGCAAGAATCGAATCTACGCGCCAAGGTTTGCGGCCCGCAATTTTAAGGCTTTCAAACGCTTGCGGACTGGTCACTTCATGCACGAGATGGCGATCGATATAAAGCAGCACCATGCCACTGACATCATCCGATTCGGCATGCACAACATGTTGATCCCAAAGCTTGTCGTATAACGTTTTCTTCATCAGTCTGATTTAACGGTATTCATTAATGAAACCGCGTATTATTACATAAAGTTAAACTATTAAACCTAAAAACCTCAGTTGAATGGGGTTTAAAGTGCGTTGATTTTTATTTTT
>CAZXBP010000045.1:0-17319 GCA_964639015.1 uncultured Nitrosomonas sp.
TGACCGTTATTCGCAATGACTAACGGTTTGAATAAATAGAACAACCTGAACAATACCTGTTTACCCAGATGGTGAATCACACTATGGTATTTACAGCACGCCGCCGGAAATAAAAATCAACGGACTCTAAATCCCATTCAACTGAGTTTTTAAGGTTTAATAACCTTACACTTTACTTTTGAACATATTGTTAGTCGACGCGACGATAACAGGTCACATCGAAAAACCGTAGAGCGACCGGGCGAGCTGAAAATGCACACGCTACTCGTGCCCCGCTCTGTTTAAAACATTGAATTTTAAAAGGTAGCTTAAATTTCTTTTTCCAGATATTCGATGGTTAAATTTGCTACTTTCGGCACGCCTGTTTTTAACTGCAATGGATAAACTTGCTGACTGCCAGTGCGCTGATAACCACGGCGCTGATAAAACGAGATAAGTTCGGCACGTTGCGAAACAACAAACATGCGAATTTTATCAGTCACAAACTGATGTTTAGCAATAATTTCTGCTTGCCGCAGGATGTATCCACCAACTCCCTGGCCCTGAAAATCAGGATGCACTGAAAAAAAACCAATATAGGCGTGATGCCGTTCTTTCGCAAGATAAACACAGGCAACAAGCCGTTGCTGTAAATACACCACATAAAATCGAGCACCCGGTTTTTCCATTACAACGGTAATTTCGCCAAGTGTAGTACGATCGCCGCCAATAATATGCGTCTCCCTTGTCCACCCACGATCGCCACGATAAGCCAGATTAACCAGGTCGCAGATATCCTGGCAGTGCCGGGGCAGCGCCTGCACAAGTTTAAATTGAGATAAAAACGAAGGCACGTCAGTGACGTCATGCTTCATGATTGAAAATAAACTGTATGGTCTAAAATAAATTCAGAACCGGGCTTTTAGTTAATGCTACTGCAACAATGTAGGCAAACACGCATTGTGCGGCAACCCAGGCATTGATACGAATCCGCCGCGTATTACCGAAACGCATGGCAACCATGCCAAGACCAATATAAATTAACAGACCAGAAACTTTGGCTGTAAGCCAGGGATCACTAACCGGCGTTTGCTGAATTTGATAAGCCAGCGTGACCGCACTGACCAGTAGAACGGTATCAACGACGTGCGGCAGAATCCTGACCCAGCGTTGGCGCAATATCGTCGATTCCCGAATCAACCAAATGCCACGTATAAAAAAAAACAAAAAACTGGTAACAACGCTGCTGACATGAATCATTTTAATCAGTGAATAGCTCATCAGCCGCCCCCGGGAATCAGCCATCCATGACTGCCGGCGACAGCGCCGGCAATAGTAACCAGGCTGAGAACAAGCAAGATCAGGTGTTTACGCTGAATAGCAGCAAATGTCTGCGCGGTAATATTTTGTGGCGGCGAATTTACCTGCTTTCTTGATGTAGGCTCGGCGACAAAAAGCATGAAAGTGAACAGCAACCAGATCAACACCATGGCATGCATCCACCAGTATTGCCACTGGGTAAAACGATGCCAGACATCAAGAATGAAAGTCATGTAAAAACCGCTTAAACCGACAAGTAATGTAGTCAGGCGCGCCTGCGCCGCAAAACGGCGCCGGAAACTGGTAAAAAAGGCCATTGCATCTTTGGGTGATGTCATTTGCTGTAACACAGGCAGCAATATCAGCGTAACCATCCCCACACCGCCAATCCAGAGCACCACACTCAGGACATGCACCACTCTGGCCAGAACAAAATCATCCATTATTGTTTATTATTTTAATCCGATACGGTTTCGTCCTCACTGCCAGCCCAGTTTAACGCTTCGTCGAAGTCTTCAAAAACTATCACCTGTGCATCAGTAAACAGATTGGATATCCATGCGCTCCATGCCTGCCACTGATCATTAGTAACGACAGCGATACGATTAAAGTCATTACCATGTTCGCGCATGAACTTCAGATCTTCCCATGCGACATCGACGGTATAGTCGATCATATCTCGCAAATCAATGACGACATTGACTTTGCCGCTAATGTAGGACTGATAGATAACTTCGTCTTCAAACTGTTTATAATCGGCTAAAGTAAATTCACTGATCACAGCAACAACGATCAGATCATCTTGTTTTTCTATGGTAATCATGATCTCACCTTTTTAAATAATAGCGCCATCATAGGCAAATAAATCAAATGGCGCAAATACTGCCCGGGTTTTCTGCCGGATGAGTAGTTCCGTTTACGTTTTTTTGCGGAAATTCGAATTAATCCCATCTCAAAGCAGACAATAATAACCATAGCGCAATCTGGATTCCAGAATTATTTCCGAACAGCCATGATCAGCATCCTGTAATTCAGAATACCGCTCATGGCACCGCCCAGCATAATCAATGCCATGCCCAGCCAGGCAACTGCCGGCAGAACCTCGTTCCAGATCAGTATTCCCCAGATGCCCGCAAACAAAACCGTACTATACCCCAACGCACTGACCACCAGTGTTGTTCCGGTACGATAAGCGCGCGTCATCGCCAGTTGCGCCAGTGTTGCGGTAATGCCAATGCCAATCAGCAAGTGCATATTCTGCTGCGTGACCGGATTAACTGTGGTGAACAGCAACCAGACACCTGTAACCACTGTACTGATCAACGTAAAATAAAAAACCACACGCCATTCCGATTCGCCGACGTTACCCAGCTGCCTGACGTTCATATAAGCAATCGCGGCAAAGAAGCCTGAAATCAGTCCAAGCAATGCAGTCACCCATTGATCATTATGCAAAGTCGGGCGCAACAGAAACATCACCCCGACAAACCCGATAGCTAGCGCAACAACTAACGGCCAGTGCAACTTTTCCCTAAGAATCAGCGTGGAAAACATTGCCATAAACAACGGCCAGGTATAATTCAAAGAGATCGCGGTTGCCAGAGGCAACTCCGTAATGCAGTAGAAAAACATCAACAGACTGCCTAATCCGGCCACTCCGCGGCTGCAGTGCATTTTCCAGTGATTCGTACGCAAACTAAGGCGATAATGGCGAACCGCCAACCAAGTTATCGCAACTCCCATCAAAGAGCGATAAAAAACCAGTTCGGCGGTGGAAAAATGTTCTGCGCCAAGCTTTACCAGAACCCCCATACAGGCAAACAGAAATGCAGCAACCAGCATCCAGAGTGAACGCATATATATAAAAATCAGGTGGCAGGATTATAAATGCGGCGCCACTTCGCGCCGCAGAAATTGATGAAAATGAACCATTCCGGCCTCCATCGGCATTTGATACGGACCCGTTTCATTGATGGATTGATCATATAGCGCGCGCCGCCCTTCTGTCATACGCATGCAGATTTCTCTGTCTTCAGCGGCCGTTTCTCTATAGGCAGCCTGCTCGGCTTCGACAAATTCGCGCTCAAACAGCGCGATTTCTTCCGGATAATAAAACTCGACAATGTTAATGCAACTTTCAACCCCTGTCGGAATTATGCTGCTGATAACCAACGTATGCGGATACCACTCAAGCATGATATTGGGAAAATAGAGCAGCCATACCGCGCCGTGCGGCGGCATCGTGTTTGCATACTGCTGGGCAAGAACCTGTTCCTGCCACTTCGCATAAACAGGCGTACCCGAATGTTTCAGACGGGCTTTGTTGACGCCGACAGTCTGCACGTTGTACCTGTCTCCAAATTCCCAGGCAAGATCTTCAGTACTGACAAAATTTCCAAGACCGGGATGAAAAGGATCAACATGATAGTCTTCCAGATAAACTTCAATGAATGTTTTCCAATTGCACTCATAGTGATCAATCTGAACTCGATCAAGCAGATAGCCTGAAAAATCAAAATCGTCAAACACGCCGAGATTAGCCATATCCTTGGCGACCGGACGCTTCCCGCTGAACAACAAACCATTCCAGTTCTGCAGCGGGGTTTTGTTCAGATGAATACAGGGATTCCGGTCAAAATGAGGCGCCCCCAGCAATGTACCATCCAGCGCGTATGTCCAGCGATGCAGCGGACATACAATACTTCTGGTATTACCTCTGCCTTCCAGGATACGGGCCTGACGATGGCGACAGATATTGGAAACCAGCTCTATGCCCTGTTCATTGCGCACCAGAGCTTTTGCGCTTTTCAGCCATTCCAGCACATAATAATCTCCGACCTCAGGCACCATAACTTCATGGCCAACATAGCCTGCCCCCTGCTCAAACAATACTTTTTTTTCAATTTCCAGTATGCTCGGATCAAGATACCAGTCAATCGGTAATTGGATGGATGTTTTAGCCAGTTTTGAAATTTCAGCCAGATCGATCATATTTTAGTACTGTATTCCGTATTTCAATGCCACCTGTTGCCACAAATGATCGTCCACCCAGGCAAACAAAAAAAACCTGGATACAACTTTAGGGCGCCTTTAATAAATTTACTCAGATTTATCTGCGGATTGCAAAATGTTGCCGGCAACAAATCCTGCGATTATACAAGAAAAGATCTGCATGAATTCTCCTTGCAGCCTACACAAAAAATTCAACCATTTGTTTATTATAATAAATAGAGTCCATTCAAGTTCAAAACAACCCTGACATGCCAGTGAATTGACACATGAATCCATTCTTTAGCAAACATATAAATATCCCAAGATGTATTACAATACTGCCGGTCTGCGAAATCGGATTTCTGAAAACAGAAACTGCGTACGCACTGATAAATTGCAATCTGACAATTATACCTTTCCGGGAGTTTTATTGATGTCATTAATGGACGATGTTAAAAGAATACTGCGCGACACCCTGGTTCTCGATAACGAACGCGTCGAGAAACTTAACACAGCTTCACCATTACTCGGCAATATCATTGAACTTGATTCAGTTGGTGTGGTTTCTGTGTTGACAGCCATTGAAGAAGAATATGGCATCGTCGTGGAAGACGATGAGATTTCTGCCGATGTGTTTAAAACACTGGGAAGTCTGATCGAATTTCTCGAACATAAGATCGGCTGATCCGGAATCATTCGTGAAGTTATCAATCAAACAAACCGTTCATTCGATGCAACCCATACTCAGACAATCCGCGCCAGCAGAAATATAATGGATCCGATATTCCAGCACAGTAACTGATAAAAACGGCCGCATCAAGCTTCCACTATCCGGTTTCTGACTTCAGAATAAGCGCAAAACACCGCAGGAAAAATCACCGGCATTAGCACGCCATTGGCCCATTGATCTATTGAATCTTAATTCTTTTTTTCAACGCAGTAACGCGGACGGAGATTGACATTTTCTCAACGTCACGGTACTTTCATCAATGAAATTCAGCGCACATTCATTCTATCCGCGCCCCATCTTTATATAATAATATTCAGGAGATCAGCGATGCAGTGTGTATATCGAGGGTTATTTTTTCTGCTCCTATTCTGCTTACTGACGCATCCGGTCGGCGCCGAAATGCTCGCGCCCGAAAATGTCCCCGGTGCGCAAACGATTGATGCCCGCATTGCAAAGTCCCTGTTTGACCAAGGGGCGGTTTTCATTGATGTACGCAAACAGGAAGATTATGACGCCGGGCATATTCCAGGCGCACATCATCTTCCGATTGCAAGCGACTTCAGCGCGCAAAACCTCGCCGCGCTTGCTTTAAAAGAAAAAGCGGTGGTGATTTATTGCAACGGAATCCACTGCATGGGCAGTTCAAAAGCAACCCAACAGGCGGTCGCATGGGGATGGACGGCTGTTTATTATTATCGCGATGGCATACCGGACTGGAAGCTTCACAACCACCCGGTTGATCATTCGATCAAACCATGAGGATGCTTCTCGGACAGCCTCCTAGAAATCAAAATTTGCGAATATCCGCTTCGCAGGGCAGGTAGCCTGCATACCCGTTTCGTAACAGCGTGTATTGTGTCAGGATCTGAATTTTAAAGACACCCCCAACATTGCCGCCTGAATTACCACGTGTCGAAAATTTTTACGCCAACTATCTTTCTTTTTAAAAAATTCTCCTGAAACACATATTACATACAAATCAATTAGTTATTTTAATCCAGTATCGACCCAACCCAAACCATAAAAATATAACTCATTGTTTTTTAAGTTTACGTATATGGAATGCTTTTTGATGTTAAATTAAATTTGCAGCCTTACAATGTCGAATTATTTTACACTCCATTTCCGTTTAAGCAATTTTTATAAAATTGCGATGTTATTATTAAAATAAAATTATTATTTATCAGCAGATTATAATTGATTTTAGAAACTGGCACGATACTTGCTTCTAATTTAATTGCATAGAAATGCATTTTAACTTTTATATTATCCAGGGAGCTTAATCATGAAATTAAATAAATTATTGGCATTAACTACCGGCGCGGTTTTAGGCGCATCTGTAGCAGGAACGACATTTGCCGTTCAATTTGTTGGCACACCATCACCCTTTCTAAGCCCAACTTTTGGAACATTAATCGATTTTGATGACCAGGCAACCGGAACAGTTGTCGGCGCCAATGATTATGCCGCACTGGGTCTGGCATCAATTACGGAGACAACAGGCTCAGGCGCTGCATTCGCGCGTTATGCGGGATCGCAAAGCAATCCCAACTATATCGGCACCGGTGCTAACTATGAAATAGGGGGCAGTTCTGGTGCTGGTTGGGACGGAACCTTCCGATTCGAATTCGCCGGTCTTGCAAGCATGGTCGGCATCGGTGTAGCTGACTCCTTAGGTGATGCGGAAATTATCAGAGCCTATGACAGTAGCAACACTTTGCTTGAGTCTTGGACTGTACCTAACGGTTCGAATGTTTATACCGGTATCGACCGTGGTGGCGTGTATGACATCAAGTACTTCGAAGTCGTCTGTGATTTCTGCGCTCTAGATGACCTGCAATTTAAAGCTGTACCTGAACCCGGTACACTGGCGCTCCTGGGTCTTGGTCTGCTGGGCTTTGTCGGCATGAGAAAATTTACCGCCTGATAGCGTTGAGTTAATATAGCTTAACCAGCTTCTCAGGGTTCTGCCGGATTTAACCAATCCCGGCGAACCCTGCAGAAGACGAGTTCCCATCCGGTTTTAAGACATATCATCAATCCAGTTCTCTTCAATTCAAGCCATCGTCCAATCAACAACTGACCTGACAAGTTCCTCAACAGTTACAAAACATAGGGCATCACTCGGAGTCTGTCGGACTTAAGGCTAATCTACTGCATCAATATTTTTTATTCCCGCATCGCCTTGCTTAACCTAACCTCAGTTGACCGTTATCCGAGATGGCTAACGATAGGAATACATGAAACAATTCGAGCAATGCCGGCTCATCTGGATGTGAGCTAAACCATGGTGTTTCAGGTTTAAAATTCTGAATTTTTAGCGACGCCCTATGTACAAACAACGAAGACTTAAAATCACGCTAATTCACTCAATTTTTTGAACGTCATGCAGATAAGTTTTTACTTCATACTGCGCCAAGACACTTCTCATTAAAATTTTCAGCAATCCTCGATCAGTCTTACCCGTCGTTTACGCCGTGCGTATAATAGAAGCAAATTAACGACTTTCACTTGTTCATGCTCAAGCTCAAGCTCAAATCCGTTTTCGCTTCGGACGGCCCACTGTCCCGCCACTTACCGGGCTACCGGGCGCGCGACCAGCAACTGGAAATGGCACAGGCAATTGCTGAAACAATCGAACAAAACGGCCTGCTCGTTGCCGAGGCCGGCACAGGAACGGGAAAAACATTTGCTTACCTGGTGCCCGCGCTGCTGACGGGCGGCAAGGTCATCGTTTCCACCGGCACGAAGACACTACAGGATCAGTTGTTCAACCGGGACATCCCCAGTGTGCGCAAGGCGCTGAACGTACCGGTGACCGTGGCTTTGCTCAAAGGGCGTGCAAACTATATCTGCCATTACCATCTGGAAAGAAGCCTGCAGGATGATTACCTGAGTTTCGTCAACCGCGAGGAAATCAGATATCTGCAATTGATCGAACGTTACGCGTTGCGCAGCAAGGATGGCGATAAAGGCGGACTCAGTACGGTGCCGGAAAATGCGTCGATCTGGCATCACGTGACGTCAACGCGGGAAAACTGCCTGGGCTCGGAATGTCCGAACTACAAAAAATGTTTTTTGATGGAAGCACGAAAAAATGCCCTCGCTGCGGATGTCGTGGTGGTAAATCACCATTTGTTTTTTGCTGATGTGATGCTGCGTGACGAAGGACTGACCGAACTGTTGCCTGCCTGCAATACGGTTATCTTTGATGAAGCACACCAGTTGCCGCAGACTGCGAGTCTTTTTTTTGGCGAATCAGTCAGCACCGGCCAATTACTGGATCTGGCACAGGATAGTCAGGTCGAAGCGCTGCAATCGGCACGCGATTGCGTTGCATTGACTGATGCGATTGCAGCTCTGGAAAAAGCCGCGAAGGATTTGCGCCTGACGGTTGAGGATGAAAATGTCCGCTACGCCCTGCCAGTGATTGAAAAAAACAAGGCATTCAAGCCGACGCTCAATCAATTGGTTGAAAAACTCTCCGAGCTGACGGGAATCCTTGAAACACAGGCGGAACGCTCGGAAGGCCTGGAAAATTGCTGGCGCCGCGCAAATAATCACCTCCTTTTGATTAAACGCTGGTGTTCAACAGATCAGGATAATGAAACTATCGATTATGTACGCTGGGTGGAAGTATACAGCCGAGTACTGCAACTGAATGCAACACCGCTTTCCATTGCGGAGATCTTTACTCGCCAGCTTGACGTTTCACCGCGCGCCTGGATTTTTACTTCAGCGACGCTGTCGGTCAAACAGAACTTCGACCACTATCTACATGAAATGGGGTTGGACGCAGCCCAATCATTATGCTGGGACAGTCCGTTTAATTATCCCGAACAGGCGCTGCTGTATGTACCGGCGGGGCTCCCGGAACCTCATCACCGTGACTATATTGAACAAGTCGTCAAAGCGGCGCTCCCTGTTCTTAAAGCCAGCCGGGGACGTGCATTTTTCCTGTGCACCAGCCTGCGCGCCATGCAGCAAGTGCATGATCAGTTGACCGCAGCGTTTGCAGCGGAAAATATTACTTTCCCGGTATTGCTGCAGGGCGAAGGTTCTCGCTCACAAATGCTGAAACGATTTCGCGAACTGGAAAACGCCATTTTGATCGGCAGTCACTCGTTCTGGGAAGGCGTTGACGTACGTGGTGAAGCACTATCGCTGGTGATCATTGATAAACTGCCGTTTGCGCCGCCGGACGACCCGGTTTTGTCCGCACGTATTGAGAAAATTAACCGTGAGGGCGGCAATGCGTTTATGGAATATCAATTGCCGCATGCCGTTATCAGCCTGAAACAGGGTGCTGGCCGTCTGATTCGCGACGAAACCGACCGCGGGGTGCTTATGATTTGCGATCCACGCTTAACGGCTAAATCCTACGGTCGAAAAATCTGGCAAAGCCTGCCGCCGATGAAACGCACCAGGCAGTTAACAGATGTAGAGCAGTTTTTTCTGAAAGAAATTTATTCAGTAACCTCTTGAAACTTTTCATCGCAATCATTCAATGTAGCATAGAAATTACCACGCTCACGTGTTAATAATAATAGCGGTTAATCCCATGAATCATGCATTAGAAAACAGTTTAATTACTAGATTCCGTGATATCTTTTTAGTTATAATTTTTTCTGCCACATCGTTACAGATAACTGAATGTAAGGCAGAGAATCCGGATATCTCCAAATCTGCCAGCAATCACGCTGTGTCTCAAAACAAAATTGTGACATCACCGCCTATTCCAGAGAGAAAACCACTATCTGATCAACATCAGGATCGTAAAAGTATTTCACAAACCGAAGTAGTTTTTGATAATTTAAACCGGATTATCAATAATATAAAAGCATTAAAACAGGATGCAGAGAAAAAATCGGAATTATTGAAAAAGGCAAAAACCGAAAAAGAAGTAGCTGCTATTTTGAATGAGCTCGATGAAATCGAGCAATTGATTAAAGAACAGGAAAAATCATTCGAGATGATTCAGACCGGCGGACTGGATCTCGACAAAATAGAAGAAAAGCCAGAAATAACATTTGACTGGCAAAGTAATTTGCTTGAAATTCTGCAACCTATTATGAACGAACTGCATGATTATACTGAAGACAAACGCAAGTTAATTCAACTTCAAAATAAAATTTTGTTTCACCAATCCCGAATTGAAGATAGCAATAAGGCGCTTGCAAAAATAGCACGTATCAACCAAGAAAACTTGGAACAGGATGCTTTGAAGCAGTTTGAACATATCAGACAGAAGTGACAAAGCTTACTGGAGGACAGCAAACATCAACTGAATGTCGCTCAAATACAGCTGGATGGAATGATAGCTGCCCAGAGTGAAAAACAATTAACGCTTAGCGAGCATATCAAACAATTTGCAACGGGACGCGGAACAACCATTCTAATGGCGGTACTGGCGGCTTTCAGCGTATTTTTTGTCATGTCGCTAATATGGAAAGGCGTGCTGTTGTTAAGCACGAGAAAAAATCAAGGCAAACTATCGTATTTCCAGCGTGTCACCAACCTTGTTTACCGCACTATGATGGTACTATTTTCCATAGCTACAGCCTTCTATGTACTCAATCAACGCAACGATCAGGTATTAGTCGGCATAGCAGTATTACTCCTGGTTATCGTTATCTGGGTGCTCAAAAATTCCATTCCTCGCTATCTCAATGAACTGCAAATTGTGCTGAATGCTGGATCCGTGCGAGAAGGTGAGCGCATTCTGTACAATGGCGTACCGATGAAAATCGAACAGCTTAATTTCTTTACAACGCTGACGAATCCGGCCATGCCCAAACTGAAACTGACATTGCCATTGTCTGAACTGAGCAATTATATTTCTCGTCCATACAGCGATGACGAATCTTGGTTCCCCTGCAAGGAAGGCGATTTCGTCCTGCTGCCGAATGGATACTGCCTTAAGGTCAAATGCATTACACTGGAGCATGCAGAGTTGACACTCGGTAACGGTCTGATGCCGCATATTTACTCGGTGCAGGACTTTCTGGCCGCATGTCCGAAGAACTTGTCACGAGGGTTTATTGTAGTCAGCGTAATCGGTATTGATTATAAATATCAGCAGCAATGCACGACTGGTATTCCCGGCATTTTTCGAGAGAGCATACGCAGCGGATTGTTGAAGGAAATCTATGGCCCATCCATGAAGGATCTCTTCGTATATTTTGAACAGGCAAATACGTCATCTTTGGACTATAAAATTATTGCTTCATTCGAGGGCAGTGCTGCGGGGTATTACAATGATATTCTTCGTGATCTGCAACGCTTCGCTGTAGATACCTGCAACCAGCAGCAATGGATCATACCGTATAGCCAGTTGGTGGTGCATCAGGGATAACCGTTTGAACGCCTGTTCATTTCCGGGTAAATACCAGCGAACGATCACAGTTTAAAGTGATTGATATTGCCTAATCTTTAAATGCCCGGTCATACTTCTTCATTCTTGGTGAAATATTCAGTTCAAGTTGAAAATGTATCTATCAAATCGGGCACATACCACATGTGCGTGAAAAACTCTAAACAACACACGTTGTTTATGGACGCTGAAGATTAATGTTGATATCCGATCCCAGCTCACCTGTTGTAAACGCAGCTTCATTGAATGCTGGAAATCCGGGTCGCAGTTTTGGATTGTTCGAAAGGCCAAATGGTTCATCGGGCATCATATTCCATTTTCTATCCAGTTTCCGGTTACCGTCAACATCGTGATAAGTTGCTACGGCATAGGTCCCGGGTTTCTCAAGATTAAAACAGACAGTATGCTGCGCTTCTGTTGCTGGAATACGAATGCGTTTGGTACGTCCCTTTTTATTCAGGAAATTGTCCGGATCATGATAGAGTTCAACGCTGAGTATTCCTCCGTTGCCCACACCCCTGACTGTCACTCTGACCTGAGGAATTCCGCAGTCACAATAATCAGCTGCTTCATGGGGTCGAATATTCAGTTCTTCTTTGCCAACGACTAATGAAGCAAAGGTTGTACCGAACAAAAAAATAAAAAATAGCATGACAGACTTTTCTGACACTATCCAGGATCGGTTTTGTTTTACGAAATTCATCTTGTCGAAACTATTAAGTAGAGTAATTAATAAACTCAAAGCTATCATGTATCTTTTGATGTCTCTTTTCATTGAGATCAGATTAGTACTATTTTACTTAACTGCCCTAATTGCACAATCTGCTGTGTTGCCTTCTCTGGTGACAGCCACTTGCATGTGGGTAATTAATCCAACCACCTGCTTATGCGAAACGCACCGCACATAGAGCTTGTATCCGGAATTATTAGAATCGGTCAGAAAATAATGCCTGCACTTCATCATCGGGACGGATATTCCGTTTGCGCCGAGAGATACAGCAATTAGATTAGCTTTTCTTTGCTTAATGGCTGCGCCTCAGATTTTCAAGTTGATGATACGCGAGCAAGGTAAGAAAAACAAAACACTTATCAACAGGTGGAATAGTTCCTGACAGAAAAGTTAGTGCTATTCTGAATCAGAAGATTCTCGGAATTGAAGCCAAAATTGCAACAAAAGACAAAGAAAAAATATAAACGGGATATAATTAAGCAATCTTTCGGAGATTCTCACTTAATCTATCCCGTTTCAATTCAGAATTCTGATGCACTCAAAATCAGAAGTGTCAGAATTTTTTCTTACTTACTAGCTATAAGATAAATAGCCAGTATTATTTTCTTATCTATTAGAATTCAGTTTTCCCGGCAGACTTGAATAATAGAACGCAAGGTTCTCAATGTCTTCCTTGCTTAATGCTGCCGCCATGCCATTCATAATCGGGTCCGTACGATTGCCGGATTTGTAATCTTTCAGCGCTTTTTCAAGATATGTTCGTTGCTGACCACCAATATGCGGAAAGTTAGGCGCAGGGCTATTTCCGTCCGCGCCATGACAGGACGCACAGGCTTCCGCAGCTTTGCTCTTACCTGCCTCGATATCGGCAGCAATAACCTGACCTGATACCATCAAAGCAACACTGCTGAGCACTGCAATAATACTTTTCTTCATAACTTATTCCTTATGTGAATGCGTGATTAGTTATTTGCGTAGAAAGCCGCAAGATCCTTGATATCTTGCTCAGTTAATGTCTTTGCAAGCGCTGTCATGGATGGATGACTGCGTGTGCCGTCTCTGTAACCTTCAAGCGCCTTAATCAGATATTCAGCATGCTGGCCACCGATCTTAGGTACATGATAGGCCTCGGGAAATGCTGTGCGATAACCTTCAATGCCATGACAACCAACACACATGGAATTTTTTTCCTTTCCTGCAGCTGCGTCGCCGGCCTGAACAATACCTGAAAAAGCAAACAGCATGCTGGTGGCAAGTAATATACTCACCATTAATTTTTGTTTCATATAAGCCTCCTCCTCTTAAAAGCTAAACTTTAAACGATGTACTTGATTTGGTCAATGAATTGCGAACTATGTCCATGTTGTTTATAGGGAAATTGCTTCGCAACTACCCGCCTATTTTACCTGATTTTGACTCTAATTCTTCCCATCTTTCGAGGCAATTGATCAAATCTTTTTCGATTTCAGAGAAACGTCTCTGCAAAGCTTTCGCCTCCTCCAGATTGTCGCGATAGAATGCCGGATTATTGAGACTTTGCATGATGCTGACTTGCTCCTGTTCAAGCGTGGCGATTTTATCCGGCAAGACCGCCAGTTCGCGCGATTCATGATAACTCAGTTTTTTTGCTGGTGACGACAGCATGGATTTATGCTTTTTGGTGCTTTCATCGACTTTGTTATGTACTTCCGGCGTCACACTGTTTTTGGCTTGCTCTTTTGCCCGCATCCAATCCGCGTAACCGCCGACATACTCACGCAGCAAACCATTTCCTTCAAATGCGATAACCTGCGTGACGACGTTATCCAGAAACTCGCGATCATGACTGACAAGAAAAAGCGTACCCGTATAACCCTGCAGTAAATCTTCGAGTAACTCCAGCGTCTCAATATCCAGATCATTGGTAGGTTCATCCAGCACCATAACATTGGAGGGCCGGGTAAATAAGCGTGCGAGCAATAGGCGATTACGTTCCCCGCCGGACAGCGATTTTACCGGGGAACGCGCACGCTGCGGGGAAAACAGAAAATCCTCCAGATAACTGATAACATGCTTGCGTTTACCATTGATTTCAACAAACTCAGAACCTTGACTGACGGTTTCGGTTAACGTCAGCTCATCGTCCAGTTGCTCGCGCATTTGATCAAAATACGCAATGGACAGTTTTGTCCCTTGCCGTATTTGACCCGAATCAGGTTGCACTCCACCCAGGATAAGTTTTAGCAGCGTGGATTTTCCTGCACCGTTCGGTCCAAGCAATCCGATGCGGTCACCACGCATAATGCGGCATGAAAAATGGTCGATAATGATTTTATCGCCATACTGTTTTTTCACATCTGTTAATTCGGCAACGAGATTGCCTGATTGTTCGCCGGCATCCACAGCAAGATTGACTTTCCCGATGCGTTCCCTTCTCACCGCACGTTCTTTCCGTAATGCTTCCAATCGTCGAACACGCCCTTCGTTACGTGTACACCGGGCCTGTACACCTTTGCGTATCCAGATCTCTTCCTGCGCAAGCACTTTGTCAAATTTTTGCTGATGAGTCGCTTCGATTTCAAGCATTTCCATTTTCTTGCGTTGATATTCTGCAAACTTACCTGGAAAACTGGAGAGGATACCGCGATCAAGTTCGACAATACGGGTTGCAACGTGATCCAGAAAACGGCGATCATGCGTAATAAACAATACGCTGCCGGAAAAATTCTGCAAAAACTCTTCCAGCCATTCAATTGACGTGAAATCCAGATGATTTGTCGGTTCGTCCAGCAACAACACATCAGGCGACAAAACCAACGCCCGCGCCAAAGCAACGCGTTTTTTCAAACCACCTGACAAATGTTCGATCAGCGTATCAGCCGAAAGACCTAATTTATCAACAGCGGTTTCAACGCGCGCCTGTATGCTCCATCCGCCATGCACATCCAGCTCGTTTTGCAGATTCTGCAGGCGTTGCAACAGTCGCTCAGTATCGGAGTCACTGGCGCTTAATTCATGAGAAACAGTATGATATTCCAACAACGTCTGGCTGATATTGCCCAGACCATTAGATACTTCCTGGAAGACAGTACTAGTCGGAGTCAACTCCGGCTCCTGCGGAACATACGCAATTTTAAGTGCGGGAGCACACCACAATTTGCCATCATCAAGCTTGATTAAACCTGACAACACTTTCAGAAGGCTTGATTTTCCCCCGCCATTTCTGCCTATAAGTCCAACACGCTCACCAGGGTCTATCTGGAGACCGGCATGATCAAACAAAGCGTGATGACCAAAGGCCAGGCAGGCCTTCTCCAACGTAATCAGTGGCATAAAACTTGTAGCAAGTGCTTATATATATGAGGGAGTGCAAATGAATCGGAAATCCGGCTCTGCCGTGGCTCCGCATGCATGACAGAACCAAACGTAGAAAAAACCAACCGCCAACGACTCGACATTATAAGTCTTTGGCGGTTATATTTCAGTTGAAGACTATGTTTTGGTAAATTATTCAGCGGAAGCCACGCTAATTTTTTTCGGTTTTATATCTTCTCTCTTAGGTATGGTCAATTCCAGCACACCATGTTTAGAAGCAGCCGAAATAGCATCTGGATTCGCAGTATCCGGCAAACTGAACCGGCGATAGAATGAGCCATACGTGCGCTCCACACGTTTATAGCCTTCTTTCTCTGTTTTGGCCTCGGTTTCTTTTTCGCCTTTAATCGTCAATACGCCATTTTCCATGCTGATATCTATATCTTCCGGTTTAACGCCAGGAATATCTGCATGAATTACAAATTTATCTTTTTCTTCTTTTATATCGACAGCCGGCGCCCATTCGGCTGTAGCAGTTGAGCCCTCAGCAGCACCACGCTCCAGCTCTTTTTGCAGTTGACTCAACAAACCCAACCCCCAAGGTTCATAACGTGTAATAGCCATCATTTTCTCCTCATCAAAAAACCAGATTAATTGATAAAACTCACATTTCTGATATGTGGCTGCTTACTGTTATTTCAAGAGCACAACACGACTCAGGATGGGAAAAAGCTTTAAAGATTCAGTCGGCGTTATAACGGCGCAATACCTTCCAGCCACCGAAGAGTGCCAAACCCAGCAAAACAAAAATCCACCAATTGTAGACCATCCACATTACAGGATTAGAATCAACAACGATATTAGCTTCTGCAAGTTCGATGCCATGCATTTTTTGATGGCCATGCTCAATAGCCGTCACATGCATTATAAATTTGATCGTTTGAATACCTGAAGATTCGGGTACAACCTGCCATTTCCACTGTGTCGATTCATGCAATCCATATAATTGATTCTGTGGCCCAGAATTTTCAATGTAAAAACCGTCACCTGTAATTTCGGCTTTCATGCTGGACGAAATAAAACCGGTAATTCCCTGAATCGATGTGCCCTCAGATGAAATAGCCACATTATTGTTGATGAATTCTGCAAGCATTTGCGTATTTATCCGCAAATCCACATCAAAACTTTCATATTGCTTGACCTCGGTTGGAGCAATAATGGCATTGCCGTCCAAAGGTAATTTCATAATCACCGGGTAAACAAATTGATTTTTTTTTGCCAGCATATGCATAAACGAGTTGATTGAAAATGGAATAACCAGCAAAACCAGCAATAATGCGACCGGCATTAATAAGCTGGTGTTGATACTGGATTCCATAATTTTTTCATCTGCAATATCTTCTCCGGCATTATTTTTTTTCTGCGCGCCGGATTCCGGATTATCTGATTGCGAATTGTTCATAAACCCTCCTGCTATTCGATTCGTCATTATGCATCATATCATTTTTATTTTGAGCGTTCTGCGATTACTTTAAGTTTAAAAATATCGATTTATTATTTAAGAACAAAGATAAATCGTATTTTCCAATACTAAAAAGCTAATTCCGAAATTAAATTCGGCAAAACATGGGAATGTCGTTGCAAATGGCTTATTAATTCACGCTAGGCGTCTGTCGGACTTAAACAATCGTAGCCGAGCCGAGTGGGAAAACGAGCGCGGATTTTCTCAATTTTGAGGTGCATAGCAAGCAAGACGATGTAACGAAGAATTGGAGAAATATGGGCCGTTATCCCATTGGCGCTGTGGATTAGTCTAATGTCCGACAAACGCCTAGGAGACTGTCCGAAAATAGACTGATCTACTGCGGACGATTCCGGCTGGCTGGATTTTTCGATCCTTTT
>CAZXBP010000046.1:0-17270 GCA_964639015.1 uncultured Nitrosomonas sp.
AATAAAAATCAACGCACTCTAAATCCCATTCAACTGAGGTTTTTAGGTTCAATGAATTTGCAGATTAATCGATTGGAAATGGCGCAGATGCAAAAGGGTAACCACGTTGTTGTCCTGCAATCCGGCGCATATGGCCTGACAGCTAATCCCGCTCTTTTTCTCAGCCATCCAAAATTGCTGGAAGTACTGGTTTAGAAATTTTTTGAACATGACCTGGGATCAGTGAAAATCATTCTCGCTATATTCAATGATAAAAACATATTATTAGAATAACCTTTTGACTGCATGGCAGGCTATTCATGCAGTCTTATTTTCTGGAGAACATGTATGGGGGGGATTTGTGGCTGGGCTGGCTATAAGATGCCGGCAAATGAGAGCCGCAGCGTGCTTGAACATATGATTCAACCAATTGCGCAGTATGATCAGCATCCAGTTAATATATTGGTAACTGACAAATCAGCATTCGCCATCATAGGGCATCCTAAGCAAGTGCATACTTTTCAGGGTAACGGCGTCACGGCCTTTTTATGGGGGGATGTGCGATTTAATAATACCCGGCATGATCAACCGGAAACAATTCAGAATCCCGCTGAATTTTTTCTTGATCATTGGTTGAGTAACAGTGATCAGGCACTGTCGAATATAACCGGTGAATTTATCGCCTGCATCTCGGATGACAATCGAGATCAGTGCATGTTTGCCATCGACCGGCTTGGCACCCGTTCTTTAGCGTACCAGGCGGTAGGTGACGGTGTAATTTTTTCTACGTCACAAGATGCGCTTGTCAGGCATCCGCTGGCCACGGCGCAAATCAATTCACAAAGTATCTATGATTATATCTACTTCCACATGATACCCAGCCCGGATACAGTCTATAAAAACCAGTATCGGCTGTTGCCGGGCGAATGCCTGACTTTCCGGAATCGTGAAATACAAAAACGTCCCTACTGGAATCCGGTGTTCATTGAAACTGCAAAGCGTTCGTTTGGAGAACTTAAATCTGAATTACGTCAGCTGCTTCATTCAAGCGTGCGTGACGCAGTGGGCGGTGCTTCTGTCGGTGCCTTTCTCAGCGGCGGCACAGACAGTTCAACCATTGCGGGGATACTCGGTGAAGTTACCGGAAAACCGGCGCAAACTTATTCGATCGGTTTTGCAGCGCCGGGTTATGATGAAATGGAATATGCACGAATTGCGGCGCGCCATTTTTCTACCAATCACCATGAATATTACGTAACGCCGGATGATGTTGTCACAGCCATTCCACAAGTCGCTGCTATTTTTGATCAGCCGTTTGGCAATGCCTCGGCGATACCGGCCTATTATTGCGCGCGCATGGCAAAAGAAGATGGTCTGGACAGAATCCTCGGTGGTGACGGTGGCGACGAATTGTTTGGCGGTAATGAGCGTTACGCCAGGCAATATATATTTTCCCTTTATGAATATTTACCCGCCATTCTTCGAAAGAAAGCACTCGAGCCCTGGGCGGCACGCGTGTCAGGAAAAACACAGCAGCCCCTTCTTCGTAAGATGTATCGTTATATAGAGCAGGCATCCACGCCCATGCCGGCCCGCATGGAAACTTATAATTTGTTGTTGCAGCATGGCCCGGATTCCGTCTTTACAGCTGAATTTCTGGAAACCGTCGACATAAAATATCCCGAACTGCTTTTGGACCAAACCTATCGCCGAACGCATGCAAAAAGCCTGACCAATCGCATGCTGGCATATGACTGGAAAATCACACTGGCCGACAATGATTTACCAAAAGTAGTGAAAGCCTGTGAGCTGGCTCAAATCGATGTTGCATTTCCATTGATCAGTGATGAAATCCTCGCGTTTTCATTGCAACTGAAACCGGATTACAAAGTCAAGGGCACCAAACTGCGCTATTTTTTTAAAGAAGCGCTCAGGGATTTCCTGCCGAATGAAATAATTACTAAACAGAAACATGGCTTTGGTTTACCATTCGGTATATGGCTGCAGGAACATGCGCAACTTAAAGCCTTGGCTGCCGACAGTTTGAGCGATTTAAAATCGCGTCATTTCATCCGCACGGATTACATTGATGCATTGCTCGATCAGCATTTAAAAGAGCACGCCAGTTATCATGGCACTATGATTTGGATTTTAATGATGCTGGAATGCTGGTACAAATCCAGAGAAAATTAATGTGAATAAAAAAATAACAGGAGCATGCTTCATGATGAGTGAACTGTACGATGCTTATCAAAAATATTTCGAAATTATTCTGGCTGAAACACCGGAGTTGAAGGAAATTGCCTATCAGATACGTTTTAAAGTCCTGTGCGAGGAACAGCGTATTCCCGGGTTTGATCAAACCAGCTACCCGGAAAAACTGGAAAAAGATGATTTTGATGATCGTGCCCTGCACGCAGTGGTAAAACATCGCCCATCTGGACAATTCGTCGGCACCGTACGACTGGTTTTACCTGATGCCAGTGCGCCAGACAAGCCTTTCCCGGTCGAGTCCTACACGCATCTTGATATCGAATACCTCAAGAATCATAATGTTTCGCGCCTGGAGACAGCTGAGATATCAAGATTTCTTGTCATTAAGGAATTTCAGAGACGCAAGGGCGATCTTTTTCGGGAACTCGATGAAAATAAGGAAAAAACCGAAAATAATACTGAGGACAATTTTCCTGCTAAACATAGAGATCGGCGCGTCTCGGCCAATATCACGCTAATCCTTATGGCGGCTGTTGTACAGATGAGTGTAAAAAGTAATACAGAGAATTGGCTTTCATTTATAAGTCCAGCCTTAAACCGGTTGCTTAGTCAGTCAGGTATGGATTCTGTACCGATTGGCCCGCTAATAGAATGTCATGGCTTGCGGCAGCCCTTTTTTGCAAGAATGACAGATATCCTGATTAAAACGCATAAAGATTATCAGGATGTCTGGGAGATTTTAACCGACCAGGGCAAAATTTTACCTGTTAAAATTACACACCTCTGATTTAATCTGCTAAAACGAACACGCACATTCATTTTTTCAGAAATGAAGTATATCGCATAACGCCATGTCCAAAACCAAAGCAGTTTTATGCCTTATACTTCTTTTTCTGGTGATCGGTAAAGCACATGCATCGGATCATTATCAAGTTATCGTTCATCCCGATGTAGGGCAGGAATCGATTACCGCCAACGTACTGCGCGCGATTTTCAGCATGCGCATGAAGACCTGGCCGAATGGCAGATTAATAAAGGTTTATGTGCTGCCGGACGATCATGAACTGCACCAGGCTTTTTCCAAAGAAACATTGAATGTTTTTCCTTACCAGTTGCGCGCGAACTGGGACCGTCTGGTATTCTCCGGTACAGGCCAGGCACCGACTACAGTCTCTTCCAGCGAAGAAATGTTACGAAGAATAGCAAGCACACCGGGCTCAATCGGTTATCTGGAATCCTCTTTTATCAGTGATGACGTTCATGTATTACAGATTAAATAACAGCTTATGTCATGAAACCAGCGGTTTGATCCGCAGGTTCGTCATGTTTTCGCTTCTGTTCAGTGTCTGCACTGCAAACGCATCCGGTCAGGCAAACATCAATCAGACAGAGACATTAACCAATACGAATTCATTCTCAAAATGGTTCTCGGAAACAAACATTCTCGATAATCTGAAATTTCAGGGCTTCGCAAGCCAGGCATTTATTGCAACATCGGATAATAATGTTTTTGGCAAAACGGATCAGGGCGGTGGTTTTGGATTTACCGAAGTTGGACTTAACGCATTGTTTCGCCCAACGTCTCGATTGCAGTTTTCGGCGCAAATGCTGTCCCGCCGTGCCGGCGAGGGTGGCAATGCCGGGGAGCCGCGTCTGGATTTCGGTTTTGTCGATTATTTGCTGTACTCGCATGAAACCCATCAATTCGGCATCAGGGTCGGCCGGTTAAAAAATCCGTTTGGATTCTACAACGATACGCGTGATGTCGCTTTTACACGGCCAAGCATCCTGTTGCCGCAATCGATTTATTTTGACCGCACGCGCAACCTGGGGCTGTCGGCGGATTCCGTACAGATTTATGGCGAAACGTCACATCCGACAATCGGCAACTTTTCAGTGCAGCTTGGTGTAACACGTCCCTTAACGAAAAACAGGGAAACGGAATTTGCGATTTTTAATACAGATAGGCTGCCTGGTGAATTATCCCCGGAGGCATCGTTCATAGGTAGGGGAATTTACGAAACACACGATGCGCGATTTCGTTTTGCAATCAGTGGGGTCTGGTTAAATACACATTACAGTCCGGGGGTCAATGATCGTTTAACGCGTGGTTCTTTTTCCTTTTCTCCGCTTTTTTTATCAGCGCAGTATAACGCGGAAAAATGGAGTCTGACTGCCGAGTATGCGTTGCGCCGTCTGGATTTCAAAAATTTTGGTGTTCCGGCTCTGGATGTACAAGCCGACAATACGACTGGCGAAAGTTTTTATGTACAGGGCGTCTACCGTTTCCATCCGAAATGGGAGGCACTTTTGCGTTACGATGTGTTTTTTGCGGATCGAAACGATCGTAACGGAAAAGAATATGTTCAGTGGCAGCTAGATAACAATCTTACCCCGCGTCCAGCTCACTCGCGATTTGCCAGAGACCTGACCGTTGGCCTGCGATGGAATATTACGCCGCAAATTATGGCGCGTTTCGAGTATCATTACATCAATGGAACAGGCTGGCTTTCAGGATTGGACAATCTGAACAGTTCGGCTACTGTTAAAGAGTGGGACCTTTTTGCAGCGCAACTGTCCTTCCGTTTTTAAGCGCAAGCATGCCTTATGTCACAGGTTGTTAAAACACCGACAAATGAATCACAAACACGTAAATTTCTTAGCTTCAGATGGAAAATTACATCATTAAGCAGTCTCATACTGCTTGCTGTCGTTTTACTATTTTGCATTGTCAGCTACTGGGGCCTGATCAGTAATTTCGACAGTCAGCGCGAAATTGAATTTAATCGTTACGGCAGGGAAATAGACAGTCTGATTGAACGGCTGTCGTCAGGGTTGCGGCAGCAGGCGGAGGCCATTCCCTTTCTGGACGGCATGCCCGAAGCGCTACTGTCCAACGATAAAAACAAAATCAGACAGGCTTTTAACCGGCATTGGCCGCTGATACATATCAATAGCGGCATTGAAACCGTACGGTTATACAATACATCCAATCAATTGATCGCGGACTGGGGCAGCCTGGACAGTCATCAGAATGGCGAACACCCAATGCTCGAATGGGTTAAAAGCGTTAATCGCCAGGAAAAACCAATTCATCCGTTGCTTTGTGAAAAAAGCTGCATTCAGCATACCGTTGCGCCACTATTAATTGACGGCAAAGCGGGTGGAACAGTTGTTATCGGCATAACACTGACTGATGCACTGCTCGCATTCAATCGCGTTTCGGGTGCGGATATTGGTTTACTGATACAAGGCAACAGTGTGGATTCAGTTGATAATGCCGCCTATATGGCGACCTGGAATGTGCAGATTGCTGCATTGACCCGAAAAAATGAAAATTATCAAATTCTAAAAACCGCTGCAGAAAGATTTCCATCCATAGACAGCTTACGAAAAGGCATACAGATTGATATATCGGATAACCACTATCAGATAAAACTGTATCCACTCAATGCTGTAGGCAGTAACAAGGCGAGCCTGGCCGTTATAACCGATGTCACTACTGTGATGAATAATATTCATGATTCGATCTGGAAAATTGCAGCAATCGGGTTGTTAGGCCTTGTTCTTTCCGGAATTCTCATGTTCGGCATTTTTACGCGGCTGCTCATCCGCTTAAAGGATATTGCCTTTACATTACCCCTGCTGGCGAGTGGTCAGTTTGAAAGCTTCCGGCAATCGCTGGTCGCATCAAAGCGCGAGCAGAAATACAGTGATGAAATAGATATGCTGAATGTGGCGGCAGTCCGGTTATCCATGCAGCTTGAAGATCTCGAGCAAAAAGCAACGACCCGGGCAAAACAGCTCATCGAGCAGAAAGACGAATTGAGCAAGGAGAGAGACTTCATTGCCAATCTGCTTGATACCGCACAAGTCATCGTTCTCACGCAAAACACGCTCGGCAGAATCAACTCTCTGAACGCGCATGGTGAAATGCTCACGCACTTTTCTGAAAATGAGCTGCAAGGTTCATCTTTTTTGCAGCTGCTGGCATCGAGTTATGATCATCAATATCTGGCCACATGTCTGGAAGAACTTAATAACAGCAAGCGTGATCAATTCCGGCATGAATCTACTATCCGCTGCAAGGATGGTTCCACGCGTGACATCGCCTGGCTTCATTCACGCCTTTCCAGAAGTTCCAGAAATGATCCGTCTATTTTGTCAGTCGGTCTCGATGTTACTGAATACAAGCTGGCTCAGGAACGTTTAACCTGGCTGGCAACGCATGATCCTCTGACCGATTTACATAACCGGCGCCGATTTAGTGAAGAACTGGAGCAAATGCTCAGCAGATCGGATCGATATAATCATCCGGGTGCGTTATTGTTTTTTGATCTGGATCGTTTCAAATATATTAACGATACCAGCGGGCATCATGCGGGTGACGCATTCCTGAAGCTAGTTGCTAAAATGCTGTCGCAGACAATCCGTTCCGGCGACATTACCGCGCGCCTCGGCGGCGATGAATTCGCGGTCATTCTTCCCGAAATTAATGCCGATGGCGCGATTGAAGTCGCAAAAAAAATACTCAATAATATCAGCAGCCTGAGTTTGAATTATGACAACCGAAATCATAAGGTGTCAGCCAGTATCGGAATCGCCCTTTTTCCTGAGCATGGTGATAATGTGCATGACCTGCTGGCTGCTGCTGATCTTGCCATGTATCAGGCCAAAGACACCGGAAGGAATGCCTGGCATTTGTTTTCTATACAAGACCAGAGCCGTGAACGGGTACAATCGCTCGTCTACTGGAAGGAGAAAATTGAATACGCGCAGGCTAATGATAATTTTCTCCTTTTCTTGCAACCGATTATGCATGTTCGAAGTCGCCGGATCAGGCATTATGAGGTATTGCTGCGCATGCGGAACGGCGATGACTTGATTCTATCGCCTGCCGGTTTTATTAAAGCAGCAGAGCAAAGCGGCTTAATCCATATCATTGATCATCTTGTACTGCGAAAGTCCATTGCTCTGGCCGCTGCCATCAATCGTAACAGAACACAGGACTTCATCAGTCTGTCGATTAATCTCTCCGCGCATGCATTCAACGATCCCGAACTGCTGCCCATACTTTTTCATGAACTGAACAAGTATGAAATCAACCCGGCGTTGTTGATGTTTGAGATTACCGAAACCGCTGCACTTGAAAATCTGCCGGGAGCACGTACGTTGATGAAGGAAATAAAGGAATTAGGTTGCGGTTTTGTACTGGATGACTTTGGTGTTGGTTTTTCTTCATTCTATTATCTAAGAGAACTTCCGGTAGATGCTGTCAAAATTGATGGTTCCTTTATACGCAATCTCGGTGAGAATCCAGATGACGAGATTCTGGTCAGGGCTTTGTGCAGTGTCGCTTCCGGTTTTGGAAAAAGGATAACTGCCGAATTTGTTGAAAGTGAAAAAATCCTGAACCAGATCAGGAAAATGAATATCGACTATGCACAGGGTTATCATGTTGGCAAGCCGGCGCATCATCAGGTATTTTTTCCTGATATCACTGTAACGATTGTTGAGTGAGGCGGGCTACCAAAACGAGATCCTGCGTGGGATAGCTTGACCGCAGTGCCGGCTGCGCAATCCATTGAACCTAAAAATGTTTTTAGGTTCAATCAACGCAGATAGGAGGGTGGCTGCGGTTCGCCGAAAAACTCGCGCATCAGAAAATTTTCGAGCCCTTCATTATCTCCGGGACGTGCGGACAGAACAATAACGCGATTCAGGCGATGAGATTCCCAGTTAAAATCTTCCTGATGATACTGGCGGATAAGTTGAATCATTCTTCTAATAATTGCGCGCTCGATATCCTCGTCCGGTCCTGCTTTCACCTCAATTAATTCGCGTCGTGGATTACTGATGCCGGTTGTCCATGCACGAAATGAAAACTGGGCATAACGCGGTCCTATTTTAGTGATCTGAAAAATACCGCTTGTTCCGGGCAATTGCAAATTGCGTTTAACCCGTGCCAGTCGGATTTCTTCTGTTGAGGGTTGCGGTTCTTTACTGGTATTCCTTGTGTTTTCAATACCGTCAAAAATACCGGCTGGACGGTTTTGTTGCGGTCTTCTTTGATTGATATACTCCGATAAATCGGCTGGAGGGGGAGTGTCGGTTTTTGATGGCGACTCGATAGCAGTTTTTTCCCTGGGCGGTAAAACTTTTGCCGTTTCAATCGCGTCCCGTTTCACAGGCGGCGGTGATGATGGTGTCAGTGGTCGGGCGCGCGGCGGCGGAATTTTTAACTCCGGTGCTACTTTGGGCTGCTGCGTTTCTTCCTGAGGCGGTATTTCGGTGCCTTTGCGCTGGGGTATGGCAGGTACCTGCGGTTGCGCAAGTTCAGGGAGCTCGAGAAATTCCGCTTCGATAGCATCCGGAATTGAGACAGCAACTTCAACTTCCGACTCAGAAATGAAAAAACCGAATACCCATATAATGAACAGCCAAAGTAGCGCCGCCAGTGGCAGCGGCCACCAGAGACGGACTTCCATAGGTCTTGAGCGGATTATTTCCATGAACGGTTACACAAGGTTATGTCGACTATTTATGCTTTACCGCGATCAGAAACTGCTGTACTCCGGCATTTCGTGCACGCAGCATCGCCTGGACGACAATGCCTTGCGGCGCTTCACTGTCTGCGGAAACAATCAGCTTTTGCTGCGCACCCTGTAACAGCGGCTTGAGTGTAACAGCCAGCGTATCTAGCGTGACACGTTCCTTGTTGATGAAAATTTCGCTGTCTTTGGTCAGCGTGAGTGTTATCGGTTTTTCGGCGCTGAGTTTTTCAGCCTGACCTTCAGGCAGATTGACCTGCAGCGAGTCCAGTTTCTGCATCGACAAAGATGCCAGCATGAATGTCGCAAGCAGGAAAAACATCACATCAATCATCGGAATGATCTGGATATGACCTTTTCGCGGCGTTCTGGATTTACGCCGTTTCATGAATTTCTTCCCTTTGATCCAACCGGATGTGATCAATCAGACGCGTTCCCAGACGTTCCATTTCATCCATGGTCTGCGATTGCAGGCGGGAAAAATAATTGAATCCAAACAAAGCAACCAGTGCGATAATTAATCCGATTACGGTAGCAATCAGTGCTTCAGCCACGCCGCCGGTTACGGCGGTTGGATTGACGATGCCTTCGCTGCCGATTACCTGAAAGGCGCGCATCATGCCGATAACCGTTCCCACCAGTCCGAGCAGCGGGGCAGCGGTAACTATGGTTTCCAATGCCCAGAGTCTGCGCGCCAGCGATTCTTCAATTAATTGAGCTTCATCCGCTGCGCGGGATTCGGTCCACCAGAATGGCTGGCTCCGGTTGGCGATCACCACTTCAAAAAAGCGCTTGTAATAATGACGCCTGTCCAGACCGGATAGTATTTTTTCCAAATCCTCCCATTTGAAACCATAGGTTTCGATCAGATTGGACAAATCCTTTGAAAGACGGGCAAATCGCCAGTAAATAAATGCCTTCTCGAGCATGATTGCCAGGGCAATGATACCGAGCAGCGATAGCGGAATGATAATGATTCCACCCAGTTCTAACATGATCCAGGCTTGGTTGAGATGTTCCATAAATAACTCCAGATTGGGTATGCTTATATTATTCTCTTCTGCTTGCAAAGATTATAGATTGTCGCTTGATTTCACTTCAAAAATCATGAACTTTAAAAAATGTATTGCAGCTAAAAACCTCAGTTGACCGTTATCCGGGATGACTAACGATAGGAATACATGAAACAATTCGAGCAATGCCGGTTCATCAGGATGGTGGGTCAAAGTATGGTGTTTATAACACGCCACTTGTTAATTTTTGCTGCGTTAGAATTCGTTGTAATAACGCGTTATTACGCCTCATCGTGCCTTGCCGGAAACAAAGATCAACGCACTTTAAACTCCATTCAAATGCGGTTTTTAGGTTGAACGACATCACCGTCGATAAAAAATCGCTATACTGCCATATCCGGTGCTTTTTGACGGAGAATATTTGCCGGGAGTCTGTCGGAATTAAGGCTAACCTATTTCGCCACTGGGATAATGGCTCATATTTCCTCAATTTCTCGTTACATAGTTTTACGATGTGTCTCAAAATCGAGAAAATCTGCGCTCGTTCTCCCATTTGGCTCGCTACGATTGTTTATGTCCGACAGACCCCGGAGTTTTAAACGCTTGATTAAAAATACGCTTTTTCATCAACCAGTTAGCGGAGATCGTGATTAGATCAGATACCCATGATAAATAAGAAAATTGTCGTGAATGATCTCATGCAGCTTGATTACAGTTATTATTTGACTGAACTGATGGGAGAAAATTTTCATGCCGAATTTATACCCGCGCTGACTCTTAAACAAATGTTGCGCATGCCTGGTTAAGTCATGAATTTCATGATCCCGCGTTGAACTTCTTCGGCATCAATGCTTCCCAGTCGCTTTTCGAGTGGCGCGACAAAGGCTGAATCTATACAGAAGACCCGCGAGGCTGGTTTCAACCTAAAAACCTCAATTGCCGGAAACGGCAGTGGCAAGCCCTGTTGAACTGGGCCTATGACAGCAGGAATATCTGAAAAATTTGAACTTTGGAAAATTGAACGTTCATTTAATTATATGGATCGCAGCACCGCGATTCAAACGGACAAAATCCATATTCCAGCCATTATGATTACCTGCGTTCTGAAAAACATGCGAACTGGTATTTCCATACGTCGAGAATCCGGGTTTTACAATTGTGGATCAGGGATTGTACGACGATATTCGCCAAGTGATGACTGATGCGAAGACAGGACAGTTGAAATGATACCTATAATCAAAAAATTAGTATGACAATATGCAGAATTTATCGTGCCCATCCCTTGACTTGACGGAATATTTTACACTTTTGTCGGATTTTATATTTTTTTGTCAAAAAGAAATACATAACACGCTATTATTAAAAGGTTAATAATTAGTGGCATATTTCTTGCTTATTCTTATATGTGGGATGGGACGAAATATAGAGGATAATAAATTGGCTGTCCAACAGTTTATTTTAAGGAATTAAATCTATCGAAAAAACATTTATTCCGCAGCAGTAATTTGATTCATTTTAATTTGGATAGAATCACTAACACACCACGCATATTTTACTATAACTTCCTATAAGTAATTAATGATAAACAGAAAATGTACACATCCTTTAAATTGGGAAGAATGTAAGTTATTTACTCTGAATATTTATTACTTACTTGATCCCACCAAGATCAATTCGACACACATAATCAAATTAGTAAGCAGCAAAAGCAGCAGAAAAAACTTCTGCACTAGTAAGTTGGATTTTTATTTATCGAGTACACCAAATTAGTGCTTAACAAAAAAATAAAACGATTAATATCTCACAGCATGTGAAAGGATAATCGTTTCCAAAACAATTATTTAATGAGGAATAGTTCATGGCCATAACTAATGAACAACAAACACAGATTCTAAAAATTGTCGCCGGATTATTTAATGGAGGGATTAGCGCCGGCAATCTGTCAGCATTGGCCAATTTGGTGGAAGGTGGAATGAGTATTGCTGCTCTTTCAGATGCGCTGGCGTCTACTTCGGCATTTACTTCCAATATTCTGGCAGGCAAGACAACTGTCGAGAGCCAAGTCAGTGTTCTAATGAATAACTTTGGCGTGATTGCCGACAGCAATAATCTTCAGAGCGCTGGTTCTCAAGCTGAACTTTATTTTACAGCCAGAATCTCTGATGGGGCTGGTTTTGGTACGATCGTTTATGAAGCGGTTACTTTCCTGTCAAGGAATGACCTGCCGGTAGAATTCGCCGAGGTCGCCGCATTACTCAACAACAAAGTATTGGTAGTGGAAGAATATGCAGGAAGAAACCCTCCTGACGATTTTGCAACGATGATTGCATTGTTGTCTGATGTGACCGCAACCAACCCTGCAACAAAAGATGAAGCCTTGGTATTCGTGAACAATTTTATTTCAGGACCAATTGTTAACAATATCATTACACTAACTGATGCAACAGACAACCTGACTGGTACGAGCGGAATTGATATCTATTCCGGTGTCTTCGACCCGGCCGGCAATGCATCGACAATATCGAATGCTGATGTGCTTGATGGTACCGACGGCAACGATATGCTGAACATTCGTATTGCGAGCTCATCGGCAGGGGGAAGCACGATTGCTCCTGTTTCATCCAATGTTGAAAATATTTTCCTTACAAATCAAGCGACAACAGATCCATTTACGCTTAACTTTGTTAATATTACGGATCAATTCCAGGTTTGGGATAAGGGTTCTGCTTCGGGCTCTAATACTAAAGCTATCAATGTTGACGCAACAACCACTGTTGGCATGTCCAACACTCTTGGCTTTTATGAAGTCAATTTCAGTGGCGATCGTTCGGGATCTTCCGACGCGTTCACACTGGCCCTCACGGGTGCGGGCACAGCGAGACAACAGACAAATTTCAGTACGATTACCACTTCTGGAGCGGTTGATGACACCTTCGAGATCGCCAATATCTCCAGTACAACGACTCTATCAAATGTTAGCCTTGGTGTTGATCCAATGACGCTCAAGACAATCAATGTTTCCGGCGATGCTGCTTTGATGCTCGGCGGTCATAATAATTTTGTCGGTTTGAGTATGGTCGATGCTTCACAGATGACAGCAGGTGCTCTCAACATTGATGCCCGCGACAGCGATGAATCAAACTTCAATTTTACGGGCAGCCCTGCTGACGATCGCATCGTCTTGAAGAACAGCACCATTAACACAGCAAGCTCACTTAACGGTGGCGCGGGCAAAGATACGCTCGCCACGCAAAATTTTAACAATCTCAGCACGGCTGCAGTCAACAATGCAGCCGGGTTTGGAGTTCTCGAAGGTGTTGGTGGCGCGGAGAATCTTAGTACAACAGGCTTCACCGCTATCAACGAGTTCCTTTTTACCGGAACCACTGGTCAAAACAACGGTTTTGATATCAGTAATATTGAAAGCAACGACAGAACTGCGTATTCGACCGACATTTTATCGGGTGGGAACCACGCGCTGCGTTTAACAGGCAAGAACGCTGGCAATACAGCCATTGTCGAATTGCGCGCCATTGATGAAACCGATGGCGAGACAGTCCTTACGGCTACATCCAACAATAACGATAGGTATGGGATTGAACTACAGTCTAATATTGCATCATTAACGCTTGATTCAACCGGTACCAGCACAAATGCAAACGTGGTCGAAACAAACCAGAATCCTACTTTCTTTGGTTATGCCTTTGGAAATACAACCACCGCTGTGTTCAACATTACTGGATCACATGACTTGACCATTATGGCCAGGGCAGGCGTTGACATTTCAGACGGCACCAAACTGGCGGGATTTTCCGATGCAGCCAATGTCGATGCAAGCGCTTTCACTGCGATTTTGCGCATCGCAGGTTCCTTGTCTGATGATGTGATCAAGGGCGGCAGCGGAGCTGATATCATCTACGGTCTGGGTGGCGCTGACACGTTGACGGGTAATGATGGAGCCGATCAATTCCGGTTAGCCGAGTACTACAGCACGACCGATACGATCACCGATTTCGTCAAAGGCACGGATAAGGTCGGTCTTAATCAGTTTGATTTCGGCAGCACGACAGCAACACAGGAAGGCGCGACACTGTCGATCACTGATTATGTCGAGAATCGCACTGGAATCACTTCCATCGGTAACGCGGATGCAAAAAAAGTGATCGAGTTACAGACTTCCCTGGACGGCGGTCAGATTGCAACCGATGCGGGTGCGGCGGTCGAGGCCTATGTTCTGGTTCACAATACGACATCTGGAAAAGCCGAGTTGTGGTATGACGATAATTGGAGCGATGCTGGTAGCCGCAACCATATCGTCACCTATGACAATATTGTGGATTTGGTCGGTGTTCAGGGTTTCTCCAACACAGATTTTGTGGAATTTACTTATTGATAGTATTTACGGCAAGCTCAATTGAGCAATGCATCGCAGACTTTTGATTTTAAAAGGTAGCAAAAAAATTGCTGGCTTGCCTGGGGAGGAACAGGCTGGCTGGCAATAGTGCCGCGGACAAAAGAGAGTAAAACCGACGGCATGGAAATCAGCAATGACTTACTTGGTCAAAATCAACTTGTCATTACGCGTACGACGCAATGAATAACATTCGCCGTGATGCATAATGAACACCACTTCATGATGCGTAAATAAGGCATCACTGTTCAGCACAACATTTTGATCGGCTACCGGTGGCAAGCGCTTATCCAGGCAATGAACCGTAGAGGTTGATAATTTGACTGACTGATACATAGCGAATCCCTGTCATGTATATGAGAATGATTCTTATTATACTTATAGCATGTAAAAATGCAAGCTTTAAGCTGGAAACCTCAGTTGAATGAGGTTTAAAGTGCGTTGATTTATATTTTCAGTAAGGCACAATGAGGCATAATAACTTGTTATTACAAAGAATTGTAACGCAGCCAGAACTAAAAAGCGGCGTGCCAGGAGGCTGTCCGAGAATAGACTGATCTACTGCGAACGATTCTGGCTGGCTGGATTTTCCGATCCTTTTTGTTGAATAGAACGACTATTCGCCTCAAATGATCGAAAAATCCCGCTCAACCAGCCTCCTAGGCGTCTGTCTGTTCTGAACAGATGTATTTAAGCGCCTGCCATTCGGAATTGTCCAATGCCTGTCGATAGTTGTTTGAGGCGGCGGTATTGTTTTTTAGCGTGTTGATACGATGTTCCGTGCGCGGGTGCGTTGAAAAATATTCGTGTTTAGAATAAGAATGACTATTGCTTTTTGCTTCTTCCTGTTGAATGCGTTCGAAAAACAGTGTTAAACCTGATGGGTCGATATTGGCCTTTTCAAGCAAGGCATGACCGATTTTATCCGCTTCCAGTTCGTCTTCGCGGCTATAGTGCAGTTGATGAATCATCCCGGCAAAATGGGCGGTGTTACTCAGGACGCCGACATCGCCAAACATCATATGAAGCGTTAAAGTAATTCCCAGATTGCGCATCAATGACTTCATCGGGTGATTCATTTCGATATGTGCCATTTCATGCGCCAGCACGCCAGCGACTTCTTCTGCCGAATCAGCTTTTTTCAGAATACCGCTGAAAATAACCAGGTGCCCACCGGGCGCGGCCAGCGCGTTAAGTGTCTCGTCATCGGCAACAACACGCACATTAAATGGAATGTCGCGTGTTATCCCCTGCTTCAACATATACACCAATTTATCCAACGCCGCCTTTCCCTGCGGCGCTGTACACACCGGATGATTGATTGACGAATCAAGCGCCATTTTGCCAATCTGTATTTCAGTACTGTGAGGAATCAATTCGCTTGCGCGTTCAAACAACCGGGGCCCGGCGGCAACCGCCGCCAGCACAAAAATTACGGATAATCCGGCATAGCCCGCTAAAGATCTCCAACGTGTAGAAAGCGTTATTGCCGGAAAAGCCGTTTCAGGAAGTTTTGTTTTGAGTGAAGACCAGTGTTCCGGTTCGACATATAACCGCATATCACCGTTTTTAAGAGAAGTCAGCGTGGCCGGTTGTGGTGGAACAGGCTGTTGCAGAACTACGATTTCTTTATACAGCCAGTCGCTTGAACACGATTCTCCAGACATCGAGATGCGCAAACGACTGGCATGCAATTCGACACTGACTTGATGCGGCTTTGCCGTTTTACCATCAAAAAACCTGGCTTCGAACGCAATCAATGTCATTAAATAAAACCTGAATCGAGCCCCATGACAGCATTCAAGCCTTCAGCGTCAGCAGGTTTGCGGGCGAGCGTTTGTTTAATGCCGGAGGTTTCCAGATCGCCCCTGACTTGTGTGTGCTGTGCGAAAAAGCGCAGATTACGCTGCATGATAACAGGCAAGCCCAGACCGAAAGTCAGGATGAGAATTAAAAAATTGCCCAGTTTGAGTTTCATCAGCGCAAAAGTTGTGACGGTACTTTTGAAGCCGATTTCACCGGCATGCAAGTGATTGGTTATTTCATGAATAAGCGCCGTTTTGTAAATCAATCGAACCATCGGCAGTAGAATGAATGGAACGATAATGCAGGTCAGGGCAGCGAAAAACGATGCATTACTGAAAAAAATCACTAAAGCTTCATCAACTGACAGATCTTGTTGTGCAATTGCCGTTTGCGCGGTAACAAAGGATGTCGCCATAAGCTGTAGACCGTAAAAAGCGAAAATGAGTAACCCGATGATGATTGAATAGGTGGCCAGATGTATGGCCATCAGATTCTTGCCGCGCCCTTCGAAGCGGAAGGCTATATCGCCATAATAGGCGTTATCCGCCACATATTGATATATCCTGATATCGGAATAAGGGATTAAAATACCGAGTGATAGAATGTTGATCAGCCATCTCCAGAGAAAAACACCGGCAAATTTCATGACTGAACCATCAAGTTCAAAACGGATACCCCGCCATTGTGTGCGACTCATGCGATAGCGCCATGCGGAATAAAGTGCTACAGGCAGAACATAAAAAAATGGAATCAAAAATACCAGCGGCCAGGCTGCATCGGGAGCGATAATCGATGCCACCATAAAAGGCAGATAAAGCACGAGAAAGATAAGCATGGCTTTCAGAAACCCGATAAAAAGCTCTTTCCCTGTTCCGGTGTATTCAAACCGGTCTTTATTGAGTTTGAATGCCCCCGCCACATACTGACGCAATCGCGTCTTTCCCCAGAAACTGTAAATGCCCAGCGTAAAAATATTCATTACGATATTGAGCAACCAGATTTTGTAGACTTGCCCAGTCTGGCCATCATAGGTTATCCGGTGCGTTGGTAAGTGGTGCCGAATTCTTTCCGGTTGTGCCTCTTCAGTTATTTGCCTGCCCATAAATGTCTGATCTGTCGCTATTGTGCTCATTGTTCATTACCTTTGTGAATTAAAAAACATGATGTGGCTCTGAACATTAACGGAGTGAACCTGTAATGGTTTAACCAGAGATTCTCTGTTGAGCGGATTCGCCGGGCAACCTGAATGACTGTTGTTATCAGACTGGGTTTCGTTCCTCAACTCAGTCTACGGCA
>CAZXBP010000047.1:0-5069 GCA_964639015.1 uncultured Nitrosomonas sp.
TTATTCATACCGTTAGTCATCGCGGATAACGGTCAACTGAGGTTTTTAGGTTAAACACATTGATTTATATGGGTTGATTAAATTTAAATTACCGGATTGATGCAGATGGAAACAGCCACTGTCATACCAAAAGACAAATTGAAATCATGCCAGCTCTGGCAATGGGATACTTTTGATCATTCCGGAGCGGATGCAGCTTCAGCATATCAGCAGCAAGACACTTCGGTCGAAGACAATCAGGCTGATTGTTCAAGTGAAAGCGACGCTGCGAATAATGCGAAACAGCACGGAATAACAGAAGAAGAAATTGCAGCCCTTTTTCAGCAAGCCAGAGAAGACGGTCAGAAACAAGGCTATGATGAAGGTATAAACAAGGGATATCAGGAAGGTTACAGCAAAGGTCATCAGGAGGGCCGACAACAAGGCGAATCTGAAATAAAAGCTGAGTTGGTACATGTCAAGCGTGTATTTGGAAACCTTGATGACCAGCTTCATGCCCTGGATCAGCAGGTTGCGCAGAATCTTTTATCGCTGGCCATCGATCTGGCTAAAAAAATGACCGCACAGGCACTCATCACGCAACCCGAATTGATCCTTCCTGTTGTGCAGGATGCGGTACGTCAGCTTCCAGGGGTTATGCAGCCGCTTCGTCTGGTTTTGCACCCGGACGATGCCGGAATCGTGCGTCAACATCTGAACGAACAACTTCTGCAGGACAATTGGGGAATATTTGAAGATGATCAGATCACTCCGGGCGGCTGCCGTATTGAAGCAGGCGGTAGTGAAATTGACGCCAGTGTTGAAACACGCTGGCGAAGAATTCTGGCTGCCATAGGTCAGAAAACCGACTGGATTGAAAAATAACCTATGCACAGCCATCAGGAAAACTGGTGTAATTTTTTAGAAAACTGCAACCAGCTCATCTCGGTTGTCAATCCGATTCTTTCCGGTGGAACCGTAACAAAGGTAACCGGTCTGGTCATGGAGGCAACCGGCCTTAAACTTGCGGTCGGCAGCAGTTGCGCTGTTTTTTTGTTTAACGGCAGCAGCATATCCGCCGAAGTCGTTGGTTTTTCAGAGGGACGTTTATTTCTGATGCCGACAGGCGAGGTGTATGGATTGACGCCGGGCGCGAAGGTTATACCTGCTGAGGTTGCAGCGCAAGCGCCCAAAGTAGGAACAATGCAGTATCCGAAAAGGCGGATGTCGGATCAGGCCAAACATGTCAATGTAGGACATGGATTGCTGGGACGTGTATTGAATGGTGCCGGAGAACCACTGGATAATCTGGGGCCGATAAAAGCGGAGAAGAATGTGCCGCTGTACAGTAGACCCTTTAATCCGCTTGAACGTGTTCCGGTTTCTCAGCCGCTTGATGTCGGCGTACGGGCAATCAATACATTGCTGACGGTAGGGCGCGGTCAACGCATGGGTTTATTCGCCGGCAGCGGCGTCGGCAAAAGTGTGCTGATCGGCATGATGGCGCGTTACACCGGCGCCGATGTTATTGTTGTAGGGCTGATCGGCGAGCGCGGGCGCGAAGTTAAGGAGTTCATTGAAAACATACTGGGGCATGAGGGACTCACGCGCTCCGTAATTGTCGCGGCGCCTGCGGATACCTCGCCACTGTTGCGTTTGCAGGGCGCATCATACGCAACGGCAATTGCAGAATATTTTCGCGATGAAGGAAAGCATGTGCTGCTGATTATGGATTCGCTGACACGCTATGCCATGGCGCAACGGGAGATCGCGCTGGCCATCGGTGAGCCGCCTGCGACGAAAGGTTATCCGCCCTCCGTTTTTGCCAAACTGCCGCAGCTGGTGGAGCGCGCGGGTAACGGCAGTAGTGATAGTGGCTCAATTACTGCATTCTATACAGTACTCACTGAAGGCGACGATCATAATGATCCGATTGCCGACAGTGCGAGAGCGATACTGGACGGACATATTGTGCTTTCACGCCAGCTGGCGGAAGCCGGACATTACCCGGCGATTGATATCGAGGCGTCGATCAGCCGTGTAATGTCAAGTGTGGCGCCTGCCGAGCAAGTCGAAGCGGCAAGAAAATTCAAAGGCGCTTTTTCACGCTATCAACGCAGCTATGACTTAATCAGCGTAGGAGCGTATATGCCGGGTTCGGATCCGGCATTGGACCAGGCCATCCAACTCTATCCCAAACTCGAGAGTTTTCTGCAACAGGGAATGATGCAGCATGAAAGCTATGATGACAGTATTCAAAAAATAATGACGCTATTTGATGCATCTAAAACCGAATAATCACACTGGACTTCAAAATGGCTGAAAGTAAGTCTTTGCAAAAGCTGCTCGAATTGTCCCAGCAGCAAAATAATGAATCCGCTAAGAGACTGGGAAGACTGAATGCGCAGTACCGGGAAGCAGAGCAAAAGCTCAACTTGTTACTGAATTATCGACAAAGTTATCAACTGCAGTTGCAGAATGCTTCTCTGCATGGAATGGGTCATGCGGAGTGGCGCAATTTCATGGCTTTTGTCAACAAACTGGATGCTGCGATTACCGATCAAAGACGTGCAGTCCAGTATGCGGAAAGTAATCGTAAGTCAGGTTGCGATGAGTATCAAGCCTGTCGGCGTAAATTAAACGCCTACGATACGGTGTCGCAACGCCATCAGAAAATCAGAGTGCTCAAACAAAAAAAAATTGAACAGAATGAACTGGATGAATTTTCATCCAATCGTTTCGCCCGACAAGATTCCGATCTGATGAAATAACAGCTTGATAAGTAAAAAAACGGTTGTTTGATTGCTCGTATGAAAAGACATTAATTTTATAGGATATCCGCCATGTTAAATCCAGTTGCTCCTGTGCAAATGCCAGCGCAAGCGCAAGCGCCTCAGCCCGTAAAAGGCCATGAAGAATCAAACCATGCAGGCAAGCCTGAATCCGGAAAGTTTGACGATATTCTGGCGCGTGAAGTTGCTGAAAAGGAATCTGCTCCGGCAAAGGATCATGCAAAAGAGACAGTCCCGGATGCCAACAGCAAGCAAACAGAATCAGCGCCCGCCGCACCTGTCGAGCAGGTGGATAATGCCGTCGATAAAACCCGCTTGACTCAAGCAACCGATGCGGCAGACGCCGTAGACAGTACAGTTAGCACGGACAGCACGCATCAATCAAAATCTGAATCAGCGACAGAACAGATTCAGGTTTCTCAGGCGCTGCTACTGGAAAACAGCGTCGGTGTAGAAGTCATGTCACCCGTTGTGCCTACAGAAAATTTCGCGCCGCATAAAATTCAATCCGGTTTGATCAATAAAGTCGCAAACGCGATACCGGATTCCGGTGCGGTTATCGCTGCCGCCATGCAGTCTGTTCAGCCCGACGCACAGGAAGGGTTCATACAGAATCCTGTAGGTAGCAGCAATAATAATTTGATGCATGTATTGCGAACAGCAAACTTTGTTGACGATGCAACATCACCGGCGCTGTCTTCCGGCTTTCAGAGAAATTTTTTCGCGCAGGGAGGAGGAGGGGCTAATCTGTCACTGCAAACCGGTATTGACATGCCACAGACTCACAGTTTGTCAGGTTTGAGCGACGTACTTCAAACAGGAGAAGCAAACCTCTTGTTGCAGACAGACGTTGACATGCTACAACCACACAATCAGTCAGGTTCCGGTGGCTTAATGCAAGCAGCGTCAAACACTGCGTTGCAAACAACAGCAACAGTAACACCTCATCCTGTCAATCTGGACATGCAAATGGACCAGCCCAAGTGGGGTAATGAGTTTTCACAGAAAATCGTCTGGCTTGCGCATCAGCAGCATCAGGTTGCCGAGCTTCGCCTGAATCCTGCACATCTTGGACCTGTTGAAATCATGTTAAGTCTTACAGGAGATAATGGCGGACTGGCATCAGCACAATTCGTGTCGCCTCATTTGGCTGTACGCGAAGCCATAGAAGCGGCATTGCCCCGATTACGCGAAATGATGGCGGAGAGTGGCATCCAGCTTGGCGATGTTATGGTGGGCGCTGAATCATTTCAACGCCAGGAGCAAGGTGAGCGGCAGGGACATCAACACGCGAAGAATGCAAATGGCGTAAATGGTTTCAATGCACAGGATGAATTAAATCCGAGACTGGAAAAGCATCTTAACCTGAACAGGCATAGCGGTATCGTCAATACTTTTGCTTGAGTCTGCTCAGCGGATGTCGTCGGTCTGGAGGTTGCTTCATATTCTTTCCGGATGCAGTTGAGATGAGAAAGTAATGCGAAAAGTGGTGCCCCGTCCGACCTGACTTTCAACGTTGATTTTCCAGCCGTAATGGTTGCATATGCGCTTGACAATCGGCAGTCCGATGCCAAGCCCCTCTACGCGTGTGGTGCCACGAAAGAAACGTTCAAACAGCAAAGGCAGAAAAGCCGGTTCAATACCCATTCCGGTATCGGTAACGGATAGATTGCCGTTGCTGTAACCCACCCGAATCGATCCTTCATCAGTATATTGAATGGCATTGCGCAGCAGGTTGGTCAGCGCGGTATGCAGCGCCTGACGATTGAGCGGAATAATGAGGTCCGGGCTGACGTTGACAATGAATTTCAGTTTCTTGCGATGAATCTCGGGATAGAGCGGTTCAACCGCATCATTGATGCATTCTGCTATGGCTACGGGTTCCATCACGCCCAGCGCCTGTTCGCGTGCCAGGAACAGCAGCGCTTGCAGCTGTTCTCCCATGCGGGTGGTGGCTGATTCTATCCGTTTGATGCGTAAACGTACCTTGTCGGAGAGACCCGGTTCCGCATCCAGTAATTCGCAGCTGGTCAGAATGGTGGTGATCGGTGTTCTCAGTTCATGGCTGATGTTGGCGGTGAATTCCTGTTCTCTTTGCAGCATCCGGCGTATCCGGTTCTGGTAGCCATCCAGAGCCGATGCCAGCTGCGCCACTTCCTCGTCCATATCCGATGTCATCAGCGGCACACCCTGCACATCGCCTGGTGCGAGCAGTCTGACTCTTTCGGCAAGATCAGTGACCTGCTTGACGAGCATGCCGGCCAGCATATAACCCACAACAAATGCGATGGCAGTGAC
>CAZXBP010000047.1:5079-17151 GCA_964639015.1 uncultured Nitrosomonas sp.
GATACGTAACTCGCTTAACCGCTGCGTGTGTAAAGTAATGCGATAAGCCACAATAAACTTGACGTTATCAATGGATCTCACGAGGACATAAATGTCCTGGTAATCATAGTAAATACGATGATAGCCGTTAGACAAACCGCGATAGTACGACGGGATCTGTAATTCGTCATCGACATGACGGACGACATAGCTCTTCAGATGCGAACCGATCTGGGAATAAAAATCGGAATGCTTGCGATAACGATGTACAAGATGATCCATTTCGACTTCGATCACCTGTCTGATATGCGCCTCTTCAATATTGTCGGAGGTAAGATATAAAATAATGCATAACGCGCCGACAATGACAATGCAGAAATTCGCCAGCGCGTTGGCAACGCGCAGGCGCAGACCGTGTTTAATCCTGATGCGGTTTTTCACGGGAGGTCAGGCAATATCCAATGCCGTGAACTGTTTCGATCGGGTCATAGCCGCCGACACGCGACAAGGCGCGCCGCAAAACATGCATGTGGCTGCGCAGCGTATCGCTGGTTTCCTGCGTATCCTCCCAGGCTTCGGATTCCAGTTCCTTGCGGCTGAACACACGCCCCGGCTCGCTCATCATCAAGGCCAGTAGCCGAACACATTTTGGTGGTAATTTGACGTCCTTGTTTTCAAAGCGGATGGAAAAAGTCTTGGGATCATAGGATAGATTGCCGACTTCCAGCGTACGGCTCGCGACGCGTCCGGAATGGCGTTTGTGTAATGCGCTTAAACGCGCTTCAACTTCCTTGAGCGCAAATGGCTTGACCAGATAATCATCCGCGCCGTGTTCAAATCCGGTCAGCTTGTCTTCCAGCGTATCTCTCGCGGTCAGCATCAATATCGGAGTGTCAATCCTTAATTCATTTCTGAGTTTCTGACACAAGGCCAGTCCATTCATGCCGGGCAGGCCCAGATCTAGCAGAATGGCGTCAAACTGCTGCGTGGCTGCAAGGTGAAGCCCCACTGCACCGTCAGCCGCGGCGTCCACGCTGTGTCCATGTGATTCAAGAAAATCATAAAGATTGGCGGCAATCGCCATATCATCTTCAATGATCAGAATATGCACAATGTTACCTTCTAATAGCGTTTTGATAGCCTCTGTATATTACTAGAGGACATTTCTGAAAATTCATATTTGCGAGCATCCGTTTTGCGGATTGCCTGTTTACTCCGCTTCGCCTTGCTCATTTCTCAATTAAAACTCTGAATTTTCAGAGATACTCCAGAGGCCGGGAACTTAATGAAATTTGCGGCTCAGTGTGTGAACCGCTTCAACCAGTGCGGCGGCATTTTCCGGTGGCGTGAACTGGGATATGCCGTGACCCAGGTTAAACACATGGCCGGTGCCATGGCCGTAGCTCGACAGTATTTTTTCCACTTCCTTCGTGATCACTTCCGGTGAAGCAAAAAGTATGGAAGGATCGAGATTGCCCTGCAATGCAACCTTGTCACCCACGCGGCGGCGCGCATCGCCGATATCGATCGTCCAGTCCAGGCCGACTGCATCGCAGCCGATATCAGCGATTGCTTCCAGCCATAAACCGCCGCCCTTGGTAAATACGATATTGGGAATACGTACATTGTCTTTTTCCCGCGTGATGCCGGCAACGATTTGCCGCATATAATGCAGAGAAAATTCCTGATAGGCCGAATGCGACAGCGCGCCGCCCCAGGTGTCAAAAATCATGACGGCCTGCGCACCCGATGCGATTTGTGCATTCAGATATGCCGTGACTGCCCGGGCATTTTTATCCAGAATCTGGTGCAGCAGATCGGGGCGGCTATAGAGCATCGTCTTGATATCACGAAAATCAGTACCGCCGCGTCCTTCCACCATATAACAAGCGAGCGTGAACGGGCTGCCTGAAAAGCCGATCAGCGGCACGCGATTATCCAGTGCCTTGCGAATTTCAGCCACCGCATCCATCACATAACGCAACTCGGTGTCCGGATCGGGCACGCTGAGCGCATGAATCGCTTTTTCGTCCTTTAGCGGTCTGTCGAACACCGGCCCTTCGCCCTGCGCGAAACGCAGTCCCAGGCCCATTGCATCAGGAATCGTCAATATGTCGGAAAATAAAATCGCAGCATCCAGCGGAAAGCGCTCCAGCGGCTGCAAAGTTACCTCGGTAGCCAGCGCCGGGGTCTTGCACAAGGTCAGAAAGTCGCCGGCGCGTGCGCGGGTTGCATTGTATTCTGCCAGATAGCGTCCTGCCTGGCGCATCATCCATACGGGGGTATATTCAACAGGCTGTTTCAGCAAAGCCCGCAAAAAAGTATCATTCTTAGGTATTGTCATCAGGGTATTGTAATCGGTATTTATTGTTAGCGTCCTGTCGTTGTCTGGACGAGTGGCCGGGCCAAAAAAGCGCCATAGTCGGACCGTGGCGCAAGCCCATTATATTACCAGCGAATGGCCATGCCGTATATTGACAATTTTGCAACCGGTTACAGACGATTGAATCTGCTATGATCGTATAACCTGATCGAAGATAAGTATACGTCTGATTGTCGATGTGCTTTCATACTACAGCCGGGTGGCACCTGGTTTTTTACGGTAAACCTGTTGCAGCGGTATCGTAACGATTTGCTCATCCGTGAAATTGATGTGCTGCGTGAAACGATGAAGCGGGTGCGCGAGCGTTATCCGGTTCAAATCGAGGCGTGAGTGGTTTTATCGGAGCATATATGCATTGCGTGTGAACGTTGCCACCCGGTGATGCTGATTTCAATACGCTGTGGCGTTTGATCAAGAGCACATTTTCGCGGGCATTACCCAAAACCGAATACCGTTCCAGTATCCGCAAAGTGGCCGGGGAGCGCGGCATTTGGCAGCGGCGTTATTGGGAGCATTTGATACGTGATGATAGTAATTTCCAGCGTCATGTGGATTATGTGCATGTGAATCCATTAAACCTGAAAACCTCGGTTGAATGGGGTTTTCAGGTTCAATGCTGTTGATATAAAGCATCACCGTAATGCCAGTTCCCTACTCCAGAGAGCGTGTCGTGTAAAGTTCGCGGGAAATATCGAGCAAATCAATTCAGCGGTAGATCAAAAAGAGAGCTTGTGTAGCTGTCAGGAATGCCTTTAAACGCCAGCGCAACAACTTCAAGGTTTCTTGTCGCGGTATAAATTTTGTGAAAACCTGCATTTTGCAACGCTTTTTCAAGTGATTTTTGAGTAAAGCCGATTTTGTGGCCGAAGAAATCCTGTCCACTGCGCTCGATTTCGACGCTGTAGCCGTATAAAACATCTGACACCATAATCGGTCCGGCCGAAGATTGATACAGAAAATCATCAATATCCAGATTTCGTTCCATCGTTATGCGCATGACTTCCTGAATATCCGGTACCCGGATATGGACAAATCCATTCTCGTTTAAAACATGCAGAAAACCATTCAGAACCTTCTTGACATCATGTCGATAATAGTGTTCGAGGTTATGTGAACAATAGATTGCATCAAACTGGCCAGCATCCAGAGTTGCCAGCTTCCGTGCATCGCACACAAGATCAGGCTCGCCTCGCGGATCAATATCGAGTAGCAGATGTTCAAATTCTGCATACTGCGGCGGCAGCGGAATCGACTTGTTATTTCCTCCTACGTTCAGGACTTTTTTCATTTAGCTTCCTTGTATATTAATATCAGGCAGATGTTAATTTAGCTGATAAAAATAATATTTTCTTCCGGAACTGTGGGAGAAAAACCGATTATTTCTGATTCTTCGAGCTACTTGGCAGTATCTGCTAATGCTGCTCTGCCAGCACCTTTCTGGTTTCAGAAGTTACGCATTTCCAGCCTGATACAGTTTTTTTACTTCCACTGCACTGTTGCTTGCTTTCCGGCAAGCGGTTGTGTAACAACTCGAGTGCTTTTCTTGCTTGAACAAAACCCGGTTGCTGCTGAAGTACTTCTTGAAAAGCCCGCTTTGCTTCAATGAGATCGCCGCTGTTGCTGAGCAGTACACCCAGATTGAACCAGGCCATCCATTTATCCTGTAAATGGGAATATTCAATCCACTGGCGGTAAGTCTGGATTGCACCGGCTATATCGCTTCGTGCCTGAAGTTGTTCTGCTTCGATGACAATATCAGTAAGTTGTTTCGGTTTCTGTGGTTGTTCAGAAATTGAAACAACCTGTTTGGCAGATTGAATTGCGGGTGCTTGCCGGTTAAAAGTAGCAACCAGCTCAACGTAATGTGATTCCAGATTTGCGGTGAATTGCGTAGTGTTGAACAGCGGGCCATTTGTTTTGGCATCAGTCAGTTTCCTGCGCAATTTTTTCAGGGTCTTGGCATTTTGCGCCAGTGCGACCGCCTTATTTTCGTAGGCTTCCAGATCGTAAGTGATAAGTTCGGGCAAACCTGCGGCTGTCAGCAGGGCGCCGGCCATCCGAGAAGCAAACGAACGACCACATAGTGTAAGAACGGGAAGTTCCATCCACAACGCATCGTTGGCTGTGGTTCCGGCATTGAAAGGAAATGTATCCAGAAACAGATCGGCGACATGATAGCGTGCCAGATAATCCGCCGGCAGGGTACGTTCTGCGAAGATCAACCGGGTCGGGTCGATACCTTGTAATTCTGCTTGCTTCCTGAGATTGGATTCTGCCCAGGGATTATCAGCAAGTAGCCATAAAATACTTTCAGGTACACGTCGCAGGATATTCATCCATGCAGTAAAAACTTCCAAGGTGTATTTGTGATTGTTATTGAAGGAGCAGAATACGAATTTGTTTCTGGGTAACCCACAGGATTCTCTGTCAGGTGCAGGGCTGATTTCGCGTTTGCGATCACTGACCTGGTATATATCCGGCATGTAGAGTGGTTTCTCGGAATAAAAACCTGCGTATTCTTCGGGAATGAGGAAGCGATCAGCAATTACATAGTCTATACAGGGTAGTCCCGTCGTCGCGGGGAGGCCAAGATAGGTGATCTGAATGGGTGCAGGGCGATGCGCCAGCATCTGTATCCTGGCTTTATTTGTTTGGCCGTGCAAGTCGATGAGAATATCAATTTCATGTTCCCGAATCAGTTTGGCCGATTCTGCATCGTTTAGGTTATGGATTGGTATATAGTGATCTACAGCCTGGATAATACGCTGACGTAATTTTGAACCATCATTGGGTGACCAGCAGAAAGCAAAAATCTCGAATTTTTCCCTGTCATGTTGCTCGAATAATTCAACGGTTAGCATGGCAACCGGGTGTGTGCAGAAATCCCCTGAACAATAGGCGATGCGAATTCTTTCATGCTGATAGCCATTGAGTGGAGCAAGTCTGGGCAAGTCAGTAGGTATCTTTTTTCGGCTGTAATTGAGCGCCGCTGTAAGTTGGGTACCGGGTTCATCAGAAATGTTCAGCATGGCAAGCGCAGAAGTTGCTTTACGCAGCGTATTTTCCTCAGTTACGCCGATTGGTTCATAAATGGGCCAACGGCATTGTTTTTGCCGCATAAAAACCAGGTGATGGATGACATCCGATTGATTTGGTTTCAGTAACAGACTTTTTTCCAGCGCTTCGCAGGCAGGTTGGTATTGCTTGAGCGTTTCTTGTAACCGGCCGATGCCATTCAGTGCAGAAACCAGTACGGCGAGTTCGTCGGGTGCGTCTGAATTGGCAGTTTCTTCCACCTGCTTCCATTGGGCAAGCGCTGCTTGCGCATTGTTCAGTTGTTCGTAAACCAGGCCAAGATTGAAACGTGCTGCGACAAAATTGGGTTTAATGGCTAATGCAGATTCATAGGCTTCTTGGGCGCCAGTAAAGTCTTTTTCTGAAAACAGGCTGACGCCCAGATTGAACCAGGCGAATACGTCGTTCGGAGTGCGGTTGCGTTTGAGCCAGGTTTGGTAAAGAACAGCTGCCAGACTGGGTGGGAAATTTTTCTGATTGGCATAAGTAACAAGATCTGAAAATTCAATATTCTTTTGCCAAATACCTTGGATCCAGTCGGTATAGTCGGAATGTAGATGCTCGGACATACAATGTTCTCCCAGAGAGTGGCCACGGTATTGCTCATGAGAGACTATACCGTGGGGGTAAGTGCGCAGAGATATGGGCCTGTTTCTGCTTAGAAGTGCAGATGAGGAATCTGATCAGTGGTAAGCGCTGCGACTTGAGTCGATGTCAGTGCCCGCACCTGATCCGTAGATAATGCATCGACCTGATCTGTGCTCAGATTCGCGATTTGCGCCGTTGTCAGCGCAGCAACTTGCGTTGTACTCAATTGCTGTATTTGATCTGTTGAAAGACCATTAGTAATTTGGTCTGTATTAAACAGCTTGATCTGAATGGCAGACAATGCTTGCAAATCTTCACTTTCCAGGCTGGATATCTGTTCCGTGGTTAAGCCGGAAATCTGCTCACTTGTTAGCGCTTTGACCTGAGCCGTGGTTAGCGCTTGAATATCATCCGTTGAGAGTGTGCTGATTTGTTCCGATGTCATTGCAGCAACCTGTGAAGCATTCAATCCCTGGATTTGCTCGGTTGATAAACTATCAATCTGATCGGTAGTCAGTGCTCTGATCTGTAACGACGACAGCGCTTTGATGTTGTCACTGCTCAGTTGCGCTAAATCATCGGTTTCAAAGACTGTGATCTGGTTTACGCTGAGTGCGGCGATCTGAGCGTACTGCAATGCAGCCGCTTGACCGGTGGTTAGCGCCACAACCTGATCAGTGCCAAGGCCCTTGATTTGCGTTGCGGTCAGGGCAGCTACATCTTCGGTATCGAGGGCGGCAATTTGATCGCTGTCAAGGCTGTTCAATTGAGTTGTCGACAACGCAGCGACCTGGGTGCTGGTCAGTAACTGGATATTATCACTTGTCAGGCCCGACACTTGATCAGTGGTAAGCCCCTTGATCTGAGCGGCAGTCAGTGCCTGAATCTGATCCGATGTCATGTTGTTGAGCTGATCGCTTGTGAAAGCGGTGACCTGCTTTGCAGAGAATGCGCCGATTTGAGTGCTGGTCATTGCAGCAAGATCATCCGTTTCGATACTGGCGATCTGATCGGTCGTGAGTCCCTTGATCTGATTGGCAGTCAATGCCTGAATTTGGTCGGAAGTTAAATTTTGGATTTGAGCCGTACTGAGTTCCTTGATTTGAGAAGCAGTCAATGCAGCTACATCTTCGGTATCGAGAGCGGCAATTTGATCGCTGTCAAGACTGTTCAATTGCGCTGCGGACATTGCAGCGACCTGAGCGGTAGTCAGTAACTGGATATTATCACTCGTCAGGCCCGACACTTGATCAGTGGTAAGTCCCTTGATCTGAGTGGCAGTCAGAGTCTGAATCTGATCTGATGTCATGTTGTTGAGCTGATCGCTTGTGAAAGCGACAATCTGCTTAGCCGAAAATGCGGCAATTTGGCTAGTGCTCATTGCAGCAAGATCATCCGTTTCGATATTGGCGATCTGATCGGTCGTGAGTCCCTTGATCTGATTGGCAGTCAATACCTGCATCTGATCAGAAGTCAGGTCCTGGATTTGTGTCGTGCCAAGACCCTTGATTTGATTTGCGGTCAGGGCAGCCACATCCTCGGTATCGAGAGCGGCAATTTGATCGCTGTCAAGACTGTTCAATTGTGACGAAGATAATGCGGCAACTTGAGTGCTGATCAGTAACTGGATATTATCACTCGTCAGGTTCGACACTTGATCGGTGGTAAGCCCCTTGATCTGAGCGGCAGTCAGTGCCTGAATCTGATCCGATGTCATGTTGTTGAGCTGATCGCTTGCGAAAGCGGCGACCTGTTGAGCCGAGAATGCAGCAATTTGACTGGTGCTCATTGCAGCAAGATCATCCGTTTCGATATTGGCGATCTGAGCGGTTGTGAGTCCCTTGATCTGATTGACGGTCAATGCCTGCATCTGATCGGAAGTCAGGTCCTGGATTTGTGTCGTGCCAAGGCCCTTGATTTGATTTGCGGTCAGGGCAGCCACGTCTTCGGTATCGAGAGCGGCAATTTGATCGCTGTCAAGGCTGTTCAATTGAGTTGTCGACAACGCAGCGACCTGAGCGCTGGTCAGTAACTGGATATTATCACTCGTCAGGTTCGACACTTGATCCGTAGTAAGTCCCTTGATCTGAGTGGCAGTCAGAGCCTGAATCTGATCCGATGTCATGTTGTTGAGCTGATCACTTGAGAAAGCGACAATTTGCTTAGCTGAGAATGCAGCAATTTGACTGGTTGTCATTGCAGCAAGATCTTCCGTTTCGATATTGGCAATCTGAGTGGTTGTCAATGCTGCCAGCTGGTTCTTGCTCAGTTGAGTGATTTGACTGGTGGTTAAAGCAGCTATTTGACTGCTATCCATTCCCTTGACTTGTGTTGCGGTAAAGGCGGCCACATCGGCCACATCGATGGCCGCAATTTGGTCCGAGTCGAAGCTGTTTAATTGTGTGACAGATAGTGAGGCGATCTGTGCCCCAGTGAGTAATTGAACATTATCAGTAGACAATGTGGATAATTGATCGGTCGAGAGTCCTTTGATCTGAGTAGCCGTCAGCGACTGTATTTGATCGGAACTCAAATTGTTAAATTGTTCAGTACTGAGTGCATTAAGTTGGGCCGCACTGAGCTTGACTAGATCCTGTGTTTCTATTGCCTGGATCTGATCGGTTGTCAGTGTCGCCAACTGATCTGTATTCAGTGCGGCAACCTGAGTTTGGTTTAACGCTTCAATCTGGTAAGTCAGCATGCCATCCGCAAATTTTTGAGCATCAAACCCCCTGATCTGTGCGGCGCTGAGTACGCTCAAGTCTTCTGTCTCGATGGCACTGATCTGTTCACTGGTGAGGGCATTGATTTGTGCAGTGGAAAGCTTCTTGAAATCATCGGTAGTCAGACTTTGGATCTGGTCAGTTGTAAAAGCAGCAATTTGTGTTGGTGTAAAACCCTGGATTGACATAATGAGACACCTCTTCGGTTGTGAACAGTAAGTGGAAACTTGTAAGAATTACGATTGGGTTAACCAACGGTTGATTGTTTGGTTTCTTAAGGGTATCAATCAGTTCAATAACTAACCTTTATATGGTCTTTTTCCCGCAATCCGGGTATTCAGCATCCCCGTCAGCGCTACTGCAAGATTACCGTGGCTACTTTTTTTCGCCTGAGTCCATAACGCAAAATGAGACTAATCAAGGTATTTGAGGCGGCATGTCAACCTATTTTGCCCAGGCGGAGCTCGGCCGTCGACTGAACACTTTTGTAGCGAGCTGGGCGGGATTTGTTTATGTCGCTTTCACTATCGATGTTTTTGCACGGTGTATTTTTGGCTGACGCGTCAGGTTAAACTATCACAGCGATCATGGCAGTCACTGTCAATTAGCTACACGGAACCCCTGGCTGAGACAATTAATAGGTTACAAAACAGAGGTCATTTGGCATCGCGGCCCATGGCGCAATACTAGTGAAGTGGAATTTTCCGCCGCCTGAATTTGAAATGGCATATTATCGCCAACTGGAGGAGTCAGCTGATGCAGCCTGACTCAAACAAAAAAGTCTCCGGAAAAGCCGGGCCGATGCATGTTGGAAGTATTCCGGAATATGGCAATGCCGGAAAAAAACGGTAGGTCGGGGTGAGCTGCGCGTAACCCGACATTATGGCGTGACATGAAAGCCCGGAAGCAAGCTGGTGTGTGAGATGCAGGGAGTGGGTGGAGCCGGAAAAATACGAAAGCCCGATTACGCAAGGCTAATCGGACCTACGTGGGCTGGTTATATATCGATGTGGATTTATGTTTCGTGTCGTAAATCGAGACGATGTTCGATTCTTTCCAGGCGTTCCACAATTCGATCAATGGAAGCTTGCTGACGGGCGCCGGTTTCATCGCCGACAATAATTTCCCGGCGAACCAGGGACAGACTGCTTTCCAGTGATGAAAGCCTGAGCTTCACTTCTTTCATATCATCGGAGATCAGGTCAACGCGCCCCCGAATATGCCGAAGGTGTTCCAAAACAAGATTCTCGGTGGCTTCGCTCATTGTTCGCTTCTCTTTGGAATAATTGATGTGAAAGTTTAGCATTTGTCAGTACAAAGAGACAAACAATCCGTCAACTGAGTTGAACCGTGCAATAACCTATTGAAGACGGGAATGTTCAATGTGAGGATATATGGCGGGTTGCGTGTGGGTTATCGCATTATTATTCAAATACAGGGGAATGCAGTATATTTTTAGTTGGAGCAGGTCGGGGTAGGTCGGGTTGAGCTGCGCGTAACCCGACGTTATGGCGCGACATGAAAGCCCGGAAACTGGTGTGCGAAATGCGGAGAATGGGTGAAGCCGGAAAAATACGAAAGCCCGATTACGCAAAGCTAACCGGGCCGCGCGGGCCGACAATATGGCATAATTAGTGTATTTAGTAAACTGTCACCGTAATTGGTAATTGGTAATTGGCGGAATTTGGCAATGCCGGAAAAAAACGGTAGGTCGGGGTGAGCTGCGCGTAACCCGACGTTATGGCGCGACATGAAAGCCCGGAAACTGGCGTGCGAGATGTGGGGAATGGGTGGAACCAGAAAATACGAAAGCCCGATTACGCGAAGCTAACCGGGTCTGCGCGGGCTGACAATATGGCATAATTAGTGTATTTAGTAAACTTTCACCGTAATTGAAAGCCGACTAATACATTGGGAATTGCGGGTTTCATCAGATTTTTGTGGCGCTAAGTCACCTGGTCCAACCGCCGGATGCGGAATACGAAGTGTCGGCGAAGCCAAAACCGCGTGTCCGGTGGTGTGAGAGAGGTGATGGGCGCAATCCCATCACCCCGACCCGATCGCGGGCTAAATTTCAATTAGCAAATTGCACCAGCCACACGAGTTCTGCACGTTCCACCTACTACCCAAGTTACTTTGCCTTGTGCGTCTGCGGTTGGGGTAAGAGTATATGTTTCACCAGCCAAGCCTTGATTATTGGTAGCTGAGGCTGTGATTACACCTGCGGCATCAATATTAACTGCGGCTAAAACGTTCGTTGCAACGGGTTGTGCAGGTATAAGACCAAAAGCAAGCCAAGCAACGTTTATAGGCGCACCAGCACCATTAAAACAATTACCATCCTGTACGCATATTTCGATACCAGTTTTGACTGAAGCCGTTGCATTTACAACTTCAGTGAAGCGTGCTCTCAGGGTGTAATTTTGATAAGCTGGAACTGCAATCGCCGCCAGAATACCGATAATCGCTACAACGATCATTAATTCGATCAATGTGAAACCCTTTTGTGATTTTTGCATGTTTAGTCTCCTAAAAGTTGGTCATTACACACCGGGTGTGTGTATTTATCTGTAAGCATGAATCGTGCCAGTTCTTTAAAATTCCAGAATAAATTCTTTTTCGTGCCTTGTTCCTAATCACCGAAAACTTCCTCCCACAAACGGATAACCGCTGTGCGGCCGTCTTTCAAGTACTGTTTTTCCGTATCGGTAAACGCCTGTAATGCATTATCCGTGGCGGCTGTTCCGGATAATTCGCTGTCGCGGTTGAGACGCTGGCGGTGCTGGATGCGCCGGTATTCGCGGTAGGCGATGCGACAATTTTCGGCACTTTGTGACGTAATCAGTCCTAACTCAGCCGCTAGTTTCAGCAGCGCGATGTTGCCGATATTGCCGGTCAATTCAGGATGCCGGTGGGCGAATCCCAGAACAAGATGCTGCACAATAAATTCTACATCAATGATGCCGCCGCGATCTTGTTTAATATCAAACAATGCCGCCGGGCTGGGATGTGCATCGCGCATTTTCTCTCGCATGGCGAGGATATCCTGTTTGAGCTTCTTTAAATCACGCGGCTGGCACAGGATTTCTTTCCGGGTGGATTCAAACGCCTGCCCTGCGGTGAGGTCGCCTGCGACAAAGCGCGCGCGGGTCAGCGCCTGATGTTCCCATACCCAGGCCTGGTTGCGCTGGTATTGCGCAAAGGCTTCGATGGAGTGCACCAGCAATCCGCTGTTGCCGTTCGGGCGCAACCGCAGGTCGGTGGCATACAGCAATCCGGCCGAGGTATGGCTGTTCAGCCACACATTGATGCTTTGCGCGAGCC